>JBEKWL010000006.1:0-57731 GCA_049513095.1 Terriglobales bacterium
AGGACAAGGGCTGGTACATCGTTCCACTCTGCAAGGACCATAATGGCCAAACGGGAAAAGCCTTGGACATCATGGACGGCACCACGCTCGTATCGGCAGATGTCAGCCAGACCTGCGGCAAGAAGCTGTTCTGATTGCAGGTGGCGCCAATGTGCGCCGGGGCGGGTAATCTCACATGACACTACCGGCAAGACTATGCCAGGGGTAACCTAAAGCACACAGGTACGTTTTTGACGCGGGGGTCGTCATGAAGACCTATGCCCATGAGCTAGCCCACCACTACGAGCACCGCAAGAATGTCATTAGCTTCAGTTCGGCGTCTCTCTTCCAATCTCTGATCACCGCAAGCGTGATAGGCGTCGTGGCTGCGTTCATTGGGGTCGCACTCAATGCTGTGCGCTGGTATGGAAACACGTCCTGGTATGTAGGCGCGACGGCCGCAGCTGTAGTGGAAGCGGTTGTCGTTACCGCCCTGGTGACGATCGTTATCGAACAGCGACGTAAGCGATCGATCCGGCGAACTCTGGAACTCGCCTTCCTGAACCACCACATTCGTAACGCCATTACCCAGATGAGTATGGTGCAGTACGTCACCGATCCACAGCAGCACGAACGCCTGGTGCGGGAAGCAGTCGGTCGAATTTCCGAAGCCCTGTTCCGAATTGCTAACAGCGCGGACCTGACCGGGCTGTCTGTCGAAGTGGATCTCAAGGGCCTCCAACTGACCCATGAGGGAGAAGCGCGCGAGCAGGAAGAAAAGAAGAAGGTAAGTTAGAGGCGAAAGAATTCGGTGAACAGTTGTTGTCGAAAAATCGCGATTGCACTCGTTGAGCGGAACCCGATCGCAATGAGGGTCTCTCATATGCAGTTATCGCAGTTGCTGGGCCAAGTTGCTTGCCCGCCTCGTTCGAAACCGGCAGTTGACAAGCGGCAACTGAGAGCTGAGAGCTGACAGCCTGTCCTAGTTGCTCAGCACCTTCTCGCGCTCTTCGGCGTCCAGACGTTCTTCACGAGGCGACGACGGCAGCGCGAACTCCAGCACTTCGTCGATGGTCTTCACGTAGTGCGTCGCTAATCCCAGCAACTGCTCGGGCGTCAGATCTTCCTCGACATTGGTTTTGTTCTCCGCCGGCAGAATCACGTCATGCACACCGGCGCGTTTGGCGGCCAGCACTTTCTCCTTGATGCCGCCCACCGGCAGTACATTTCCGCTCAGCGTGATCTCGCCCGTCATCGCCGTCAGCGGACGCACCTGCTTGCCCGACAGCAACGACACCAGGGCAGTCACGATGGTGACGCCCGCCGAAGGACCGTCTTTCGGAATCGCTCCCGCCGGCACGTGAATGTGGATGTCATGGTTGGCGAAAAATTCTTCGTCAATGCCCAACTCCTTCGCATTCGAACGCACCCAGCTCAGCCCGGCCTGCATCGACTCGCGCATCACGTCCTGAATCTGACCGGTGATGGTCAGCCCGCCTTTGCCCTTCATCTGGTTGGCTTCGACGAACAACACGTCGCCGCCCGATGGTGTCCACGCCAATCCCACCACCACGCCCGGGCGCTTGGTGCGCTCGGCAATTTCGCCCTCGCTGCGGATCTTGATCCCGCCCAGAAACTCCTGCACGATTTCCTTGGTAATCACCAGCTTCTCGGTTTTTCCTTCCGCGATCCGGCGCGCCTGCTTGCGGCAGATGGTACCGATGTTGCGTTCCAGGTTCCGCACGCCCGCCTCGCGCGTGTAATGGCGGATCACGTGGCTGACCGCCTCTTCCGGAAATTCGATCTGCTCTTTCGTGATTCCGTTTTCCTCGATCTGCCGCGGAATCAGGTATTGGAACGCGATGTGTACTTTCTCCTCCTCGGTGTACCCCTGCAGTTCGATAATCTCCATGCGGTCGCGCAGCGGCTCGGCGATCGGATCCAGCATGTTCGCAGTGGTAATGAACAACACCTTGGAGAGATCGAACATCACGTCCAGGTAGTTGTCGCGAAAAGTCGCGTTCTGCTCCGGATCGAGCGCTTCCAGCAGCGCCGACGCCGGATCCCCGCGGAAGTCCCGCCCCACCTTGTCAATTTCGTCGAGCATGAAGACCGGATCTTTCGTCTCCGCCCGCCGTATCCCCTGAATGATCTGCCCCGGCAACGCCCCGATGTAGGTGCGCCGGTGGCCGCGAATTTCCGCTTCGTCGTGCACCCCGCCCAGCGACAGACGCACGAACTTGCGCCCCAGCGCCCGCGCAATCGATTTGCCCAACGAAGTTTTGCCCACGCCCGGAGGCCCCACGAAACACAGAATCGGCCCTTTCATGTTGGGCTTCAACCGCCGCACCGAAAGATAATCCAGGATGCGGTCTTTCACCTTCTGCAAGTCGTAGTGGTCGGCGTCGAGAATCTCTTTCGCCTTCGGAATTTCAATTTCTCCACCCGAAGTCTTCGCCCAGGGCAGGATCGCCAGCCACTCGATGTAGTTCCGTGTAACCGAATAATCCGCCGCCATCGGCGACATGCGCGCCAGCCGCCCCAGTTCCTTCAGCGCTTCTTTCTTCACGTCATCGGGCATGCCCGCGGATTCGATCTTCTGTTTCAGTTCGTCGGTGTCGCGCTGCCCCTCGTCCTGCTCGCCCAGTTCTTTTTGGATCGCCTTCATCTGCTCGCGCAAGTAGTACTCGCGCTGCGTTTGCTGCACCCGATCCTGCACTTCCGACTGGATCTTGTTCCGCAGTTGCTGCACTTCCAGTTCTTTGGCCAGGTGCTGATTGATTTTTCCCAGCCGCACCCGGACGTCGCTCGTCTCCAGCGTCTCCTGCTTGTCGGCCGTTGAAAGCGAGGGCAGCGACGAGGCGATAAAGTCCACCAGCCGTCCCGGTTCTTCAATATTCATCGCCACCGTCGAGAGTTCGTCCGACAGCGTCGGCGAACCGGCCACGATCTGCTGGAACAAGGTCAGCACGTTCCGCTGCAAAGCTTCAATCTCGGAATCCTTGGGCGGAATCGTCTCCGGAACCGTGGTCACCCGCGCCCGCATGAACGGCGTAAGCTGCGCGAAATCCGCCAGCCGCACCCGCTCCAGTCCTTCCGCAAAAACAAACAGACTCTGGTTGGGCATCTTGACCACTTTGTGCACCACCGCCAGCGTTCCGATGGCGTACAGATCGGTCGGTTGCGGCGAGTCCACCCGCGCCTCGCGCTGTGCCACCACTACGATGGTCTTGTCGTCGCCCAGCGAGTTGATCAGCTGGACAGAACTTTCTCTTCCCACCGTCAGCGGCAGCACCGCGTGAGGGAACAGGACCGTGTCGCGCACCGGCAAAATCGGCAGCGACCGCTCTGTGGTTTCGTAAGTAGTGTGCTCGGAAGAAGAATAAGAAATAGGGTCGCCCATGGTTTTCACTTGAGTGTCTTTCACTCAACTTTGGATGAACTAAACTGCAAAAAAGATGCAAGCCTTAGTCTTAGGTCGTTGAATTCTATACCTTTTCTAGCCTTTTGCAAGGCACGCAGGGACTTTGGCCCCCCTAGCAGTGCATTGGACATCGCCTCCGTTTGAGTTCACCTTACGCGGAACCAGGGCAAATGCGCAATGCGCCCCCTCACAGCAGGTTGTGATGAATGCTGGAGGGCACATCCACATCACTGCACATCCACAATCCTCAGCCGCGTCTCTACCGAAGCCTCACGCTTCCGGATAAATCCCCAGCACCTTCACCAGGTCCGAGATCTCGCCGAGATGCCGCAGGGCATTGCGCGAATCTTCATCGTCGCCCCGCAGCAGGTCCACAAAAAACACGTACTCCCACGGACGCCCGCGCAGGGGCCGCGACTCGATCTTGCTCAAACTGATGTCGCGCAGCGCGAACACGCTGAGTGCCTTGAACAGCGCCCCCGGAATATTCTTCACGCTGAACGCCAAAGAAGTCTTATCCGCTTTCGCCTTATTCGCGTTGCGCGCCGCCCGCGGCTTTCCCCGCTTAATCAGAAAGAAGCGCGTAAAGTTCTTCTTGTCATCCTCAATTCCGGCCTTCAGAATTTTTCCTCCATACACTTCGGCGGCCCGCCGGCTGGCAATGCCCGCGGCATCGCGCAAGCTCTCCGTCACCACATGCTTCACGCTTCCCGCCGTGTCGTAGAACGGCACCGGTTCCAGCTTCGGATTCTTCGCAAACAGGTCGCGGCACTGATCGAGCGCCACGGGATGCGAGAACACGCGCCGCACATCGCCGAGTTTCGTCCCCGGCAGCGCGATCAGGTTGTGTACGATGCGCAACCGGAACTCGCGCACGATATGAACCTCGCGCCCCAGCAACAGATCGAAATGTTCGGCGACCGACCCCGCCAGCGAGTTCTCAATCGGAATCACCGCCCCGTCCACTGATCCACGCTTGACTCGGTCAAACACCTCGAGCGAGCGCGCGCACGGCACCACCTTCGCCCGCGGCAACATCGCTTCCGCCGCTTCGTGGCTGAAAGAGCCAAGTTCTCCCTGGATCGCAATCTTCATCAAGCCATTCCTTCTGCGCAATCCTTCCATCCGTAGAGACGGGGCTAGCCCCGTCTCACCCCGCGGCGGAAGACACGGCAACCCGCAGCTTTACGAGAATCCAGCCCCGAAAGGGGCGACCAGGATCCAGCCCCAGAGGGGCGACCGACCTTAGCCCAGCGCTTCAGCGCTGGGGAGAGTGCTAAAAGCGATTCGAGTCCCGGAGGGACGACCCAGATCTCTCCGCAAATCATCTCACCACCGAACTCGACAGCTCTTTCGTCATAACCAGCGCATCCATCTGGTTCGAATAGTATCCGGCGACCGTCTTTTCCACGAAATACCCTTTCTGTTTGTAAAAGCGAATGGCGGCGGCATTATTCACCGGCGTCTCTAGCGCAACCGCCGCCGCTCCTGCCCGCAGCAACTGTTCTTCCGCAGCCCGCAGCAAAGCCGAGCCCACTCCCGCCCGCCGCGCCTCCGCGACCACATCGATGGTAATGATGTGCCCACTCTTGCGGCGAATCTCCGCCACGATGAAACCCAGAATGTTCAAATCTGAAATGTTCAAACCTGGAATGCTGACACGCGGAATCCCCGCCGCCGCGCCGCCGTTGCCCTCAACCTCACCGCCTTGGCTCTCGGCCACCAGAGTGAACGACCCCGGCCGGCGCATATACAAGGCCATTTCCGTTCGCGAGTACGCCAATTGCGGATCGAAGCAAGCCTGGTCAATCCCCCACAACGCGTCAAAATCGGCTTTCTCGAATTGTCGGATTCGGAACGGCACGCCATCATTGTAGCGGGAGAGTGGCGGGAGAGTGGCGCGAGAGTAGCACGAAAAACTGGCCAACCGTCTGCAGCCTTTTTTCCCTCATCTCCCCCCTTGCGCAGTTGCATCCGTAAGAAGTACGATTTCCTGCACGAGGCAACGTGGGGCGTTTCATTCTCATTGACGTAGTCGCAGCGCTCGCTCTCTCTTTCGCCTGGTATGCCTGGTTTGTCCGTTACAACCGCAGGCGTGCAGGCAACGTGCTGCAGTGGGTCCAGGCCGCATGCCTCGGAAAAGGCCGCATCGGCGATCTGCGATGGCAGGCCAGCAGTTCGCGGTTGAAGGCAACTCTTCATCTTTCCTCGCGCTGGTTTGAGGATGCCCGTCTCACCATTCGCCTGTTGCCGCGTCCGCTCCCGGTGCAGTGGGCCCTGAGCCGCTGGCGCCAGCAGCAGGAAACGCTCACTTTCGAAGCCGACATGGGATTCCCCCCGGGCTTCCATCTCGACGTCATCCGTCATCGTTGGTCGGGCCACTCGGGCGCGAAAAGCTCGGGGGTGAAAGCATCGGCCCGCACTCGCGCCTGGACCATCAGCCGCCCCGGCCCCGTCATTCTGACCACCAAGGACGACTGGCCCGTCGAGCTCACCCCGGTGGTGAATGCGCTGGCCTCCTGGCGCGACAAGGATTTTGTAGGCGTCCGCTTCAACTCCACCTCCCCGCACTTCACCGCCACCGTGGCCCTGGAAAACCTCTCCGATCAGAAAGCCGCATCCGCCTTGCTCGGCCTCTTCCGCGAACTGGCCGCCAGTTCCTCAGCCAAACAGCACTAACAAAGGCGACTCCGAAAGGGGTAGAGCTGGCTTCATAAATCGGTTTTGGGTAGGGCACGGCTTCAAGAGCCTGCCCTGAGCGAAGCCGAAGGGTGCCGTTCGGGACCTGGAAGAATGCGGGCTTTAGCCCCTGAGGGACGTGCCTTCCGAACCGCAAGGCATTTATGCAACCAGCTCTAGCAGGCTGCGGAAAACTCGGTCTCGCGCCTGATTTTGGCTGGCGCCGCGCTTCAGCGCTGCGGTAACCGCTTTGTTTTCACTTCGGCTTTAGCCGCTGAGGTTACACTCTCTGCTCGGAAGCCAGTTTCCCAGCAACCTGCTAGAACCCGTGTGCAGCGGCCAATGGTAAAATCACAATATTGCAACAGTTAGTAGCAGCGCAAAAGGAGAGCCGGAGAACCGACCCCTGAAGGAGGATGCGTCTTTCTGTAAGGACGGCGCACGGCGGACGTAGAGGCCATTTTGAGACTGAAGAAGCTGAGCGCCATTCTGCTTTTCTGCTTGTGCTCGATTCCCCGCGCGCGGGCTGAGGCAACGTTGTTCTTGGGAGAGCCCTACGGTTACGATGGCGCTCTCGCCGGGACAGGCCATGCCTCGGTCTACCTCAGCGGGGTCTGCGCCGCATCCCCGGTCGTCCTGCGTCTCTGTGCGCCGGGCGAAACCGGAATCGTCCTCAGCCGTTACCGCGGCATCGCGGGTTACGACTGGATCGCAATTCCTCTCATCCCTTATCTGTACGCCGTAGAAAAACAGGAAGACGTCCCGCTCTTTGTCGACGCCAAGCTGCTTGCGTTTCTGCGCGACCGCTACCGGCGCGATCACCTGGAATCGCTCGTTCCCGACCTTCCCGACGGCGGCACGCCCGGTGGCGTCTGGTACGAGTTGATCGGGGCCTCCTATATCCGCACCATCTACGCCTTTGAGGTTGAGACCACCCCCGAGCAGGACGCGGCGCTGATTCGCAAGCTCAACAACCGGCCCAACCGCCAGCGCTGGACGCTGGTTACGGCCAACTGCGCTGACTTCGCGCGCGGCATCATCGATTTCTACCATCCCCACGCCGTGCATCGCAGCATCGTCGCCGACCTCGGCGTCACCACCCCGAAACAGCTGGCCAGAACGCTTTCCTCCTACACCCGGCGTCATCCCGAGCTGCGGACTTCGCGACCATCGAGCTACGCAATTCCGCAAGTCCCAGGCACGGTCCCGCGCTCCAAACCCGCGCACACCGTGACGGAGTGCGCGCTGACGGCGAAGAAATACATGCTGCCGCTCTTCGCGCTGCACCCCTACATCGCCGGTGCCCTGATCGCCGGGTATGTCGGACACGGGCGCTTTAACCCGTCGCGGAACGCGCTGATCCTCGATTCCCAGCAGCAGTTGGATGCGTCCCTGACGCGCATGGATCGCCGCGCTGTTCAGGACCGATTCGAGGAACTGCTTCGAACCGAGTCTTCGGCCGCGGCGGCAGACGACCCCCGCTGGGCGTCCTTGCACGCCGCGGCCGAGCCCGCCTTCGATGCTTCCGGAGAACCCACGCTAAAGGTGCGCCTGGGCGCCGAGGTCACCCCCGTGGGCATTGCGCGAGCCAATATTCTGAGCGTTCCGGAGGGTTTCGAGTTTGCCGCAGGCCTCGTGAAGGCACGCTTGCGCGAGGAATTGAAAGCCGCCGCCGCCCGAAAGACGGCTCGCGCTGATGTTGAAAGCGATCTGGTGCTTCTGCAGCAACTCCTCGTGCGGCAGCCGGGAGAATTGGCAAGCACCGCCGCTTCCGCCCGGATTGTTGATGTAAGCAGGCGTTAGCGCTCAAAACCCCTGTCAATGAGCGATATCGGGATATTACAACAGCTACGGACCGGGCGAAGTTGGTTGAACGGTTAGAGCGGCAAAGAAGCATGTCTGCGAAGGCTTTTCGACTAGAATGGCATGCGCTATATCGGACAACTTTTGGCCCGTATCCAAGGAGAGACTCTTACATGCGCGTTCTCAGCACTGTGCTGTTCGTCCTTTTGTGTGTCCCTTTTCTACCCTCCCAAACTTCTCCACTGCACGGCATCGATGTAACCGACCTCGATCGCAAAAGTGATCCCTGCACAGACTTTTACGAGTATGCCAATGGCACGTGGCGGGCGAATCATCCCATCCCTTCGACCATGGTGCGCTGGAGTAAACGTTGGGAGTCGGGCGAAACCACCAAGGACAAACTGAAGGATATCCTCGAATCCGCCCGACAGGATAAGACCGCGGCGAAAGGAAGCACCGAGCAAATCATCGGTGACTTCTACGGCGCCTGCATGGACGAGTCTCGCGTGAATGCGCGGGGAATCGAACCGCTGAAGAAATGGTTCGCGGAAATCGATGCGGTCAAAGAGAACGCTGGCCTGCAGCCCGTCATGGCTGATCTGCACGACGTCCTGGTGGCCATGCCCTTTAATCTCTCCAGCTCCACCGATCCCCACAACCCCACCTGGGTATTGGCGGACATCGGCGCCAGCGGCTACGCCCTGCCCGATCGCGACTACTATCTCAAACCCGACGCCCGCTTCCAAGAGGCCCGGGAAAAGTACGTGGTGCACATCGCCAAAATGTTCACGCTCGTAGGCTGGGACCAGAAATCCGCAGCCGCGGGCGCGCAGACCGTCATGGACATGGAGACCAAGTTCGCGGAGGCCGCCCTCGACAACGTCACTCTCCGCGATCCCACCGCCACTGACCACAATATGACATTTGCCCAACTGAAGGCGGCCACCCCGCATTTCGACTGGGCTAATTACTTCCAGCACAAGAAACTGGCCCAGGACGTCGACATGAACTTGGACCAGCCCAAGTACATGCAGGAATTCGACCGCCAGTTGCAGCAGACTTCTCTGGCCGACTGGAAGGTCTATTTGAAATGGCAGGTACTGAACTCGACGGCCGAAGCTCTGTCAGCTCCCATCGTCGAGGAGGATTTCGCTTTCTTCGGCAAGTACCTGCGCGGCCAGGCCGAGATAAAGCCCCGATGGAAGCGTTGCGTGGAATCCACTGATCAGTTCTTGGGTGAAGCCTTGGGCAAGAAGTATGCGGAAAAATATTTCCCGCCTGAGGCCAAGGCGCGCGCGCAGGAGATGGTGCGGAACCTGCTTTTGGCCATGCGGGACGACATTCTCAGCCGCCCGTGGATGAGCAACGAGACCAAGGAGCGAGCGATGGCCAAGATCGCCACCTTCAATCCCAAGATCGGCTATCCCGACCACTGGAAGGACTACAGCCCGGTCGATATCCGCGCCGGTGCTTTCTTCGAAGACTATCTCGCCAGCCGGCATTTCGTCATGGAAGACGACCGCCTCACAATCGGCAAACCTGTGGACCGCAGCCGCTGGGGCATGACGCCGCCGACCTCGAACGCCTACTACAACCCGCTCTGGAACGAGATCGTTTTCCCCGCCGGCATCCTGCAACCGCCGGGCTTTGATAACAACGCCACCGACGCCGTCAACTACGGCTCGATCGGGGTGGTCATCGGCCATGAGATTTCGCATGGCTTCGACGACCAGGGCGCGAAGTACGATTACCAGGGGCGCCTGAGAAACTGGTGGACGGACAGCGATCTGGCGCAGTTCCAGCAGCGCGGCGCCTGCGTAGTCGATCAGTTCGACAACTACTTCATCGAGCCTGGCGTTCACCACAATGGCAAACTGGTGCTGGGTGAGAGCATCGGCGACCTCGGCGGCGCCAAAGTCGCGTTCCTCGCCTTCCAGAAGTCCCTCGAAGGCAAGCCGCGCCCGCCGGACATCGACGGATTCACTCCAGAACAGCAGTTCTTCATTGCATGGGGACAATGGCGCGGCGATGCCATTCGCATTGAAGAACAACGGGTCATGATGCAGTCGGATCCGCACCCGATTGGGAAATACCGTGTCATCGGTCCGCTCTCCAACCTGCCGGAATTCCAGAAGGCGTTTAGCTGCAAAGCCGACGTGCCCATGGTGCGGGCACCGGAGAAGAGGTGCGACGTATGGTGAGAAAAACCTTTTGAGACACCGCCAACCCCACCGCTTTGATTGACTTTGCCCGTTTCATCCACGTAAGATTTGTCACGCATGATCGGCCAAACCATCTCTCGCTACCGCACCGTTGGAGAAACTCGGCGGCGCGATGGGCGTCAAGTTCCTTCCCGACAACGTTGTCGCACTGCAAGGAGGCGGTTATGAAGCGCTCGAAACTGATTTCGGTTACGCTGGCGGTTGTGTTCGCCACTTTCCTGGCGTGGTTCTCTGTTCTTACCCTGCATGCTCAGAAGATTGGTTAGATCAAACGCACCGTGCTGACGAAGCAAGACCTCAGTGTCCCGGGCCGCGAAGGTGTACAGGAAACGGTGGAATTTGCGCCGGGCGCCCGCGAAGCGAGACACACCCATCCCGGTGACCTCTTCGCCTATTTACTGGAGGGCACTCTTAGTCTAGACATCGAGGGCACTCCGACTAGGACGGTGAACCCGGGCGAGGCCTTCTTCGTCCCGGCTGAAAAGGTTCATTGGGCAGAATGTTCGGGGAAAATGCCTTGCAAGCTGCTGGTTACCTTCGTCGTCGAGAAGGGCAAACCGCTGATGTCTCCGGCTAAGTAAGTCGAGGCTCAAGATCGTCAGAGCTAAGGATCGTCAGGAGCCCGGCGAGATTCTGCCGCATTGTTGAAGCTAGCACTTTTCACTCAACCCTGACTGTGAGCGAAGTGGTGAGCTAAAGGCCAACAGCTAAAAGCCAACAGCCGCCAGCCGCCCTCTTAATTCTCACTCTCCACCGGCGCCGCCTTCGGAGCCGGCAGCGCTTTCGCCGGCTTGCCCGGTTTCCCCGGCGTGGCCGGCGGAGTCGGCGGAACTGGAGGAGCGACTGCGACCGTCCCTTTGCGGATCTCAATCGTTCCCTTGTCGCAGTTCATCACCAGCCGCGGGCCGTTTGTTCCGATCGCACCGCTGGCGCTTGATTGCTTGTCTTTATTGTCTACTTTGATTTCGTCGAAATCGCTCTCGATCTCCCCTTCGCGCGTGCGCGCTTCAACTTTGATCGCCGTATTCGGAGGAATCGAAACCTGCACGTCGCCCCTGCGGTTGTCGATCTGCATATTCCCCGGCTTGTACACCCCGACCGAGACCGTCCCGTTTACGTCTTCCAGGCGCAGGTCGCCCGACAAACCTTCGAGCGTTATGTCCTTCGAGCGCGTCTTCAGGAGCATCGGTCCGCTCAGCGAATCGGCGCGCAGGTCGCCAGAATCCAGATCCATTCTGCCGTCCAGGCGCGAAAATTCCATGTCCGTGCGCGCCGAGCGGAAACTCACCGTCTTGCTCACTCGAACCAGCCGGGTTTCCCGAAACTCTCCATTCACGTGCACCGCGCCATCCACATCTTCCACCGCCACTTCGTCCCCCCTGCCCTGAACGCTCACGTCGCCCTTCACATGCCCCAGCCGGACAGAACCATGCTCCATCTCCAGCGAGACGTTTCCGGTGTGGTCGTTAATATTGACTTCTCCGCGATGGTGGTCAACCTCAACATTGCTGGCCATGCCCGCAATGGTCACAGCGCCTCGGCCCGAAGCGATCACCAGTGCGGTGTTGACCGGCACATAAATATCCAAGTCGGTGGTCACGCCCTTATCGCCCGCACCCTGGGTATTGGCGTTCAGCGTGAGCACTTTATCCCCTTGCGTAATCGAAGGATCGGTCTTGGCATTGTAGCGGTCGGCGTCCTGCTGATTTTCGGCGTGAACCTTCTT
The DNA here is from genome assembly GCA_049513095.1 of Terriglobales bacterium. Taxonomy (GTDB): domain Bacteria; phylum Acidobacteriota; class Terriglobia; order Terriglobales; family Acidobacteriaceae; genus Acidiflorens. The sequence continues at coordinate 11,834 of JBEKWL010000006.1, forward strand.
CCGCCAGGAGACCTTCACCTTTTTGTCGTCCGACACATTGACCGTAATCGTCCCGCGATCGTCATTGATGTGCAGAATATCGACGTGCAGGCTGTTGCCACCCGCCGGCAAGGCGTTGCTGAGTTCGCCGCTGTAGTCGAAGCTGGATCCGCCAAAGATTTCGTTGATGCCTTCATCATCCCCAAGATCGATGTGGTCCCCGAGGTTCTTCCAGTCCACCCGCGACGCCTGGGTTGCAATCAGTCCGGCCATGATCAGGAACAGCAGCAGGAAAACACCACCGACGCCAATCCCGCGCACCGGCTGGCCGTAGCGTTTCGCCTGTTCGTATTCGATCAGCTTCAGCACGCCCCACAGGATCAGCAGGGCGGGCCAGAAGCGCGCGAAAAGCGCTCCCAGGTGGTGGATGTCCATGATCCTCATCGTTCCCAGCAGGAACAGGATCCCCATCAGGATCAGTATGACCGGACCGGCAATCGAACGGCGCGGAAGACGCGGTGGCGGAGTCTGCGGCATCATTGGGCTAGCCACGGTTCACCTCACTTGTCGGCGGTACAGGCGGAATCGGCGGAACCGGCGGCGCTGGAGGAATCGGTCCTCCCACCGGATTTGCGCCCGGCAGCGGCGAGATATGTCCCTCCACTGATGCGCTCCCCTGCATCAATTTCAAAGCGCCCACCACCAGCAGAATTACCGGCCAGGTGCGGTGAAAGCCAAGGCCGGACTCGTGCAGGTTGCTCAGCAGGAACAGGACGCCAAAAGTGAAAACGATCACCGGACCCGTAATCCGCCGCGTGCGGCACCGTGCACATTGACAGGAAGCGGCCGCCGCCAGGTTCTGCATAGTCGGGGAAAAGCCGTGACGCGCCATTTTTTCCCTCGCCCGGTCTGCATTCCGCGTCGGTCCCACCCAGCCCCAGGCGCGGGCGAACATCCAGCCGCCAAGGAAGATCAAAATCAAAGGCCAGAAAGGACCCAGTGGTCCGTATGCGGTCAAGCCCAGCGTATGCAGCAGGAAGAGCACGCCCAGCAAAATCAGGACGAGCGCACCCATCGGAACTCTGCCGGTGTCGATCTTTGCCCCGCCGGTGAAAGTTGCCGCCAACCCATAAGGGTCCGGCGCGGGCAAGCCCGCCTGAATGGCGCGCGCCGAGCGCACGGCATCAATAATTTGGTAAACCCAGAAGAAAATGATGCCGAAGATGCAGATGGTCTTGAGGGCTTCACTGTTCCCGTGGTCTCCCGCGTTAGCCCCAACGAAGAGTAGGGTTATGGTCACAAGATGCGCCAAGCCCTTAGCATATTGTCCGGTGTAAACGGCACCCACGCCAAAGGGAAAAAATCCGGCAAGAATGCCCGCCACGGCCGGGTTGGGGCCACTGCCCTCCGGACGAGGCGGTGGAGGAGGTGCCTGCCCCGGCGCAGCCGCTGAGAATGTTGTCGGAGCATAGCCGCCGGGAACAAATCCCGCCGCTCCAACGCCTTCCATCTTCGCTCCCAGGCAGTCCTCGCAGTAGATCACGCCCCGCACGGGACGTGTACAGTTCCCGCACAGTGCTTTTCCGCAAGTGCGGCAATAGGCCACTGCTGACGCATCAGCATGATTGGCGCAGTTCATACAAACCTCCGATTTGTGGTCGCCGTCACAGCAGGTGAAACATCCCTGAGCGCGGCTAAAACCGGCTGGTTGTATTCCTGGGAGTAGTTACGATCCTGTCTCTGGTCTGGTTGCCCACTGGTATTGTTCTTGCGATTTTCTTTCGGTTCTGCGGGGAGCGGTTCGGCGGGAGGGTTGGCCCGCTTCAGCTCGCGCAGCTTCGATTCGATCTCGTACACGAACCGGATATTTTCGTAGTGCTGCACCACCCAGACCTGCGCCCCGTTATACGCATGCCGCAAGGCTGCTGGCCGCAGGTCGACCTTCGCCACGTCCTTTGCCTTCACGCCCGCCGCGCTCAGCGCCAGCGAGAACGAGAAGAAGATCATCCCAAACGACATCACAAACCGCGGCTGCCGCACAAAGGCCGCCGCCGGGGTGATCAAGGAATCCCACCACTCCCGCACCCGCTCGCCGAAAGGAGTCGTCCTGCCGTCGGCAGTCGCCGCCGTCGCCGAAAGTGATCGCCGACTCACCACTCCACTCGTAGCCGCCAGAATGTTGTGGACCAGATAAGCCGGAGGCTCGACTGCCTCGAGCGACCGCAGCCATTGCTGCCCAGCCTGCACCTCCGCGAACAGCGGACCGCAGACCCCGCAGACGCGCCGATGCGCTTCGAAACTCTCCTTGCGAGCCGCGCTCAACTGCCCTTTACCGTCCAGGGCGTCGCGGTCTATGACCTCGCTAAGCAGCGCTTCGAACTCGGCGCACTCCACCCCGTGCTTCGTTTCCTCTGGCATCAGATCACCTGCCTATAAGTACGTTGTAGGAGGCGCGCAAGTTCCGCTCGTCCCCGGTTAATTCGTGACTTGACGGTCCCCTCCGGAACCCTCAAAGCCGTAGCGATTTCCCGATAGTCCATGTCCTGTAAATCCCTCAGAATCACCGCCTCCCGCAGTTCCGGAGACAGTTTCTGCAAAGCCAAATGCACCATTTCCCGCGTTTCCCGGCGTTGCACCGCCGCATCCGGTGGCAGCCCCCGGTCCGCGATCTGCTCGCTAAGCGGCTGAGCATCCTCACGCTCAGAAGGCGCCGAATCCAAAGAATCCGTGATCCGCTCGCCCTTGGACTTCCGGAAGTGATCGACCAGCAGATTGCGAGTAATGGTGGTGACCCAGGTCATAAACGCGCCCTTACCCGCGTCATAGGTGTTCAAAGTCCGATACATCCTGATGAAGACCTCTTGGGTGAGGTCCTGAGCGTTCTCCGAATCCCCGGCAAACCGGTAGCAGACGTTGTAAATCCGCCGGTGATAGCGCTGCACAATCTCTTCCCAAGCCGCGGCATCGCCCCCAACGCAGCGACGGACCAGCAATCCGACAACCTGGGTCTCTTCCAAAACCAGACTCCGTGAACGCGCCTGACTGCCTAGCAGGGCTGCCGAAAACCAAGATTCGTATCAGGGTATCGCTTTAGCGATACCGTCAATTCTCCGAAATCAGACGCCCCTTAAGGGGCCGTGTACCGACCGTCCGCCACTGATCTATCTTTGACAGCACACAAGAAGTACGTTTCTGTCGGGCAGGAAGTTCCCTCGAATCATAAAGCTAGCGATTGTAGCAGGATGGGCGCTCTTGGAAAGATGCTGGGACCGAAGTTCTCAAGCACTCCTCAAAAGGGGTTATCGCTGTCCGCTCGACGGCGCGCCTCGGCCAGCTGTTCCGGCGTCATTTTCTCCGCCAGATCTGTCAGCTTTTGGTCGCTCTCTTTATAACGATTCTTCCGAGCCAGCGCGTACCAAACATAAGCAGTCACCAAATCATTTTTGTGCGAGGAGAAATAATCCCCCATCGCGAACTGGGCCGGAGGCAAGCCCTGCTTGGCCGCTTTCTCAAGAAAAGCGAATCCCTTGGAGTCGTCCTTGGCGAGATAGGGATCGCCCAGCAAAATTTGTGCAATCTCGAACTGCGCCTTGGCATCTCCCGCGTTGGCCTTCTGGAATAACTTTGGCTTCTTATCGCCCTGATTGTAGAGATGGAAGCTCACCTCGACGTTGATTTGAACCGCCACCGGGTTGCCGTCTTTCAGCGAAGGTAAGAACCTCCACTGCTGAACCGCCTCGATGGCCTTGTCGTCGAGTCCCATGCCGACCGGCCGTGTGACTTTGACTTTCTGCGGCATCCCCTCGGAGTCAACCACCAGCCACAGAACGCAAGTACCTTCATACCCCGCCGCCCGCGCCTGTTCCGAGAATTCAGGTTCGATTTGGTGCATAATCCGGGGAGGCTTGATATCGCGGCCCACGCGATAAACCCCATCAGGAAGAGGTTCCTGTGGGTTCGAGTCACCGCGAGGGTGCAAGGGCTGAAGCTGCGCGCAGATCGGCGCTACGATGGAAAGAAGCGAAACTGCGATCCATCCAAACCGAGAACTTCTGCGACGCATAATGGAGACGAGTGTAGCAGAACCTTTCGAGCTCCCAAACGATTCCCGCAAATTCAGACCGGCACTCTCCCCAAAGGCACGATGAACTGGATCAAGGGAGCCCGACGCCCAAGGTCTTACTGAGAGCTGACAGCTGACAGCTGAGAGCTGCCCTACGAGAACCTCACCCGAACATCCGGCCCCTTATCCAGGTGGATGCTCTCGATAAATCGCACCCGTCCCGTCTTCAAAGTCAGAATCACCGAAGAAGTCCGTGTCCCTTCGCCAAAAAATCGGACGCCCTTCAGCAGCGCGCCTTCGGTCACGCCGGTCGCGGCGAAGATCATCTGTTTTCCCGGAGCCAGGTCTTCCGCCTCGTAAATTTTATTCTTGTCTTTAATCCCCATCTTCGCGATGCGCTCTTCCAGTTCCGGCTTGTCGATCACCAGCCGTCCCTGCATGTATCCGTTCAGGCAACGGATCGCGGCCGCCGTAATCACGCCTTCCGGTGCGCCACCCGATCCCATGACTGCGTGCACCCCGGTTCCGATCACCGCCGCCGCAATGCCCGCCGACAGATCGCCGTCGCCAATCAGCCTGATGCGCGCGCCCGCCTTGCGAATATCGGAGATCAGTTTTTCATGCCGCGGACGTTCAAGCACGATCACCACCAGGTCCTCAACGCCGCGATGCAGTCGCCGCGCGATATTTTTCAGGTTCACGGCCACCGGAGCGTCCAGTTCCACCGCGTTCTTGCACGACGGCCCGACCACAATTTTTTCCATGTAGCAGTCGGGAGCGTGCAGCAACCCGCCTTTTTCCGAAGCCGCCAGCACCGTAATCGCTCCTGGCGATCCGGTGGCGCAGAGGTTCGTTCCTTCCAGCGGATCGACGGCGATGTCGATTTGTGGAACCTCGCGGCCGTCCAGATACGAACTGCCCACCTGCTCGCCGATGTAAAGCATGGGCGCGTCGTCGCGCTCACCCTCGCCGATCACAATCGTGCCGTGCATCGGGACCGTGTCCATCGTCTTGCGCATGGCCTCCGTGGCCGCCTGGTCGCTCAGCGGACGGTCCCCCTGGCCCATGGTGCGCGCCGACTCGATGGCCGCGTTCTCCACCACGCGCAAAAATTCCAGCGCCAGGTCGCTCTCAATATTTTCCCCGAAATTCTTGGCATGCGGTTCGGGACGGGTTTGAGTGGCCATAAATTCCTCCTAAATAAATGCGACTAAGGAATATAGTCCCTTCAGAGCAGAGATGGAAGGGCAAGCTGCATTCCGCCTGAGGTCCCTGGTTTCTAAGAGGTGCTCAGCGCATCGTCCACATCGGACGCCAGCATCCCGTACATTTCGAGGTCGAGGAACTCTCCCCACTTCAACACGTGAGCGCGCAATCTTCCTTCGTGGCGCATGCCGATTTTTTGCAAGACTCTTGCCGATGCAGGGTTGTCTGCGAAATGACTGGCGAAAATTCGGTGCAGTTCAAGTGTCCCGAATCCATATTTCAGCACGGCCTTGGCAGCCTCGGTCGCATAGCCATTTCCCCAGTAAGGCACGCCAATCCAGTAGCCAAGCTCGGCGCGACGATGGTCGGCTTCGATGCGCAGTCCCACGCCGCCGCACAGCGTGTCTCTCTCACGTAGAACAATGGCCAAAAGCAAGGCGCTGCCGCTCAACAGACCCTCCTGCGTGCGGGCGATAAAGTCTCGAGCGTCGGACTCGGTGTACGGATGCGGGATGCGCAGCGTGGTCGCCGCCACTTCGCGAGCACCCTTGAGTGGCAAGAGCGCCGGAATATCCGAGAGCGCGGACGTGCGCAGCGTCAGCCGCTCGGTTTGTAAGGGGGTGAATTCCATCTTTCTACTGTAACCCGTGCGGATGCCTAGAACGCGTCAATCCCGGTCACGCTCGCGCCGATAATCAGCGCGTGGATATCATGCGTGCCCTCGTAAGTCTTTACGCTTTCGAGGTTCATAAGATGCCGCATGATGGGATAGTCGTCGGCCACGCCGTTCGCCCCCAGAATATCTCGCGACAGCCGTGCGCACTCGAGCGCCATCCAGACGTTGTTTCTCTTCGCCATCGAGATGTGCTGGTGCTGCACTTTCCCGGCGTCTTTCAACCGGCCGACTTGCAGCACGAGTAACTGCGCCTTCGTGATCTCGCTGATCATCCAGGCGAGTTTCTCCTGCACCAGTTGATGCGAGGCGATGGGCTGATCGCGGAATTGTTTCCGCAACAACGAATACTGCAGCGCGCAGTCATAACACGCCATCGCCGCCCCGACCGCGCCCCACGCGATTCCATAGCGCGCCTGGTTCAAGCACATGAGCGGAGATTTCAATCCGCCCGATCCCGGCAACAGGTTCGACTCCGGGATGCGCACATCCTGCAGCGACAAGCCTGAAGTCACCGAAGCGCGCAGCGACCACTTCCCGTGAATGTCGTCGGCCTTGAATCCAGGGCGGTCGGTCTCCACGAGAAATCCGCGTATCTTATCCCCTTCCTCTTCGACCTTGGCCCAGATCACCGCCACGTCGGCGATGGTGCCGGAGGTGATCCACATCTTTTCGCCGTTCAGCACATACTCTTTTCCAACTTTGCGCGCGCGCGTCCGCATGCCGCCCGGATTCGATCCGAAGTCCGGTTCGGTCAACCCGAAGCAGCCGATCTTTTCGCCTTTCTGCATCGCCGGCAACCACGTGTTTTTCTGCTCGTCGCTGCCGAAGGTATAAATCGGATACATCACCAGCGCCGACTGCACGCTGACGAACGAACGCACGCCGGAATCCCCGCGTTCCAGTTCCTGCGTGACCAGTCCGTATTCGACGTTCGACATGCCGGCGCAGCCGTAGCCGTCGAGCGAGGCGCCGAAGAATCCGAGATCGGCCATCGGCTTCACCAGTTCGCGCGGGAACCGGCCGGCACGATTGCATTCCTCAATGATCGGAACGAGATTGTCTTCGATGAACTGGCGCGCCGTGTCGCGCACCAGGCGCTCGTCGTCATCCAGCAACGTGTCGAAGTCGATGAAGTCCACACCACGGAATTTGATCGCCGGCATTACGTCTCACCCCACAAACTCAGCAGACAGCGAACGGGAAACCTCTCACTTCCGCCACCGCCAACTACCCGAATCTCGCCCGGTGCTCTTTCAAAACACACCGGTCCATCACCACAAACATTCCGGCCTTTCGCGCCTTCTCCGCCGCGCCTTCGTTGATCACGCCTTCCTGCAGCCAGATCGCCGGAATCTTCAACCGGATCGCCTGCTCCACGATCTCATCCACAAACTCTGGCCGCCGGAACACATCCACCAGATCGATCTTCTCCGCCAATTCGCGCGGCACTTCGAGCAATGACGCATACGACTTTTCTCCGAGCGCCTCCCCAATCTGCGGATTCACCGGAATAATCTTGTATCCGGCCGCCTGCATGTATGCAGAAACGCCGTGACTCGGCCGCATCGGACTTTCTGACAATCCCACCACGGCGATCGTCTTCGTCCGTGATAACAGTTCGTAGATAGAATCGGATTGCTTCAACCGCTGCCAATCCCTTCAGCCTTTTTTTTCTAACTTCTGTTTATACAGGCGCAGCGCCACCTTGCGAATCGTGTCCGCAACCTCTTTGTTCCCCGATAGATTCTTCAGGTCGTGAACCAGCAGGTTCTTTATCAGTCCCAGCGAGACATCGAGCGGCGTGCGCGGGTTGTAGGCCAGGTTCCGCATGATGCTGTAATTCTTCGCAAACTTCCGCTTCATCTGAATCGTTCGCAGCACCGCCTCCAGCACGTTCTTCTGCGTCGCAAAAGCTTCCACCTCGCCCTCCGAAACTTTAGGCGACTCCAGCACCGCCACCGCTACCAGCTTCGTAGAATCGCGAATCAGGATCGCCCGTTCCTCCTTGCTGCCGCGCATCGCCAGCGCGATCCGGCTCTTGATGTCGAGCTTGGCAATCTTCTGCAGCGCGCTGTCGCGCCTTTCCTCATGACCGGGAGTTGGTGGCCTCTTGCCATGGGCAGCGACTGCGGCCCCGCCGGACTTTCCCGCTGCCGCCGTCCCCGATCTCCCCGCTGCTGCGTCAGCGCTGGCACTGCCCGTGGCAGCAGCGGCCGGCGGCACAACTTCACCCGCCGCCTCGCCGCCCGCGTCTTCGTGCGCCATTCCTATGGGCTGGAACGGTTTGTCTTTTTCGGCCGCCAGCTCCACCGCGTTCTCTTCCAGAAACTTTGTGACCGTACTCTCGATAACGTCGTCCGGAACGCCCGCTTCGCTTGCGTCCCGATCTCCTGCCCGGCGCGTTTCCAAAGCAGCCAGCTTCTTTGCAATCTCGCCGAGTTCACTTGGACGCAGGTTGGCATTCGACTGCAACGCCTGCAACAGCCGTGGAGAGCTCATTACTCGCCTGCTCGTCAACAAAGCTTCTGCGGCCGAGCGCGTCCCTGACTCCGCAACTCCGGCCAGCGACTCTTCGCCTACCGTCGGATTCTCCGCCAGTGCCGGCAGCAGAGAAGTCCTCAGATTCTCCGCAGAAAGCAAATATCCCAGCACCTCGGGACTGGTCTTTGGATCGGCAGCTACGGCCAGGCTGGCTTTTTCGTCCCAACCGGCCAGCGTTAGACGCGCCTGCTCACCAAACAATTTGTGATGGAGCGCCAGATGGACCAGAATCTCGATCGTCTCCCCAGGCGGCACCGCGAGGGCGCCACGCGCCGCCGATTGCATCAGGTTCGACGGAACCTCCGAATTGCGGATCAGATCAAGCATTCGGGGCATCGTTCATCTCCCAGAACTTGCTGCAGATTTCTTCGCAAGCTTCTTCGTGAACTTCTTCGACGACCGCGCTTGTCTCCCCACCGCCCGCTCCAATTCCGCCACTGCAATCTCAAGTTCGCGCGTGATGCGGTTGGGGCTGCGCCGCTGATATTCGTCGCTCAAGGCGCGATAGTACCAGAGCGTGCCTTCCTTTTTTCCCGTGAACCGCTTCCAGATGCCTTCCCCATGCTGCCGGTAATCCGCCAAAATCGTGCGCACGTTATGCAGCTTGTCAGACGCCGAAACCAGCCGCGTATTGACGTCGGCGTGCTTCACTTCGCGCAGATACCCGTTCTTCCGTTCCACCCACTCCGGCTTCGGCTCGTCGAATGAATCCGTACAACCCTCCACCATCTTCGCCACCCGCGAACCAAACTGCTTGCGCACTTCGCGCAGCCTCGGCATGCCGCCGCAATCTTCGACCACATCATGCAGCAGGGCCGCGATCGCCATATCTTCGTCACCGCCGGCTTCGAGCACCAGCGACGCAACCGCCATCAGGTGCGAAAGATAAGGCACCGCCGACTGTTTCCGCGTCTGTCCGGCGTGTTTCTCCGCGGCATAGCGAAAGGCACGCTGCAGGCGGGACCCAAGATGCGGCGGTCGAAGTTGCCGCGGCTTCAGCGAAGCTCGGCTCATGATTTTTTCTCGCCTCTTCGCATCCGCAGATAAGCCTGCATCAACGGCCGCAGATCGCCGTCCAGCACACGATCCACGTCGCCGATCTCCAGTTTCGTGCGGTGATCCTTGATCATCCGGTAAGGCTGCAGCACATACGAACGAATCTGGGATCCGAAATCAATGTCGAGTTTCGAATCCTCAATCTTTTTCGTGACCTCGCGCTTTTTCTCCAGCTCAAATTCGTAAAGTTTGGAGCGCAGCATGCTCATCGCCTTCTCCTTGTTCTTATGCTGCGAGCGCTCGTTCTGGCAATTGGCTACCAGACCCGTCGGGATGTGCGTGATCCGCACCGCCGAATCGGTCGTATTCACATGCTGTCCACCCTTCCCGCTCGATCGGTACGTGTCAATCCGAATATCCTCGGGCTTAATGACGACCTCAATGCTGTCGTCAATCTCAGGCGAAACATACACGCTGGCAAACGACGTATGCCGCCGCTTCGCCTGATCGAAGGGCGAAATCCGCACCAACCGGTGCACGCCAATCTCGCTGGTCAAATAACCGAACGCATACTGGCCAATCACCGAAAATGTCGCCGACTTGATTCCCGCTTCTTCTCCGGGCTGGTAGTCGTACATCTCCGTCTTGAATCCCTGCCGCTCGGCCCAGCGCAGATACATGCGCAGCAGCATCTCCGCCCAGTCCTGCGACTCGGTTCCGCCCGCGCCGGGATGAATCGTCATGATCGCATTCAGGCCGTCGTTTTCGCCCGAAAGCAGCGTCTCGGTTTCCACTCGATCCACCAATTCGCGCAGAGAGTCCAAGTCGCGTTGCAAGTCGGCCGCAACGTTCTCACCTTCGCCGGCCAGATCGAAATAGGTGGCGATGTCGTCGCTCCGGCGCGCCAAGTCGCCTTCCAGAGACAGCATGCTCTCCAGGCGCTTCCGTTCGCGCATCACTTGTTGAGATTTTGCAGGATTCGCCCAAAGATTGGGATCCGACGCCTGCTTTTCGATTTCGGCAAATTGCTGGCGCAGCTTGCCGGCGTCAAAGATACTCCCGCAGGTCGTGGACCTTGGTCTTTAAAGAAGTGTATTGCTGTTCCAGTTCATCCAACATTTCTTGTCACTCGGCTTTTCTTTTTCAGCTTAGTTTGCTGAAAAACTCAAGTTTCGTATCAGGGCATCATTTCAGCGATGCCGTAAGTTCTTTGCCTTCAGATGCCCCTTTAGGGGCTGCACACTGAGAACCGAGGTTTTCATCAATCTGTTAAGGCGCGCGATCGGGAAACATAAAGCGCGCCAGCAGCGCGCCTGCTGAAATTATCGCACACAGATATGCGAACCAATCGCCGTGCCGGGTGTAAAAGGTGGTACCCGAAATCAGCGCATAAGGCGCCGCCAGCGCGGTGCGGACCTTGCGCGGAGTCGCCGCCACGATCCTTCCGTACGGATCGATCGATGCCGTCATCCCCGTATTCGTCGCCGCCAGCAGCCATCGGTCATTCTCGATGGCCCGCATTTCGGTCTGCTGCAGGTGCTGCTTCCAGGCGCCGCTGTCGCCGTACCAGCCGTCATTCGAAATGTTCAACAAAACCTGCGTCCCCTCGATCGGCCCCTGCCGCACTTCGTCGGGGAAGATCGATTCATAGCAGATAAACATTCCGAGCCGCTCGCCTCCGGCATCCAGTGGCGTGCGCGACGCACCCCGCTGAAACTCTCCCACTTCTTTGGTCAGACCTCCGGCAAAGGCAAACAGCCGCGGAAACGGCAAATATTCACCGAAGGGCACGAGATGCACTTTGTCGTAGCGTCCAACCCACTCACCACGCGGACTGACCAGGGCAGCGGAGTTGAAAATCTGCGCGCTTTCTCCCCTACTGTGCATTGCGGGCGTGATTCCAATCGATCCCGTCACCACCCAGGTTCCCGACTGCCTCGCCAGTTCACTCACCGCATCTCGAAAAAGAGGATCGTTCGTGTAAAACGGCGAAGGCGACTCGGGCCACACAATAAAATCGAAATGCTGATCTGCTTTTTCTCCCGCGGGATGCAAACTCTTAGCGGTCAAGTCCCGCAGTGTGCCCTGAAAATATTCCTTCGTCCACACCGCACCTTCCAGGATCGGAATATTCGGCTGCACCAAAAGCGCGGTATGATCGGCCGCCACCCGAGGAGGCGCCACCAACTGCGCCGCCTGCAGGATCGCCACCGCCACGCACGCCGCCACCAGCAGCCGTTTCCGCTGCTCCTTCGCAACCAGAAACGCGGCCGCAAACACGCTGTTCACGAGCAAGATTTCAAACGAGAGCCCATAAACGCCGGTGAGTGTGGCAATCCGCGTGAGCGCAAAATTCGCGGTCTGCGAGTATCCCAGAAGCTCCCATGGAAATGCGGTAATGCGCGTCCGCGCAAGCTCCACCGCGACCCAAAGAAACGGAGCCGCCACCAGCGCGCGCCGCATCGACGCGCCTGGCGCGGCGGCCTTCAATCCAGACTTGTCTAATCTGGACCTGTTTAATCTGGAGTTGTTCGATCCCGCGGCCAGGGCCAGCAGCAGCCCGAACATCCCGTGATAAAGCCCGACATACATGCAGAACAAGATCAGCGCCAGCACGGCGGCTGGAATCGGCAGCCCGCCATAGCGGTGCATGGTGTCGAAAATCCAGTAGCAGGTCCCGGCAAACCACAGAATCCCGCACACGTAGCCCAGTAGGAACCCCTGCCACGGCGCGGCGGGCAGCAAACGCGCCTGACCATCCAGTTGCAGAGTCTCTGGAGTGCGCGCCCGCAGAATGGCCACGAGCAGCGGAGCCACTGCAACCCAAGCCAGCCCATACAGCCCCGGCAGCGGAAAGATCGCAACCTGCAGGGCCGCCGAAACCAGCACCAGCCCCCACGCGCTCGAATGGATTTGTCGCACCCGCAAGGATAGCAAAGTTCCTTCCGCAGTCAGTGCATTGGGCGCGGGCCCTACCTAATACCCTGGCAATCGAACATCGCCGCCCGTTCACTGTACTTTCGGCGAATCCAGGTCCGCGGGCTTTTGCTCGTCCGCATGAATTACACCATCTTCTTCGGCGTAGAACGAGCGGTGTTCGCTGTCCATCTGCTTGGGCGTCATGGTCAGCACGAAACCGTCTTTGTGGGGACGGAAACCGACCGTGTAATCCCCGCGCTCGGTGGTGTGCGCCATGCGTTTGGTGAAGGACCCCGTGCCCGCCAGCGCCTCCAGCGACTCCGCATACTTGTCATGCCGTTTCTTGTAAGCGTGCTCCGCCCGGAGCACCACCCGCATGTAGCCGAGCGCCTGCGCTTCCGCTTCCGAGTGCGCCGGATCGCCCGAAAACTTCGGTTGATACGTTGTTGAAGGTTGTGCCGGCGCCTGCGCCCGCGCCAGCCCCGCCGCCATCAAGCCCGCCGCCAGAATCCCTGCAAAATACCGTCGCGTCCGCCTTCTCTTCACTGCAAAACCCTCCTCTGATGCCTGATCTAGGGGGGTTACCCCCGTAATTTGCATCGCTCGGCAATCGTTTCAATTCTTTGCCGATTCAGGCAAGCTTGAACAGGATGCAATCCTAACAGGGAAAACGTAATGAAAGCTGCCGTCGCTAGAAAACCATTGATACGCGTTGCCGTAGTAGAAAGCGATCCGCTGCGGTTTGTCGGATTCCGAGCCCTCTTTGATACCGAGCCTGATTTGGAACTGGTCTCCGCCTCGCTGGCCGATCTTGGCCAGTTGCCGGCCATCGATCTCGTCCTGCTCGGCAATCGCGGTGGCCAGAACCTCTACGACATCATGGCCAGTCTCAAAGCCATCCGTCCCGACCTGCGCATCATCGTCACCGGCTCCGGCATGGACGATGAAAGTGTCCTCAAAGCCATCGCCGCCGGTGCCAAAGGCTACGTGGACGAGGCTGCCTCAGCGGCCGAGTTCATCCAGGCTCTCCGCATCGTCCATCAGGGTTCGGTGTGGGCTCCGCGCCATGTGCTCTCCACTTTCATCGAACGCGTGAGCGCATCCCCGGGTCGCATCTTCCCCGCCGGACGGATTAGCTTTACTGATCGCGAGAAGGAAGTTCTCGAGATGCTGGTTGCCGGCCGCTCCAACAAAGAAATCGGATCGGCTCTCGGCATCGAAGAGCGCACGGTGAAGGCTCACGTCGCGAAACTGATGCGCAAAGTCGGCGTGCAGAACCGCATCGCCCTCTCCGTCCATGCCATCACTCATTCGCTGGTAACGGCGAAGTAGTTTCTTTTTAGGGGAGCCAGCCATTCAACCGGCTGTCTGGCCGACGCCCTGTCGGCCGCTTCCCGCTCCCGCATCCATCCCCCCAATTCTCCTGGAAGCTATCCCTCCTAATCGAAGCTCGAAACTCGCAGCGCCATCGACTCCTGAACAAAACCTCTCCTTTTGCCGATAGGACACTAGGATGGAAAGTCTGTCGCCAAAACCCGTCCGAAGGCGCAGCCTCGTCTACGTCCTTTTTACCCTGGGCCTGCTTCTCGGCAGCTTCCCCGCCCACCGCTCCGCCTGGCACAGCACCGCCGACTTGCACACCTTGCTTGAGACGATGGCCACCCTATTGGGATTGGTCACGGGTGCAATCGCCTTGGTGCGCTATTACACAAAGAAAAGCGGGATGTTCTTGCTTCTCGGCACCGGCTTTCTGGGCGGGGCTCTCCTCAATGGCTACCATGCGATGGTCACGTCATCGTTCCTGGCTGGGTATGTCCCCCCTGCACTTTCCGGCCTCACCCCGTGGAGCGGGATCATGTCACGCGTTTTTATGTCCCTGCTCATGTGCGCGAGTGTTATGGCAGGGAAAAGAGAAATGCTAAATCCAGCCAGGGGCACAATCAAGGAGGGCCTTGTCTATCTGCTCGTCGGAACCGCGGTTGTCGCCACCTTTCTCCTTTTTGCGCTGGTGCGAGTGGATCCTCCCTTCCATCCCGATTATCTGGTTCATCGCCCCGCGGATTTGGTGCCAGCTCTTTTTTTCGCTTTGGCGACCGTCGGATATTTGTGGAACGGCCCGTGGAAAATTGACGATTTTGAACACTGGCTGGTGTTTTCCATGATTCTGTACGGGGTGAGCCACGCCGGGTACATGTCCTTTTACGGCACGCGATTTGACGCTCAATTTTTCGTCGCTCATGCCCTGAACATTCTGGGACAACTCACGGTGCTCACGGGCCTTTTCATTAGCATGTTCTCCATCTTCAAATCGGAGGCGAGAAGCGCAACCGACTTGTTGCACGCCAACCAGTTGCTGGCGGCGCAGCTCGATCAGCAGCGCCGGTTGGTGGGCGATCTGGAGAAGGCCGAGTATCGGGCGGCCCATGATTTTCTGAGCGGCATCTATAACCGGGCGGCGATCTTGGAGTTGCTGGCCCGGGAGGCTTCGCGTTGTAAACGCACGCGGCAGGAACTGGGCGTGCTGATCGCAGATATCGATCATTTTAAGGCCATCAACGATACTTACGGGCACCCCGTCGGCGACCACGTGATTCAACAACTCGTTCTGAGAATGGCCTCGGCGTTGCGGCCGTACGATTCGGTCGGGCGTCTGGGAGGCGAAGAGTTTCTAATTGTGGCCCCGAATTGCGCACTCAGCGATGCCGTGGGAGTCGCGGAGCGCTTACGTCTCTGTGTTGCCACCAACCAGTTCGTGATCGGCCAGTTTGCCATCCCGATTACCGTCAGCGTCGGTGTCAGCTCCATAAAGGGCGCAGTCCCGGACGTGAACCAGGCCTTGCAGACAGCCGATTCCGCCTTGTACGAAGCGAAGAATAAGGGACGAAACCGAGTCGAGTGCTGCGTTCCCTCGGAGGCGTGTGCTTCCTCTAACGCTCCCGGTGAACCGCCTTTGGTTACCAAAGTACAGTGACCCTAGTAATCTTGTCCGCTCCCTCCACCTGCCGCATACTCGCCTCACCTACCACAGAACCTGGGAGACGGGGTTGGAAACGGAGATTAGGGTCGCCGATTTCAACCCCGCATTTTTTTGCCCTAGCGAACCTCCAATTAAGTGTCAAAGCCCTAGAACCCCGTCGGAAACCAAAGGTTTTCACTGACGGCTGCCGGCTGATCGCTGACGGCTGCTTAACCTGACTCACCCTGATCACTCCCCTGGTATCCCCCGCCTTGCACCCTGCATCGAATAGAATCAGAGCTGGTAAATACGACAACTGAATCCATACTCCTATCTCCCAGGTGAGGTGTGATGCGAAATTTCCTCGTGCTCCTGCTCGTTTGTTTCCTGACATGTTTCCAAACAACGATTCTTTCCGCCAATACTGACGACGACACCAAGGCTCCGGAACCCAACACCAAGGCTCCGGAACCCAACACCAAGGCTTCCGGACGCGTCGAAGAAGCCGGCACGGTGCTCGACGAAATCCAGGCCGCCCCGGACCAGCGTATCCCCGAAGAAATACTCGGTTCCGCCGAATGTGTGGCCGTGGTTCCGTCGCTGCTCAATGCAGGCTTCGTCTTTGGCGGCCGTTATGGCAAAGGCGTCGCCAGTTGCCGCACTGAAAAAGGCTGGAGCGCGCCCGCTTTCTTTACCATCGGCGGGGGCAGTTTCGGCTTGCAGATCGGCGGCCAGGCCACCGATTTCATCATGCTGATTATGAACAAGAACGGCATGGACCGCCTGCTCTCCAGCCAGTTCAAACTCGGCGCCGATGCCAGCGCCGCCGCCGGTCCCGTCGGACGCCACGCCTCCGCCGATACCGATTGGAAGATGAGGGCGGAGGTTCTGACCTACTCGCGCTCCCGCGGCCTCTTCGCCGGACTCGAACTCTCCGGCGCCGTCATCAAGCAGGACAAGAGCGGCACCCGCGAATTCTACGGCCGCATGGTGCCCTTCAAAACCTCGCTCAAAGGAGAAATCGAAGCTCCCAAAGGCGCGTACCCCTTCTTGAGCACGCTAGCCAAGTGGGCCCAGCAAGCGGCAAAGTAGTAAAGTTCTCAGTTCCCAGTTCTCAGTTCTCAGTGAACACCAGCGTTACCAGCAACCACGTAAAATGTTTGGTTTTACTGAGAACTGGGAACTGAGAACTGCCCCATTGCGAGAACGCCTCGAGTACGCTCTAGTCTGGTCCTGGGTAAAGATCCTGGGCTTGCTCCCCCGTCCCGTGGCGCGCGCCATCGGCATCACGCTCGGCTTAACCGTCTACGCGGTTTACGGACGCCTGCGTCGCGTCGGCCTGCGCAACCTGGCTCTAGCCTTCCCCGAAATGTCGCCGCGCGAGCGCCGCCGCCTGGTTCGCGGCGAATTCATCTCTCTCGGACGCCAGCTCGCCGAAGTCTGCCTCTTCCCCCGCTACACCCGCGAAAATGTCTCCCGTATCGTTGTCTATGACGGCTTTGAGAACTTCGAGCGCGCGTATGCTCGCGGCAAAGGCGTTCTGTTTCTCACCGCCCATCTCGGAGCCTGGGAACTCTCCGCCTTCGCTCACTCTTTGCAGGGTCATCCGCTGTCGATCGTCATGCGCTCCCTCGACAATCCCTACATCGATGCCCTCGTCCAGCGCTACCGCACCATGCACGGCAACCGCACCGTCGACAAAGATGATTTCGTGCGCGGCCTGCTCTCCGCCATGCGCGCTGGCGAAACCGTCGGCATTCTCATGGACACCAACATGACACCGCCACAAGGTGTGTTCGTAGATTTCTTCGGCATCCCGGCCTGCACCGCCAGCGGCCTGGCCCGCATCGCCCTGCGCACCGACGCCGCCGTAGTCCCCGGCTTCACCGTGTGGGACGCGAAGCTGCGCAAATACATCCTGCGCTTCGATCCCGCCGTAGAGTTAATTCGCACCAACGATAACGAGGCCGACATAATAGCCAACACTGCAAGATTCACGAAAGTAATTGAAGACGTCATCCGCCGCTATCCCGACCAATGGCTATGGGTCCACCGTCGCTGGAAAACCCGCCCCCCAGGCCAGCCCCCGCTGTATTAGCAGAGGCAACTCACAAGAAGTTATTTTCCCTTGTCTTTGCGAACCAGATACCCTTGCCAAATGCAATTGGACAAAATGTTAGGAAGGAACCTAGCGAGGATACACAGATCCCAAAGCTGGACACGAAGAACTTTCAAACGCAATTTAAATGTCATGTAGGGTAATACTGGGTTTTCAGGGGAATCCGGGATTTTTTGAGGGTGAAATAAACTCAATGGCTACATTGGGTTACGCGCACCCTCGGCCGCCGAGCAGTCAGAAGTGCTAAAGCGTCGAGACGACGAGCCGCTGGAGTAGGGTCATCCCGCATGGCCTGGTTCTGGGTACTGGGTACTGGCGACTGGGTACTGAGTACGCGACAATAGACAACCATGAAGCATACCCTGCGCGATCTAGCCGAGAAGCTCGGCTGCCGTCTCCTCGGAGACAACTCCATCACCGTGGTCACAGTCTCCAGCCTGCAATCCGCCAAGAGCGACAGCCTGGTCTTCGTCGATGATGCCCAGCACCTGGAAGCCGCGCTCCGCTCATCCGCCGCCGCCGTAATCGCCGGCGACTTCGCGGCCGGAAACCTCGCCGCCAGCACCGCCAAGCCCATCCTGATTTCCGCCCAGCCGCGCCTCACCTTTGCCCGAGCCGCAAACCTATTCCGCACTCCCGTCCGCTATCGCGCCATTCATCCCTCCGCCGCCGTTCCCGCTTCCGCCAAGATCGGCAAGAACGTAGCCATCGGCCCGCGCGCGATTCTCGGCGAACACGTCAAGGTCGGCGATGAAACAATCATCGGCGCCGGCTCGGTGATCGGCGCCGACGGGGATGACGCAGTCCGGGGTAACGCAGTAAAGATCGGAAGCCATTGCCGCCTCGACCCGAACGTTACCATCTACCCGGGCACAACTCTCGGCGACCGCGTCATCGTGCAGGCTGGCGCTGTCCTCGGCAGTGCAGGCTTCGGTTACGTCCGCGATTCCCAAACCGGACGCTACGAGCAATTCCCGCAAGTTGGACGGCTGGTGATCGAAGACGACGTCGAGATCGGAGCCAACTCCACCGTCGACCGCGGCGCTCTTGACGAAACCCGCATCGGCCGCGGCACTAAGATCGACAACCTGGTCCACGTCGGCCACAACGTGCAAATCGGTCAGGACGTGGTCATCGCCGCGCAGACCGGCCTTTCCGGAAGTGCGGTAGTCGAAAACAACGTCATCATCGGCGGACAGGTGGGCATCGCCGACCACGTGCGCATAGAAGAAGGTGCAATCCTCGGAGCGCAAAGCGGCATCCCAACCAAGAAAGTGATTCGCGGCAAAGGAGTCGTGTTCTGGGGCACCCCAGCCCGTCCCCTTCGGGAGTATCTTAAAGAGCTGGCGTTTGTTTCGCGCTCGGCCAAGAAGCAAAGCTGAATTTCAGCAATGAATGTTTCTGTAGAGACGCGGCTTGCCGCGTCTCAGCGCAAAAGGCTAGAAGCCAGTAGCTAGAAGCCAGTAGCTGCCCCCATGCCCATCCTAGTCATCGGCGGACACACCCGCAGCGTCGGCAAGACCAGCGTCGTCGCCGGCCTCATAGCCGCCCTGCCCGCCTTCCACTGGACCGCCCTAAAAATCACTCAATACGGACACGGCGTCTGCTCCGCCAACGGCGAAGCCTGCGACTGCGCCACCGCCGATCATTCCTGGGCTGTGTCGGAAGAAAAAGACCGCTCCGGCAAGTCCGATACCTCGCGCTTCCTGGTCGCCGGCGCCGATCACTCCTGGTGGGTCCGCACCCAGCAAGGGCATCTCGCCGAAGCCATGCCCCGCATCCGAAAAATTCTCGCCGCCACCGAAAACGCCATCATCGAATCGAACAGCATCCTGCGCTTCGTGAAACCGGACCTCTATCTAACCGTGCTCGACCCGCAGACCGCCGACTTCAAAGCCTCAGCGCAAACTTTCCTCGACCGCGCCGACGCCGTCCTACTGCACTCCGTCGAAGATTCCGCAAGCCCAGCCTGGGAGCGAGTCTCGCTGAAACCCGTCATGGATCGCCCGATGTTCGAGATCCACCCGCCAAACTACCTGACGCCAGAAGTCATAGAGTTCGTTCGCGCTCGCCTAGCCAATTCCTAAGGCATTTCTCGGCGCCCTCGGTGTCTCGGCGGGGACACGACCTTCACCCCGTATACATCCGATCACCCGCTCAATCGCCCGCCGGCAGACCGCGCAAAACGCTATATGCCACGTGAACATGATGCAGTCCACCTCCGGACGGTAGTACCCTTTCGCAAAAAAGAAGAGAGGCAACCACCACGCCGAGCGTTCGTTTCATGCCCGGAATTGTACGCTCACGAGCCCGGTTTGATTGCAACCGCCTTGTCGTTTTCAAACCTGATCGCCAGAGGTTTTCCGCCATTCGGATAGCGCAGAGTTCGCGAACCGTAGTCGCCTGAACCCGCGGCCACGCCCATCCCAATCGCGAAGCTGGCCTGCAACTCGCTCATCCCCGCTTGCACCTCATGAGCATCAATCTCCTTCCAGACATCCGCCGGCCAGTACTTGTAAAGATCGTGTGGATCTTCGATGAAGAAAATCTCGTCGGTGTATATCTTGAAATCGCCGCCCTTAACCGCACCAATTGGAGCCGCATAGGTCTTGCCCTCGAGCGAAAAGCACGCCATCACCTGCTTGATCCCCGGAGCCAGCGGAGAAACATCTGTCACCACGTCCTGAATCGCGAGCTTCTGCAAAGGCAGCAGCGTTCCCGCCTCATGCCCGAAATCTGTCTTGTGCCGCTCGCGATCGTAGGGATAGTACGTGAGTTGATAACCGACCTTCACCCATACCGCCTGCTCGGTCAACTGGCGCGCCGACCGCAGATCATAAGCATGCAGCTTCTTCGGCGTAACGTAATAGTCCGCCTTCAGCGCCGTTTCCGGCTTGGGCTTGGCCTCGTCCTTCATAGCCGTGCGCCGCGAGTAAACGATGTAAGCCGCGCGCCCCCCCGCAATCACAAGGGCAGCCACCAGAAAGATCTGCAGCCTTTTCTGAAACTCCGGGCCCAGGGCCATAATTTAGGTACCTTCGTGTGGGGACGGGCCTCTGGCCCGTCCAAGTCGAGCGCAGCTCGGCAGCTGCCCGTGTTCCCGGCAACCTTGATTTCGCTATAGAATATGGGCAAGCGCACTCGCTATCAACACTCCGTAATCGAACGAACCGCAAAGGAAATTCATGCCCCTCGCCCAGGATGACGTTCTGAACGCACTCAAGCAGTGCTACGATCCCGAAATCCCCGTCAACATCGTCGATCTCGGCCTGATCTATGAAATCCGCTTCGACGACTTGCCCGAAGGTCAACAGGACGTCACCGTCGATATGACCCTCACCGCTCAAGGCTGCCCCGAGCACGTCAACATTAGCGCCCAGGTCAAGTCCCGCGTCGAGCAACTCCCCGGCGTCCGCAACGCCAGCGTCAATGTAGTCTGGAATCCGCCCTGGACCCCCGAACGCCTAAGCCCCGAAGCCCGCAAACAGCTGGGAATAGAGTGAAGCCGTCGTTCGCTGATCGCTATTCGCTGATCGCCTATCGCCGTATCTCGCACTTCCGAACAGCGAACGACGAATAGCGAACCGCTAGTACTCCCCCAACTCCTCAAACGCCCGCGCCGCGCCCTTTTCCGCCAACTCTTCGATCCGGCTGCCGATCTTCATCGCCAGATCCAGAAATTTCGTTCCTTGCCGCACATACGAAGGTAGCTCTTCGCGAATCTGGGCAAACTGATTCGGATACTCCGACGCCAGCACCGCCAGTCCCACCCCTCCCACCAGCACCGCCGCCGGACGTTTCCCCTTCAGCAGCAACAGGGTCGCCCCTCCCACCGATCCCGCAATCACCGCCCGCTTCCAGTTCTCCATCTCATCTCCTGACCGAACCTGCTCTTCCTGGCAGCATTCTAAATCAACGCTTCTATGCTTTATACTGCCGCCGACGTTTCAATCGAAACCTATGATGCGACTTCGAGCTCTCCCGTTTCTGACCTTATTTTCGTTGGTACTTCTCTGTGCTCTTCTCTGTGCCGGCGCTTTCTCCTTCGCGGAAGCCAAGCCCCGAGTCCGCGACCTCGGCGTCCCCTTCGACGGCACACCCGGAGCGAACAACGCCATCACCGACGTCAAAGGCGTAGAAGTGGGACACACCACGCTAATCTCCGGCAGCGGCAAACTCAAAGTCGGTGAAGGCCCCATCCGCACGGGAGTAACCGCCATCCTCCCGCGCGGCAAAGGCGCCAATGACTCCGTTTTCGGCGCCTGGTTCACGCTCAACGGCAACGGAGAGATGACCGGCACCACCTGGCTCGAAGACTCCGGCTTTCTGGACGGCCCCATCATGATCACCAACACGCACAGCGTAGGCGTGGTGCGCGACGCCGTCATAGCCTGGAAAGTGAAGCGCGGCGAACCCGACATGGAAGGCTACTGGTGGTCGTTGCCCGTGGTAGCCGAAACCTGGGACGGCTATCTCAACGACATCAACGGATTCCACGTAAAACCCGAGCATGTCTTTCACGCGCTGGAGTCCGCGCACGGCGGCCCAGTAGAAGAAGGCAACGTAGGCGGCGGAACCGGCATGATCTGCAACGAATTCAAAGGCGGCATCGGAACTGCCTCCCGCGTGCTCGATGCGAACGCAGGCGGTTACACCATCGGCGTGCTCGTGCAGTGCAACTACGGACAGCGCGACCAATTGCGCATCGCGGGCGTTCCCGTGGGCCGCGAAATCCCGGAGCACACGGTCTGGAAAGATGACGTCGGCTCGATCATCATCGTAGTCGCGACCGACGCACCGCTGATTCCGACCCAACTGAAGCGAATCGCTCGCCGAGCGTCTCTAGGCCTGGGCCGCGACGGCAGCTACTCCGGCGACGGTTCCGGAGACATCTTCATCGCCTTCTCCACCGCGAATCCGGGAGCGGCGTCTACCAAGGGAGTCCGCGACCTCAAAATGCTGCCCAACGACAGCCTCGATCCCCTCTTCCTGGCCGTCGTCCAGGCCACCGAGGAAGCCGTAATCAACGCCATGGTAGCCGCCGAGACCATGACCGGAATCGACGACCACACCGTAATCGCCCTCCCGCACGACCGTCTGCAAGAGGTCCTAAGAAAATACAACCGCCTGGCAAAGTGACGCCAGTGTGGTGTTGCTCGTGTGGGGACGGGCGTCCCGCCCGTCCAGGTCGCGTAGGGACGGCCGCCCTCGGCCGTCCAGGCCGAGCGAAGCTCGGCAGTTGCCTGTAGCCAAGGTAACTCTGGCGCTATAGCGTTACCTTGGCTGCCCCACCATCGAGTCCTCGCCTCTGCTCGCCGACGAGCTACAATTCACTCAGTGAAAGCCTACCGAATCGAGCGCATCAAGAGCGGCATGAAGTTCACCTGCACGCAGTGTGCCCACAGCGTAAGCACTCTGGAATTCGACGCGAAGTCCGGCAACCTCCGCACCCAGGCTGCAACCGCAATCAACCATCACGCCGCCACAGCCCACCACGAACCCGCGACCAGTTCCACCTACGATAGTCAGCAATGTACCTGGCGCTAGAGCTACTCTCGTAACCGCTTCGTGCTCCAACTGCGATCCGACAACCGACAACTGACAACTGAGAACTGACAACTGACAACCGACAACCGAGAACTACCTCACCGCCCGATCCGTGATCTCCAGTCCCTTGTCAATGATCGCAAAAGCCTCCCGCAGTTGTTGCTCGTTGATGCACAGCGGAGGATTAGTGAAAAAGCTATTCCACCGAACAAAGGTGTAGAGCCCGTTCTCCCGGAAGAATTTCCCAAGCGCAACCATCTCATCGGAAGTGCCGTTGAAAGGAGCCATGGGCTGCCGAGTCGTGCGATCCCGGATCAGCTCGACAATGCCGAACAGCCCAATCGAGCGCACCGCGCCCACCGACCGGTGTTTCGCCTGCAACTCCGCGCCCAGCGTCTTCATGATCGCGCCCATCTCCCGCGAATTCTCGATCAGACGATCTTCCTCATAAACGCGAATAGTAGCCAGCGCCGTCGCGCATCCCATCGGATGACTGTTGTAAGTAAGTCCTCCATAGAACACCTTATCGTCAAAGTGCCGAGCGATATGTTGCCGCATACCGACAGCGCCCAGAGGAATATAACTAGAAGTAAGTCCCTTTGCCATGCAAAGTAAGTCAGGAACAACCTTCCAATGATCGACCGCAAACCACTCGCCCGTGCGGCCAAAGCCTGACATCACTTCGTCGGCGATCATCAGGATCCCGTACTTGTCGCACAGTTTCCGCAAGCCTTCCAGATATCCATTCGGCGGCACCAGAATGCCGTTCGTCCCGGTCACCGGCTCCAGAATGAACGCGGCAATCGTGTGCGGACCTTCCAGTTGAATGGTTTCGTCGATCATGGCCAGCGAAGTCTCCGCCGGCTCCCATCCGCGTTCGATGCCGTGATAAGGATCGAGCACGTGCACCACGCTCGGAAGTCCAGGCTCAACCGCCCATCGCCGAGGATCGCCAGTAAGGCTGATGGCCCCGGCCGTCGCGCCGTGATACGAGCGATAACGCGCGATGATCTTGTGGCGTCCGGTGAAGAAGCGCGCGATCTTGATGGCGTTCTCATTGGCATCCGCGCCGCCGTTCGTAAAGAAGAACGTGTCAATGTCGCCCGGCGTGATCTCCACCAGTTTCGCCCCCAGCCGCGCCCGCACTTCGGTCGCCATGAACGGATTGGCATAGGCCAGCACCGTTGCCTGCTCGGTGATGGCCCGGATGACGCGCTCATCGCCGTGTCCAATGTTCACCGACATCAACTGGCTGTTGAAGTCAATGAAGCGTTTCCCTTCGGGCGTCCAGAAATAAATGCCCTTGGCTCGAGCCACGGGGATAGGATCGACCTTCGATTGTGCCGACCACTCATACAGCGTGTGTTTCTTAGTGAGATCGACCATCTCTTGGCCGGTCATGCCGGGAACCGTAGTTACAGTAGTCATAAGATTGTCCGGACTTATTCAGGCGTTGCTCAAAACGTACTCAGAACTTGCGCGATTGCTCCTTCGCCCAGCGCTCGACGACAACTTTTTTCTCGGTGTAGAACTCGACCGCATCCCGTCCCTGTCCATGCATGATGCCGAAGAAACTGTCTTTCCATCCGCTGAAAGGGAAGTATGCCATGGGCGCCGCCACGCCAACGTTAATTCCAATATTGCCCGCAGGAGTTTCATAGCGGAAGCGGCGCGCCGCCGACCCGCTCGAGGTAAACAGCGATGCCTGGTTGCCAAACGGACTGCGGGCCACCAGCTCCATTGCCTCGTCCATGTTACTGGCATGAACCAGGCTCAGCACCGGGCCAAAGATTTCCGTGTTCGTCAGTTCGCTGCTCGCAGGCACGCCGTCGAGCACGGTGGGCTTCACGAAATTTCCGGCTTCATATTTAGCGATCTTCGGATTGCGGCCGTCGATCACGATCTTCGCCCCGTCCCGCGCGCCAACGCCAATCAAATTCTGCACCCGTTCTTTGCTTTGCCGCGTGATCACCGGCCCCATCTGCACACCTTCGTCGAGTCCATTGCCAACGCGCAGGTTTGCCGCGGCTTCGCTGATCGAGTCGCGAAACGTTTTTTGCGCTTCGCCCACCGTCACCGCGACCGAGACGGCGAGACAACGCTGTCCCGCGCATCCGAAAGCGCTGTCGGAAATGATCTGCGTCGTCATCTGCATGTCGGCGTCGGGCAGGACGATGACGTAGTTCTTCGCGCCGCCCTGGCATTGCGCCCGCTTGCCATTCGCGCCCGCGCGAGCAAAAATGTAGCGCGCGACCGGCGTCGACCCCACGAAGCTGATGGCCCGCACCGCCGGATGATCGAGCAGCGTATCGACGGCAGCCTTACTGCCGTTGACCAGATTCACCACGCCTTTCGGAATGCCCGTCTTCTCCAGCAACTCGAAGGCAAGCTTCATGGTGAGCGGCACGCGCTCCGAGGGCTTTACGATCAACGTATTCCCGCACGCGATCGCATAAGGCAGAAACCAGAACGGGATCATGCCCGGAAAATTAAAAGGCGTGATCGCCGCCACCACGCCCAGCGGCTGCCGAATCATGGTCTCATCGATGCCGCGCGCCACGTCTTCCAGGTTGTAGCCTTGCATCATCATGGGGATGCCGCAGGCGACCTCGACGTTCTCGATGGCGCGCCGCATTTCCGCCTTCGCTTCCGCGAACGTCTTGCCATTTTCCTGCGTGATGATGCGCCCGAAATCGTCGAGGCGCTCTTCCAGCAGCATCTTCAGCTTGAACAGCGGCTGGATGCGATCTTCAGCAGGAGTGCGCCGCCATTCGGGATAGGCAGCCTGCGCCGCATCAATCGCGCGCGTAACCTCCGCGGCATCGGAAACCGGAACGCGGCCAAGCACCTCAGCCGTCGCGGGATTGACCACGTCCAGCCACTCGGCGGCGTGCGATTCGATCCACTCGCCGTTAATGAATTGAGGAATCTTCGTCGTGGAAGGTGCAGCCACAGTCATAATTGATCAATACCTTTCGCGATCGCGAAGAAAAACGTGTAAAAGACAGCCGAGGGCGCCTTTCCCTACGTGAGCTGTGCCGTCAACGAGCCTTTCCTTTCGGCAGTATGCGCCAGCGCAGCTTCGAGCACATCCAGCCCTTCATCCATCTGCGCGTCGGTGATGACCAGCGGCACGAGCAAGCGAATCACGTTGCTGTACGATCCCGCGGTGATCGTCACCAGGCCATGCTCGTAACAGTATTGCGACACTTGTTTGGTCTCTTCGTCCGCGGGCTGGCGGGTTGTCTTGGAGCGAACCAGTTCAATCGCCTGCATGGCGCCGAGTCCGCGGACATCGCCAACCAGTTCCCACCGCTCCTGCCACTTCGCCGCACGCTTGCGAAAACGTTCGCCCAGCAAGTTGGCGCGCGCGCAGAGGTTTTCTTTTTCGATGATGTCAAGCACAGCCAGCGCCGCCTCGCAGGCCAGAGGGTTGCCCGCAAACGTGCCGCCCAGCTGGCCGGAGCCGGGTGCATCCATGATTTCGGCGCGGCCCGTGACCGCGCCCATGGGCAGGCCGCCAGTCAGCGATTTGGCCATCGTAACCAGATCGGGCTCCAATCCCAGCCGCTCGCAGGCAAACATCGCGCCGGTGCGAGCGAATCCAGTCTGCACTTCGTCGGCGATCAGCAGAATCCCGTGCTTGCGGCAGATTTCGCCGAGCGTTGGATAAAACTCCGCCGGCGGCGTAACAAATCCGCCTTCCCCCAGGATCGGCTCGACGATCACCGCCGCCACCGATTCGGCCGCCACCACCCGCTTGAACGTATCTTCAATGTGCCGCGCGCAATACACATCGCAAGACGGATACTTCATTGAGTACGAGCAGCGGAAGCAATACGCATACGGAATGCGATAAACCTCGCTCGGGAACGGCTCGAATCCCGCCTTATAAGGATGCGTCTTACTGGTCGCAGCCATCGCCATATAAGTCCGGCCGTGAAACGCGTCCTCGAAGCAAATGATCGCCTGCCGCTTCGTGTAGCAGCGCGCGATCTTGATGGCATTCTCCACGGCTTCCGCGCCCGTGTTCACGAGTATGGTCTTCTTCGGTCCCTTGCCCGGCACCAGCGCGTTCAGCTTCTCGCAAACGGCGATGTAGCTTTCGTAAGGCAGTACGTTGAAGCTGGTGTGCAGGAAGCAATCAAGTTGGCGGCGCAGGGCCGCGACCACAGCCAGCGCGCGATGTCCGGTGTTGAGGCAGCCGATGCCGCCGGCAAAATCAATCAGGAGGTTGCCGTCAACATCTTCAACGACCGCTCCTTCCGCCTTGGCCACGAAGACCGGAGTGGCGTGAAAAGCCGCTTGCACAACAGCAGCATTGCGTCGTTTCATCAAAGCCTGCGAGCAAGGTCCGGGAATAGGTGTGCGTAGTTGAATGGTAGACATAAGTCAGTTCTCAGCTGTCAGTTCTCAGTTCTCAGCAAGGTCTGCTTGCGCCAAGGTCGGTTCTACTGGCCACTGACCACTGGCCACTGTCTTTCAATACCAGCCGATCGGACTTTCGTTCAGATTGATATACACCTGCTTGGTCTCAAGATATTCTTCGATACCCCACGGCCCCAGTTCACGGCCAAAGCCCGACTGCTTGTACCCTCCCCAGGGCGCTTCTACATAAGTCGGCTGCATGTGATTTACCCACACGATGCCCGCGCGCAGCGCCTTCACCGCGCGCATGGCTTTGAAAATGTCGCGCGTCCAGACGGCAGCAGCCAGCCCGTAGGGCGTGTCGTTCGCGATCTTCAGCGCGTCCTTTTCGTCGTCGAACGGAATCACGGCCGCGACCGGGCCGAAGATCTCTTCCCGCGCGATGCGGGCGTTGTTATCGACGTTATAAAAAATAGTAGGCTGCACATAGTAACCCTTGGCGAACTTGTCGGCGCGCCCGCCGCCCGCGGCAACTTTGGCCTCTTTCTTGCCGATTTCGAGATACGAGCAAACGCGGTCGTACTGTTCTTTCGAAACCAGTGATCCCATCTTGGTTTCGCGCTCGAGCGGCGGACCGATCTTGATCTTCTTCGCCTTCTCGGCCATGGCTTCAACAAATTTGTTGTAAATCGATTTCTGCACCAGGATGCGGCTGCCGGCCGAGCAGACTTCTCCCTGATTGATGAAGACCCCGAACAGCGCGCCATCGATGGCGGCTTCGAAGTCGGCATCGGCAAAAAAGATGTTCGGCGACTTGCCGCCCAGTTCAAGCGTTACGCGCTTCACGGTATCGGCGGCTTCCTTGACGATGATCTTGCCGACAGCGGCTGACCCGGTAAAAGCGATTTTGTTCACGTCCGGGTGCTTGACCAGCGGAGATCCGCAGGTTTCACCGAAACCGGTAATCACATTCACTACGCCCTTCGGCAGACCAACCTCCTCGAACCACTTCGCCAGTTCAAGCGCGGTGAGCGGCGTTTGCTCGGCGGGCTTGAGCACGCAGGTGCAACCCGCAGCCAGTGCCGGAGCCAGTTTCCACGCCGCCATCAGCAACGGATAATTCCAGGGAATGATCTGCCCGGCGACGCCCATCGGTTCTTTCAGCGACAGGCTCATCGCGTTGTCGGGAACGGGATTTACGTAGCCGACGACCTTCGTGGCCAGCCCGCCATAGTATTCGAAGCACGTAGCCACATCGTTGATGTCGTACTCGGCCTCAACGATCGGCTTACCCGAGTTACGGCATTCGAGTTCTGAGAGCATGGGCAGGTTCTGGCGCACCTTCTCGGCCAGGCGGAAGAGAACGCGTCCCCGCTCCTGTGCCGTGGTGGTCGCCCACGGGCCTTCCTCAAACGCAGCCTTGGCAGCCGCGACCGCGCGGTTCACGTCGTCCGCGTTCGCGTCGGGAACCTGTGCAATGACCTCTTCGGTTGAGGGATCGTACACTGAAAAGGCCTTGGCCGACTTACTCGCGACCCACTCGCCATTAATCAGCATCGAATAACTCTTGATGTCAGTTGTAACTCCACCAGGCATAAGTCCTCCACGAATCAGCTGCTTCTATTCAACCATGGCAGCTCGCGGTGTTTTCAGCCGCCCGTACACAAAAAAGAAAAACGCGGCCAGCGTCAGAAAAAACGCCGTAAAGCCGAACATCTTCGCTTCATACCTCCAGACCGAAGTAATCTGCTTGGCCGGAAAAAACGCCAATGCGATTCCAAGCGCCGTCGTCACGAAGCCGCAGAATCCGGAAACAACCAGCGTGCCGCGGCCGTAGCGCGCGCCCGCCAGGTCGCCACCGAAAGCAAACTTCAGCAGCGCCGCAAACACATATAGGAACGGCACCAGTTGCAGAACCACCGCCAGCGAAAGCATAGTCTGGAAAGCTTCCTGCACGCCGCCCGAGGCATAAAAATTGATGACGATCAATACCAGCGATACGACCGCCTGCACGATCAGCGCCGCCGAGGGCGTCCTGTATTTGGGGTGAACTTTGCCAAGCCACGCGGGCATGTAGGAATCCAGCCCGGCGACGAACGGAATGCGCGCCGAACCGCCCATCCATGCCGAGCCAATCCCTGCAATCGAGATACTCAGCATCACTGCAAACGGAGTGATAATCCACGCCACGCCGACTTTGCCGGCCATATGACTGACCGCCTGCACAATGCCCTGCAGCACGCTGATGTCGTTCTTGCCCACCGCAACCAGCAGCGTCAGCGTCGCTCCGATGTACAGAAGCCCGGAAATCATGCCGCCCCATGCTACCGCGCCCGGCAATGTTTTCTGCGGATCCCGGATCTCATCGCCCATAACCGAAGCAAGTTCAAGTCCGACCAAGCCGAAGCAAATCACGCCGAAAGAATTCAGAACGAACCTGGGGTCCGGAGGAATCCGAAAATCGGCGCCGGTTACGGTCGTGCCAAAGCGCGAGCAGACTGTAACTCCCAGACCAATCAGAACCGCCGCCGCAACAAATGTTCCGATAGCGCCCAGATTATTAAGCCACTTCCCGACCCCCAGTCCAACAATGTTGACGACCGTAAGCAGCGCCAGTAGCGCCAGAGAAGCGGTCATGGCAAAATTCTTGTTGTCGGCAAGCGCCGCGTGGCCCGGACCCATCGCAAACACCGTTACACCCACGAAATACAGCATCACCGTCGGCACGTACAGCATGTTATTCGTCCAGTAACACCAGCCGGAGAGAAAGCCGTGGAAGTCGCCGAACACCTCTTTTGCCCATAAGTAGACCCCGCCTTCGCCGGGGTAGCGATGCGCAAGTTCGATCACTGCGATCCCTTGCGGCCAGAAAAACAGAAGCAGCGAGATGATCCACAGCCAGACGGTCACGCCCCCGTTGGCAGCGATGCTCGGGACGACGTTGAGGTTGAACACAGCAACGACAAACAGCAACACCAGGTCAAAGCGTCCAAGGACGCGCTTCAGGTGCGGCTGGTTGGGATCGTCGTTAGCCATTTGAAGAAATCGCGTGATCGGATGATCAGATCATAGCGTGATCGGGCCATCGGGCGATCGGTTTCAGATGGCCCGATGACCCGATGGCAAGATGACCCGATCCAACTTAGTGTGCTGCCACGGCTCCCAACCGCTCATGCTGCGCGGCGGCGAGAGACTCGGCCACGTCGGCAAATGCCGCCAGGTGTTTGTCGATGTCGGCCTCGGTGTGCTGCACGGAAATCGTCCACTGCTCGTCCCACCAGTAGGGCTGGCACATCACGCCGCGATTCACCATGCCGAACCAGTAATGCCGCCACAGGTCGACGTCAATCGCCAGCCAGTCGCGGTAGTTGCGGACCTCCTTCGCATACAACATCAGCACCCCATTCGCCCCGGCGCTCGCAACGTAACCCTGCAAGCCAACCTTCGCGACGATCTTTCTGTATCCGTCCACCAACTTATTGCTGAGCTTTTCGACGTGCGCGTAGTTAGCCCGAGTAAGCACTTCCCGGAAAGTTGCCAGGCCAGCCGCCATGGAGATCGGATTCGTGTTATAAGTGCCGCCGTGGAAAACCTTGTGGTCCGAAATCAAACTCATAACCCGCTTGTGCGTGCCGAAAGCCGCCAGCGGAAATCCACCGCCAATCGACTTCGCCAGGCAGATCATATCGGGCCTCACGCCGAAGTATTCCGTAGCTCCGCCCCAGCACAGCTTCGCGCCCGTCTTGACTTCGTCGAAGATCAACAGCGCGCCATGCTTGTCGCAGAGCGCCCGCAGGCCTTCCAGAAATCCTTTCTGCGGCATGCAGATGCCAACGTTCATCATGATCGGCTCCAGGATGACGGCCGCAACCTCATTCGGATTCTCTTTGAACCGGCGCTCCACCGTTTCCAGGTCGTTGAACGTCGCAATCAGCACGTTCGCGATACTCGCCTTCGGCACGCCTGCTCCCGCCGACACAGGTTTCGGATTCTTGATATCGCCGAAATCGTCGGCGGGCGCGTGCGGCTTCACGCTGACCAGCGCCGCGTCATGCAAGCCGTGGTAACCGCCTTCGAACTTGATGATTTTGTCGCGTCCCGTAGCTGCACGCGCCAGACGAATCGTATGCATGGTCACTTCTGTGCCGCTGTTGCCGAAGCGGCACATCTCCAGCGGAAAGCGCGTGCAAATTTCTTCCGCCAGTTCCCACTCCATGTTGTGCGGCATGCCATACGCCGTGCCCTTGTGCAGGCGGCCTTCGACCGCCTTGATCACCGCCGGATGCGAATGGCCCGCCATGAGCGTGCCGAAACATAGGTTGTGATCGAGGTACTCGTTGCCGTCGAGATCGCGGAACTTGCTGCCCGACGCTTCCGACACAAAAATCGGGTACGGCTCATAAGCGCGATAATTGCTGGCCACGCCCAGGGGCAGTCGCTTCAGGTTCTTCTTATGCGCTTCGGCGGACTTCGGAGTGCGGCGCTCGAAGGTCTCGAGCTCTTTTTGCAATGCGGGGTACATCGTGATCTCCAATAGACTCAGGCCGGGTAGGCCATTAGACTCAGGCCGGGTAGGCCATTAGATTGGGCCGGACGGCCGAAACCGCCCGGGGTCTTCGGACAAATGTCTCGACTAGAAGAACAACTTCAATGCAAATTGTACCTCGCGCTGGTCGCCGGAAGTCTGGGTGATCTTCCCAAATAGGCCCTGACCGTCTGAGAAGTGGCCATCCGGGTTGGCGAAATTCGTGTGATTGAACAAGTTGAAAATTTCTCCGCGGAATTGGATGTACTTCGATTCCGAAAGGGCCATCTTCTTATGTACGGACAAATCCCAATCTTCAAGCCCCGGGCCGCAGCACACGCTACGCGGTGTGCCATTGTTGAATTGGCCAAGCGGCGGATCGGCAAACTGGTTGTAGTTCAGGTATAGCTGGCCCGGCAGTTTCGGATCCAGCTTCTGCAGTTTTCCGGTCATGCTCGGGGCTTCCGTTCCCAGGAAGAAGTAACTATTGACCAGTTCGTTGTCGTCTATGGTATCCAAACGAATCGGAAAACCGCTCTGGAACTCGGTGATCCCGGAAATCGCCCAGTCGTTCACGACCCTTCCGGCCAAACCCTGACGTTTGCCAATCGGCAACTCCCAGTCGTAGCTAACCACGAAGCGCTGCGCCGAATTGAAAAGGGATAGCGCGCGGCTGGCCTTGGGGTTGAATGGGTTCAGAGTCTCTTCAAACGTGGAGGCTTCATCCAGGGACTTACTCCAGGTGTACGAAGCCTGAAACTGTAAACCGTGGGTAAAACGTTTTTCCAGCATAGCTTCGAAAGCGTTGTATGCGGAATTAGCGATAGTGTCTTCAGCGAAGATGCTAGTGAATACGGGGATGCCGTCCACTGGGCAACCAGCACCAGTGTAGGGATTACAGTTGGGCGAGGAATAGGGACGGAGCCCCACCAGGGTGAGTCCAGTGGGGGCGACCGAGCTGATCGTAGTGCCGGCCGGGATCACAGTGGGGCCGTTGGGACCGTAAGGAAGGTGGAATCCCCCGGTCGGAACAACGTAGCTCGCCGGAATGCTGAACGGCGCGTCCTCGCCCGTGGGCGCGCAAGGTGTGGGGTTCTGCGCCGTGCCGAGCGCCGTATTGATGTCCAAGCAAGTCTGCGGCGTCGATGGGTTGATATCGCGCCCGACCAGCAGGTGGTGCCCCTCGGAGCCTACGTAGCCAACCTGCAACATGAGACTCCGGGCGAGTTGTCGCTGGATCGTTAAGTTGTACTGCACCGTGTATTGCGCTTTAAGATGCGGCTGGAACTCGCCGTAGAAGAGCATGGGGCGAAAGACGGACAGGTCAACAGGCTGGCCCGGCTTCGGAGTAAGAACACCGTTATACGGATTTGGCGCCACGCCGCTAGTTGCACTTTGATACACGAACGGAGTATTAAAGAAAACGTTGGAGAGTGAGGAACTTCCGCCGAACGGTGGCTCCGCGCCAAACTGCGCCAGCACCAACTGTTCGATCGGGTTATAGAACATTCCCCAACCCGAGCGGATGCTGGTCTTGCCGTTGTCTCCAAACAGTGTTCCCAGCAGCCCGCTCTTCGCGTTCGGACTATAGGACAATCCGATGCGGGGAGCGAAAGCCTTGTAGTAATTCGCGGTCAGTCCCGCGGGCACACCCTTGTCGCCCGGAACGACCAGTCCCGTGGGAGTCGTGCCCGTGTTGGCGCAAGTGGGGTCCGAAACGTAGCTCGAAAAATAGGTGACGCTGGCCGCGCTCAACTGGCAAGGATAGACCGTAGAGTTCTGCCCGGGACGGAACGTTTCCACGTGCCCGGAAGCATCCGTGGGAGACGTATTAAACTCCCAGCGCAAACCGTAGTTGAGCGTAACATTCGGGCGAATCTTCCAACTGTCTTGCACGAACGGGTAAATGGAAAAAGTCCGTATGGCTTCGCTCTGCGCCGACCCCTGAGAATAAGTATCGGTGAGTCCCAGCAGGTATTGTGGGTAATAGTCGTTGTCGGCTCCACCAATCACGTCTTGACCGAGCCCGCTGAAAGTATAATTTCCATTGACGTTGAAGTAGTAAAACTGGTCGAAGCGGCCCCGGCGAACATCCACGCCGAACTTCATGGTGTGATTCCCCTTGACCCAAGTCAGGCCATCGCTCCACTGAAAGCTGTTTCCCACCTGCGGCAGCGTGCCTTCCCAGTTGTTGCCGAAAGAAACGAAGCCCGCGATATTTACGTACGGGATGCCGGTAAAACCGGTTGGCAGTGCAGGTGTAATTCCAAGTTTCGGACTGGTCCCGTAGGCGCTGACGATGGTTGAAGAGTCGGATGTTCCGGTAAAACAGTAGGTAGCCGCCGCACCGGTGCACGACGACGTCACCGGCCCGGTGGAAACATTCTTCAAGAACCCAAGCTGACCCTCGCGCATGTAAACGAAACGCGCCTCGTTGACCAGCGCACTGCTCAGCGTCCAGGCGTGAGTCAAATTATATTGCTGATCGCGGCTATCATTGTAGTTGCCGAATCCGGGGATGTTAGCACCCGCGGCCTCGAAGTTGTTGAAAGGAGTCAACTGCATTCCGTCATTGAAGTAATAGTAGGCGGTAAAGTTCTGGCGGTCATTGATCCTATGATCGAAACGGAGAGTAAATTGGTTTGCGTTATTCGTGCCGACCGGCACATTTTGGAATTGGCTACCCGGCAAGTTAGGGTTAGCCCCGGGAATAAACCGCTGCAAGTTGACGGCAACTGGGTCCTGGCAGGCAGACGGGATGACGCTAGTGGGAAAAACCTGGCTCCAGGACAATCCAGCCGCGGGCATTTGACCGCCAACGCCGCCAGATCCCACAGGTGACGTGATCGCGTTTGTGCAACCGGTGCGGCCGTTCAAAACGTCCGCCACAAACTGGTCAGTGATGGATCCTGTGAACGCATTTGTCGAACCGGTCGGATCAAATATCTGCGAGAAGTCGCCACTGCGCTGGCCTGTGGTAGGAACATTCACCAGCGGCCCTTGCTGCCCCTCGCGGATGCGCCTGCCCTCGTAGGAAACGAAGAAGAATGTCCGGTCCTTCGCGATTGCTCCCCCGAGCGTCCCCCCAAACTGGTTCTGGTTCAGCTGCGGACGTGTCGTATTGAGAAAACCCTGAGCATCCAGGATGGTATTGCGGAAGTACTCATAAATATTTCCGTGCAGCGTATTGGTGCCCGACTTGGTAATAACGTTGACGACCGACCCCGAGTTCCGCCCGTATTCCGCATCGAACGTATTGGTAATGACTCGGAACTCGGCGATGCTATCTGGAGTCGGCTGAATCGTAGGTAAATTCACGAATAGGTCGTTCGCGTCGCCGCCATTGACGCTGAAGTTATTGGCGCGCGTGCGTCCGCCGTTCACCGAAACCGCGCCGGCGTCGTCCGATCCGAAAAACAGGGCTCCGTTGCTGCTGCCTAACTGCGCTTGAACGCCAGGCTGTAACTGCAGGAACTGATAAGTATCGCGGGTGTTCAGAGGCAGTTCGTTGACCGAGCGTTCGTTAATCACTGCACCCAACTGCGTGCTGGTAGTGTCGACCTGCGGGATCTCCGAGCTCACCTCTACGATCTCTTGCGAGCCGCCGATCTGCAGCGCGGTATTGAGGGTCACCACCTGGTTGACATCGACGATGATTCCCTTCTGGACGTTCTTCTTGAAGCCCGTCAATTCATACTGAACCGTATAGGTACCGGGCTGAATTTCGACTAGGACATAATCGCCAGCCCCGTTTGTCTGCACCTCGCGATTGGCCCCGGTCGCTTCGTTGGTGGCGGTGACTCTTACTCCCGCCAGCACCGCGCCGCTGGGATCGGCGACGCGGCCAAGGATGCGTCCGCCGGTGCCCTGGGCACACAGCAGCGTGGAGCAGATCAGGCACAGGCTCAGGGCCGAGGCCAGGAAGATGAGCCAGCAAGACATCCGGGAAGCTTTTGATGACGGCATGGAACAGATCCTCCAGATCTCGGGGGGCAATTTGCCACGATTCAGCTTGCGCGCAACGCAAACCTTGCTATAATCGCGCAAGGTTAGAGATTCCGCAGCCCTCTGTCAAGCGGAAAAGTGCATCCCCGCGGCGCGACCAGTAAGGCACATTCGGAAGTCATGTCGAGCGACGCCAAAGTTTATCTCAAAATCGGTGACGTAGCGCGTTCCGTCGGGATTTCTCCGTCGGCGATCCGCGGATGGGAAGCCCTGGGACTGACCCGCCCCCACCGCTCCAAGAGCCGCTATCGTCTTTACACCAACGACGACGTGCGCCTGCTGAAAAAAGCGCGCTACCTGCGCCAGGTTCGCGGGCTGAACGCGGCTGCCATCGTGCAGATGCTGAAGCGCGAGGGCGCCGGCAAGCCTGCTGCCGGCAGCGGTACCGCCGCGATGGGCCCTCGCTTGCGCCGCTTGCGCACCCAGCGCGGCCTCAGCCTCGCCGAAGTCGCCGCCGCGGCGGAAATTTCGATTGGCTTCCTCAGCGCCCTCGAACGCTCGCAGATGAGCGCCTCCGTCGGCACACTCCGCAGGCTAGCACGCTACTACCGCACCAACATCCTTGATTTTTTCGATACCACGGAATTGAATACCCGATTGGTGCGCCCGCCCAAGCGTAAGGTGCTCGTGGCCAGTCCCGGCGTGCGCATGGAGTTGCTCGCCTGGGGCGACAAGGTAATGGAGCCGCACCTGTTCCGCATCGCGCCCCAGGCCGGCAGCGGCGAGCCCTACGCCCACGAAGGCGAGGAGTTCCTGTTCGTGCTGCGCGGCGAATTGCACATCGCTCTTGCCGGCGAGGAGTACCATCTGAAGCGCGGTGACAGCTTTTATTTTGAGAGTGCCACGCCGCATCACTGGAAAAACCCCGGCCGCAGCGAGACCTGGCTGCTGTGGGTCAACACGCCGCCGACATTCTGAAGCCCTGGAGGGGCGGTCCAACTTAGCCCAGCGCCGGGGTCCCCAGCACGCCCGGTTTTGGCGTGATGGGGTGGAGAGCTTCAGCGCTGGGAAAAGCGGAAGGAGTGATTCAAGTCCCGGAGGGACGACCGAGTTCTCACACGTCGTATGCCGGGAAGTTTAGAGTGGGACAAAGACTCCGTGCCATCTCCGTTCTTCGATCGTGAGGGAGAATAAATAATGTTGCGTAAATCAATATTCGCCCTGTTCGCCGTCTTGCTAGCCCTATTCTCCGCATCCTGCGCCAGGAAAACTCCCACGCTCAACCTGTTGGTCTGGGAAGGCTACGCCGATCCCTCTTACCTCAAGGCTTTCGAAGAGCAGAACCACTGCAAAGTGTCGGCCTCCTACATGGGATCGAGCGACGAACTTGTCGCCAAATTGCGCGGTGGTAGTTCGGGCAATTACGACGTGATCTCTCCGTCGAGCGATGTAGCCACCATGATTGCGACCTCCGGTCTGGCGGCGCCCCTCGATCTAGGCAAACTGTCCAGCTACGGCCAGCTTTCGCCGCAGCTCACCACGCTGTCGCTGGTTCGGGTGAAGGACGAAGTCTATGGTGTGCCCTTCATGTGGGGACCAGACCCGATGATTTACGACACCACCGCATTCCCCCAGCCTCCCGAAAGCTGGAACGTCATGTGGGACCCGAAGCTGAAAGGAAAGGTTTCCGTGTGGGACGATCTTTCCACTGTCTACATGGCAGCCCAGGTGCTCGGCTTCGACAAGCCCGATCCCGCTCATCTTTACAATATGACCGACGAGGAACTCGACCAGGTCAAAAAGAAGCTGGTGGAGTTGAAGCCAAACATTCGCAAGATGTGGTCCACGGGCGGTGAACTTACCAACCTTTTCCAGAACCACGAAGTGGTGATCGCCATGGGCTGGCCGCTCATGACCAACCAGTTGCGCAAGAGCAATTTTCCCGTGGGCGAAACCATTCCCAGGGAAAACACCACCGGCTGGATCGATCACCTCATGATCACCGCCGGCAGCGAAAACAAAGATCTAGCCTACAAGTTTCTAGAGTTCATAATCCAGTCGCAGACGCAGAAAAAAGTCACCGACGTGACCGGCTACACCCCGGCGAATCCCCACGCCGCGCAGTTCATGACGCCGGAAGAAGTGAAGAACCTGCACCTCGACGACGTAGACAATTACCAGAAGCGGCTATATTTCTGGCAAAATGTTCCGCGCCGCGCCAAGTACAACGAAATCTGGAACGAAGTAAAAGCAACGCAGTAGAAGTTTGTGTAGCGCGGACACTCCTGTCCGCGAAACGCAAGCAGCGTAGAACCGACAGCCATGGCAACGACGTCAGAACCCGCCGGAGTAGCGATCAGCAATGAGCCAGGCACGAATCCCCTGCTATCGATCCGCAAGGTCGCCAAGCACTTCGGCAAAAACATCGTGCTGCGAGACATCTCGCTGGAAATCGCCGAGGGCGAATTCCTGACCATCCTAGGCGAAAGCGGCTCCGGAAAAACCACGCTCCTGCGAATTCTAGCCGGCTTCGAGCAGTCCACCTCCGGAGAAGTCTGGATGCAGGGCGAGCGCCTGGACACCGAGCCTCCCTATCGCCGCCGCGTCAACACCGTCTTCCAGCACTACGCGCTATTTCCGCACATGACCGTAGAACAAAACGTAGGCTACGGCCTGGCGATCGCCAAGCGTCCAGCCGCCGAAATTGAGTCGCGCGTGGCCGAGGCGCTGGCCAAGGTCAAGATGTCCGCCTGCGCCAAATCAAAGCCCTCAAAGATCAGCGGCGGACAGCAGCAACGCATAGCGCTCGCCCGCGCCCTGGTGAATCGTCCGCGTCTGCTGCTGCTCGATGAACCGCTCTCCGCGCTCGACGCCAACCTGCGCCGCCAGATGCAGGTCGAACTCAAAGCGCTGCAGCGCGAAGTGGGCATCACCTTCATCTTTGTCACGCACGACCAGGACGAAGCCATGGTGATGTCCGATCGCATAGCGTTGTTGCGCGCCGGAGAACTCGAGCAGGTTGCCAGCCCGCGCGAAATTTACAACCGCCCCGCGACCTCCTACACCGCGCAATTCATCGGACACACAAATTTATTGCAAGCCGAAGTTCGCCAGGGAACCGCCACCTGCGGCGCGCTGCAATGGCCGACTTCACTGCCCGATGGAGCAGCCCTGTTCTCGCTCCGTCCAGAGTGCATTCGCCCGGCAACCGCTGCGTCGGCGGCTGCTTCACCCGACAATGCTGCGACGGTTCGTTTCCGCGCCAAGCTTCGCGACCAGGCTTTCCACGGCGCCACCGAACTTCTGCGCGTCGAGTCCGATGGCGGACTGATCCTCACCATCCGCACCGCCAGCCGCGATCTGCCCAATTCCGGCGCCCCGCTGGGGTTCGAATTCAGCGCCGCCGATGCCATCCCCGTCCGCGCGACCAACTCCAGTTCCAGCTCTGAGGACGGCGTCTGATGTTCTCCCGCGCCTACCGCACCGCCATCACCGTCCCGCCGCTGGTTTGGGTCGCCGTGTTTCTGCTCGTGCCCTACCTGCTGATGTTTTGCTACAGCTTCTGGTCGGTCTCCGAGTCGGGAACAATCGCGCATTCCTGGAACCTCGACAACTACCACGAGCTTCTAACCAAGCCCGTTTACTGGCAGACGCTGCTGCGCTCGATGTGGATCGCCGCCCGCGTGATGTTCTTCTCCATGCTGCTCGGCTACCCACTGGCCTACTTCCTCTCGTTCCACGCCGGAGGCAGAAAAGACCTCTACTATCAACTAGTCATCATTCCGCTGTGGGTAAGTTATCTGGTCCGCGCCTACGCCTGGAAGACGATTCTAGGCACCGACGGCGTCCTGAACACGCTGCTGCAATACGTGCACCTGACCAGTCATCCGCTGGATTTCCTGCTCTACAGCCCCTTCGCCGTAGTGCTTACATTGACGCACATCTACACGCCCTTCACCTTCCTGCCCATCTACGCTGCGCTCGAACACATCCCGCGCAATCTGGTAGAAGCCTCCCACGATCTGGGAGCCACCCCCGCGCAAACTTTCTGGCGCGTGATCTTTCCACTCTCGATTCCCGGAGTCCTGGCCGGCGCCACCTTCGCCTTCGTCCTAAGCCTGGGAGACTTTCTAGCGCCGCTCCTGCTCGGCGGTCCCAGCGGCATCATGATCTCGAACATAGTAGTAAGCCTCTTCGGAGCCGCCTATAACTGGCCGCTAGGCGCCGCCATCTCTCTCTGTATGCTAGCCCTGGTGTTAGCGCTGATCTTCTTCTCCGAGCGATTAGAGAAGAAGTGGAGTTTCTCATGAGCGCGTCAATCCGGTGGAATGAAATGCTCAAGCCTCGAGCCCCGGAGGGGCAAGCCAGCTTAGCCCAGCGCCGGGGTCCCCAGCACGCCCGGTTTTGGCGTGATGGGGTGGAGGGCTTCAGCGCTGGGAAAAGCGGGACAAATGATTCAAGTCCCGGAGGGACGGCCCAGTTCTCACGCACCCTCATGAGCCCCTGCGGTGCACAGATATGAAGCGTGCTCTACATCAAGGCCCGCGCTGGCTGACCGCTCACGCCCTGGCCGTCTTCGCGTTCCTCTACCTGCCCATCGCCATCCTCATCCTTTATTCCTTCAACGGACAGGGCGTAGGAGGCTTCCCGCCGCGCGGCCTAACCCTAAACTGGTACCGCATCCTATTCAGCGACGCCCCCATCTGGGATTCGGTCCTAAACAGTTTGCTAGTGGCCGTAGCGGCCATGCTAATCGCTCTGGTCTTCGGAATCCCCGCCGCGCTAGCGCTAGATCGCGCCCAATTCCCCGGCAAGGCCCTGTTCCGCCGTCTGGTTCTTCTGCCGCTGATTCTGCCCGGCATAATCACCGGCCTCTCGCTCTTGATGCTCTTCCGGGTAGCGGAAGTAAAACTAAGCCTGCTCACCATAGTCTTAGGGCACGGCACCGCGCTAATCTCCGTAGCCACCACCGAAGTCTTCGCCGGATTGCAAAAACTAAACCGCGCCCAGGAAGAAGCCTCGCTAGACTTAGGAGCGACTTACTGGCGAACCTTCTGGCGCATCACGGTCCCCAATCTAAAGCTCTCCATCATAGGAGCGGCGCTCCTGATCTTCACCCTTTCCATGGACGAAATCGCCGTCAGCTTCTTCCTGATCGGCCGCGACAACACGCTTCCGCTCGAAATCTGGGGACGGCTGCGGCGCGGCATTACTCCGGAGATCAACGCCATCTCGACCATCATCTTTGTGTTCTCGCTGATAGCGATCGTGTTCTGGTATCGCCTGCGCACGCGGGCAGAAGTAACTCCGGAGGTCGGCGCGGAGTTAGTCGAACCTTCGCAAATCAACTCAAAGTTGTCATCCTGAGCGCAGCAGAACGATTCGCGAAGCGAGTCGTTCCGCGTAGTCGAAGGACCCCTACAATCGTCTCAGCCGCCGGTAGCATCGCTTTTTGACACCGCGCAAATAGTCACAATCCCTGAGGCGGATGGGCCACTTTAACGCGGAAGTACAACGCGGGGTCCGTCTCCGAAACATTGAGCGAAGCAACTGGGGGTGCGCCACTTCTCGCGCTTTTCGAGAAGTGGCCCGCCGACCTGCCGACACATAAGTCACACCGCTGTGCCCCTACGCCAGTTGCTCCCAGCTAACATCAAGCGCAGCCCCCAGCCTCTTCCAAGTGCTGACAGACCCGGCCTTGCGCTTGGTCTCAATCGCCGCGATCAGCGCGCGCGATACTTTCGCCTTCTTCGCGAGCTGCTCCTGGGTAAGCTTGCGATGCTCACGCCAGACGCGGAGCGCGGGCTCTCCCCGCAGTCTCCGCTCGGTGATCTCGAGCGGTATGAGTTCGTCCTCGCCATCCTCTAGACGCGCCTTAGCGGCATCGTAGGCCTTGACGTCGGCCAGCATTTCCGCATCCTCCATCAGCTTTTGCAGAGCCGCCACTGGAATCACGGCAAACTCCTTGCCCTTGCGGATAATGGTTTCGACACGCATCAGTAAATTCCTCCCCGAGGCCCCACTTCCAAGGCCCACAACTCAAGACGGTCGTCGTGCAACTCGTAAATGACCCGCCAGTCGCCAATTCGCAGGCGGTAGCCATCGCGTCCCTGAAGTTTGGTGACGTTGTTGTGCCGGGCATAGGGATCGGCGGCAACTTCTTTGATTTTTTCCACAATCCACTTCTGCCAGTTCACCGGAAGCCGGGAAAGCGCTTTGGCGAAGGATTTTGTGGTGACGACCTTGTACACCAATCAATTGTTACCCTTAGTAACAACTATAGTCAAACAAAAAATGTGGCCCAGTGCCTTTTTTCATCACATTTTTCTAGTACGCCCATCACAGACTCCCAACCGCAATCGCTGCGAAGATGCTTCGAGAGTGCAGCATCGACAAGTGTCCCCGTCTCCAGAGACGGTCTCACAAGCTGCCCCAGTCACTTTCGGCGATCTTTGAAAATCGAGTTATTGAGGGAGCCCACCCCGACTAAGTCCTTATTCCTGAAGACTATCCATATAAGTCCCTTAATCCCAAGATCTTGCCGCTAACCCGCTGATTCTAAAAGATCAAAAAATAGGGGGGAGGGGGGTACCCACGACTGAGAACTGAGAACCAAGAACTGGTTCAGGAGCAATCATAATGTCCACTTATACCGTCCCCCAGTGTCAACACATCAAAACCAACGGATCGCAATGCGGATCGCCAGCCCTCCGCAACCAGCAGTTCTGTTACTATCACCACCGTCAACGCCCCGTTCTCCAAAATCTTCCGGGCTCCGCCCCGTTCCCGCCCGCGCCGTTTTTCCTGCCGCTCCTCGAAGACGCCAACTCGATTCAGCGAGGACTCGGCAAGGTCTGCGAACACTTGTTGCAGCGCCGGCTCGACCCGAAAAAGGCTGGAGTCCTGCTCTACGCCATGCAACTCGCGTCAACGAATCTGGGCCGCCGCAACAAAAGCCAGAAGAAAAGCGCCCTGTCACCGCCCCCCCGCTGAAGCTTGTGTGCTAAAGCTTGTGTGGTGAAGCTTGTGTGGTGGCGCGGCTTTGCCCCGCCGGGACGGGGCGAAGCCCCGTCACCACACGGTCGTCTCGATCAACAACGCGAACCTCCTCGCCATAGTAAAGTAGTACTAAGTCCCAAACGGCAACCCCGAGGAGTTTTCGATCTGAATCCGAGCATTCGCAACATCGCCATCATCGCCCACGTGGACCACGGCAAGACCACGCTGGTTGACGCCATGCTCCGCCAGAGCGGCACGTTTCGCGACAACGAGACCGTTGCCGAGCGCGTCATGGACTCGAACGATCTGGAACGCGAGCGCGGCATCACCATCCTCGCCAAGAACACGGCTGTGTTCTACGAGGGCGTAAAAATCAATATCGTGGACACGCCCGGCCACTCCGATTTTGGCGGCGAAGTGGAGCGCGCCCTCAAGATGGTCGACGGCGTCATGCTGCTCGTCGATGCCAGCGAAGGCCCGCTGCCGCAGACTCGTTACGTGCTCAGCAAGGCGCTCGAAGCGAATCTCCAGCCGATTCTCGTTATTAATAAGATCGACCGCCCCGACGCTCGTCCGCAGGAAGTTCTCAACGAGGTTTACGACCTTTTTATCGATCTCGACGCCAAGGAAGACCAGCTCGACTTCCCCGTTCTCTACACCAACGCCAAGGCGGGAACCGCAGCCGTGCATCAGGGAGCGGCTGGCGAGGACTTGCGTCCGCTGTTTGACACCATCGTCGGCACCATTCCCGCGCCCCAAGGAGATGCGGATGGTCCGCTTCAGATCCTGGTCGCGAATCTCGACTACAGCGACTATCTCGGCCGCCTTGCCATTGCCCGCGTTTTTTCCGGGACCATGAAGACCGGAGAAGATGTTGCTATCGCCAAGCGCGACGGCTCATTTCACAAGACAAAAATCACCAAGCTCTTCAGCTTCTCCGGCCTGAAGCGCACCGACATTACGGAAACTTCGCTGGGCGACATCATCG
The DNA here is from genome assembly GCA_049513095.1 of Terriglobales bacterium. Lineage (GTDB taxonomy): Bacteria > Acidobacteriota > Terriglobia > Terriglobales > Acidobacteriaceae > Acidiflorens. The sequence continues at coordinate 55,661 of JBEKWL010000006.1, forward strand.
CCGTCGCCGGCGTCGAAGGCATCACGATTGGCGAAACGATTACCAGTGCGGAGAATCCCGCACCGCTCGCGCCCATCGTCATCGACGAGCCGACGATTGCGATGCTCTTCACCATCAACACCTCTCCGTTTTGCGGACGCGAAGGCAATTACGTTACCTCGCGCAATCTGCGCGAGCGCCTGGAAAAGGAACTGCTCACCAACGTCTCGCTGCGCATGGAAGAGACCGGCAGCACCGACTCGTTCAAGGTGCTCGGCCGCGGCGAGTTACAGCTTTCGATCCTGATCGAGATGATGCGGCGCGAAGGTTACGAGCTGATGGTCGGCAAGCCGGAGATCGTCACCAAGCACGACAAAGATACTGGCAAACTGATGGAGCCGGTCGAACACCTCACCGTCGATATCCCCGAGGAATTCGTCGGCGTGGTCATGGAACATGTCGGTTCGCGCAAAGGCGAAGTCGCCAACATGCACAATCACGGCTATGGCCGCGTGCGTGTCGAATTCCGCGTTCCCAGCCGCGGACTGATCGGACTGCGCAGCACGCTGCTCACCGACACGCGCGGCACCATCGTCATGAACGCGCTCTTTGACGGATACATCGAGTGGCAGGGAGAAATCCCGCATCGCCCGACCGGCGCGCTGATCGCCGACCGGCCCGGCCTTACGACTTCCTACGCTCTCTACAACCTGCAGGAGCGCGGCACGCTTTTCGCCGGCCCTGGCGTGGACGTCTACGAAGGCATGATCATCGGTGAGAATGCAAAAGACACGGATCTCGACGTCAACATTGTGCGCGAGAAGAAGCTGACCAACATGCGGGCTTCCACTTCCGACGAAGCGATCCGCCTGGTCCCGTACCGCAATCTCAATCTCGAACAGGCCATCGAATTCATTGCCGACGATGAGTTCGTCGAAGTCACGCCGAAATCGCTGCGCTTGCGCAAGAAGATTCTGCAATCGAATAAAAGAAGGAAGGGTTCGCTGGCAGCGGTCGAAAGCTGATCACGCAGCGGCAGGCCGATGGCGTCGAATCGTTTTGCTGGAGGTTAGGAGCTCGGGATTACACCCTGCGCTTCATTGGAATACGCACTCTCCGCTCCGCTGTCATTCACTGCCGTGGTCACGTAGTAATAGGTCTGCCCGGCGACGACTGAGGTGTCGCTATAAGCAGCAGCCGTATCCAACCCCGAATTGATCTGAGTGAAGGGTCCTCCCGAGGCGTTGCCACGGTAGACGTTGTAGCCGGCAATCCCGGAGCTAGTATCTGTCCAGGAAAGAGAAACACTGTGCTGTGCCGGCGCGACGCCTACCCCGCTCAGACTCTGGGTCGGAGCATTCGACGCATTGCTGGCGACGGAGAGGACACCACTGGCGCTGCCGGAGGCCTGCGGTGAGAACGTCATGGTTACAGGCACGCTTTGCCCGGCTGCAATCGTCACCGGGAAGGAAATCCCGGTTAGCGAGAATTCCGCACTACTCAGGCTTGCAGACGAAACGGTTACGCTCGCACCGCCAGCACTGAGGCTGCTGGTTTGACTAACGTTGGTCCCCACCGTCGCATTGCCAAAATTCAACGCCGTAGGAGCGAGGGTAAGCTGACCCTGAGCCGTGCCTGCACCCGAGAGCGAGACGGTCAAAGTTGAGTTAGAGGCGTTGGAACCCACCGTGATGCCGCCGGTTGCGTTGACCGCCGATTGCGGCGCGAACACCGCGCTGAAGGTCACACTTGCACCGGGATTGAGGACCAACGGAACGTTGAGCCCACTGATGCTAAATCCCGTCCCTGTAGCTGTGGCCTGCGAGATTGTCACGCTAGACCCACCCGTGTTCGTGAGCGACTCCATCAAAGTCAGGCTACTCCCGACCTGGGCGCTGCCGAAGGTCAGACTCGCAGGATTGGCGCTGAGTTGACCAGCGGTTGTAGAAGCTGTATGAGCTGTGCCCGTACCGGTGAGAGGTATGGCCAGCGCGGGACCAGAAACAAGCAGGCTACCTCCAGCCGTGCCGGCCGATTGTGGGGTGAAGGCGACGTTCACCCTAACGCTTTGCCCTACGCCTAGAGCTAACGG
>JBEKWL010000007.1:0-42873 GCA_049513095.1 Terriglobales bacterium
AACGAAGCCTTCGACGAAAAGAAATTCGAAGCCGCCATGACCTGCGTCGAGCACCTGCGCGCCTTCGCCAAGCCGCTCGGCGTAAGAGTGCTCGTGGAAAATATTCCCAACGAACTTTCCACGCCCGACCGCCTCGTCGAGTTCATCAAAACCATGCATTTCGACGACATCGGCGTCTGCTTCGATTGCGGTCACGCGCACATGATGAACGGCATTCCCGAAGCTTTCGCCACGCTGAACAAGTACATCTGCTCGACCCACGTGCACGACAACAACAAAGACAAAGACTCGCACCTCTGGCCGGGCAACGGATCGATCGATTGGAAACAGACCATGGAATTGCTACGCACCGCCCCGCAAAAGCCGCCCCTGTTGCTGGAAATCGACGGCGAAGCAAAGAAGAGCCCCGGCGAAGAAGTAAGCGCAGCCTTCCAAAAGCTGGGAGATTCGTAAAATCTACCGCCAGAACGCCGAGAACGCCGAGTTGAATTCTTGATCAATCAGAGTTTCTTTGGGGGCCTGTAAGAGCGTCGATCAGTTTCGTGTGGTGCGGGCACTCTTGCCCGCGTCACTTCTTCCCTCAAAAACAATTTGTCATCCTGAGCGAAGCGAAGGACCTCAGTAGTTGTCCTCGCAGCAGACCTAGCCATACTTCGGTAGTCCGCAATGGACGCAGCGCCTGGCGAGAAAGCCCTTGTTGTACCACCATTTTGCAGAAAACCAATCTCCGCAACGTGGGCATCGCCATAGCTGGACTCGGATACTCGTGTAAAGGAACAAACCCATCCAAAGGAACGCTATTACAAATGCAGGAGTCATCGTATGAAATAACTTGATCGATAAGAAACCGACAGTTCCGGCGACTGGCACATATCCTAGAAAGACCAAGATCCACTGGTTCCTAATTCGCCGGTAGTTCTTCCACTCCTTTTCATACCCAGCCATCGAGCACCTTCAAAATTGCGGTCCTAGGTTACCATCTAAAAGACAATCGACCGAGTACCCCCAAGCGGCTCGGCGGCTACAACTCGCTCGTCATGACCCAACTCTACCCATTCCTGATGTCGCCCGCCTTCGACCCGCGCCCGTGGGGCACGCTCGATCTTTCTCCGATCTATCCAAATCACAAATTCAACGAAAGAATCGGCGAAGCCTGGCTCACCGGCGACAACTGCGTGGTCGCAAACGGTCCTCTGGCGAAACGTTCGCTGTCAGACCTGAGCAAAGAATTCGGCCCTGAACTCGTGGGCACCGCCGCGCGCGACTCACAGCGCTTTCCGTTGCTTATGAAGTTTCTGTTTCCCGAGGAAAAGCTCTCCGTCCAGTTGCACCCCGACGACGAAACCGCTCAGCGTTTCGGCGAGCCCTGGGGCAAAACCGAATGCTGGTACGTGGCCCACGCTAAGCCCGGATCGCAGATCGCCCTAGGCTGGAAGCCCGGCGTTACCGTGGCTCAATTCCAGCAAGGCATCCAGGAAAAGCGCGCCGAAGAGCAGCTCAACTGGATCAACATCTATCAGGGCGAGATGATTTACGTAGCTGCCGGCACGGTGCATACGCTCGGACCCGGCTCCGTAATCGTGGAGACGCAGCAACAGTCCGACACCACGTATCGTCTCTACGACTACGGACGCCCCCGCCCGCTGCATCTGGAGCGTGGCCTCGCCTCCGTCAAAGAGCGTACTGCCTCCGGCAAAGTGATCCGCCCCGCGCCCGTTGCCATTACTGGCGGCAAGAACCGGCGCTCTTCCATGATCGCTGCGCCTTACTTCGCGGTGGACTTGTTCGAATTGAAAGTACCGCAGGATTTCTCGACCATCGCGTTCGAAAACGATGAGTTCGGGAAAACTTCTGTGCACATCCTGGTCGCGGTTGAAGGCTGCGGCGTTGTCGAGGCGCAGGGCCGCGACCCGGTGACGCTGGCCAAGGGCGAGGCGGTCGTGATTCCCGCAGCACTACAAGGTTTCACGGTGCGCCCGCAGTGGGCGATCGAGTTCTTGAAAGCCTACGTACCGGGTGCGGCGGTGCCCGAGCCCGCGACACGTCTGTAACAGGCTGCGGAAAAACTCTGGATTTGTATCAGGGCATCGCTTTAGCCATGCCGCAACTGTGGATCCCTGTGCCCGCAGTGGTGAAAGTTTTTTCTACTCCGGCGCGTAAATGATAGGCTTTCTATTCCAGTGAAAACGAATCCGCACTTCTATCCCATTATCCTGGCTGGCGGCCGAGGCACGCGCTTCTGGCCGCTAAGCCGCAAGCGCCGCGCCAAGCAATTGCTCGCGCTCGATGGCAGGCAGACCATGATCCAGCAGACCGTAGCGCGCCTCACACCCATGGCCGCACCGAGCCGTTTCTGGATCATCACCAACGACGACCTGCGCCCCGCCATCCTGCGTCAGCTTCCAAGACTTCGTCCGAAGCAGATCATCGCCGAGCCCTGCGGCCGCAACACAGCGCCCGCGATTGGCTTGGCGGCATTTCTTTTGCTTCGTCACGACCCCGATGCAGTGCTCGGTCTGTTTCCCTCCGATCACGTCATCGCCGACCCTGCCGAATATCGCGCTACTCTCAGCAGAGGGATCGAGATCGCCACCGCGGGAGCCAACATCGTTGTACTCGGCATGCGCCCGACTCGCCCCGAAACCGGCTACGGCTATATCGAGGCTGGTTCACCCGAGGCTGGTTCGCCCGGTACTGGAGCCCCCAATCACCAGGGCCCCCTGCGCGTGCGCCGCTTTAGCGAAAAGCCTGATCTCGCCAAAGCCCGGCAGTTTCTCGAGGCGGGCAACTACTTCTGGAACAGCGGCATGTTTCTCTGGCGCGCCGACACGCTCGCCAACGCGCTGCGCGAGCATCTTCCCACCACCGCTCCGCTCCTCGAAAAGATTGCCGCCGCCTATGGCACGCGCAAGTTCGCGGACACTTTTCGAAAGCTCTACCCGAAGTCCGATAACATCAGCATCGACTATGCAGTGCTGGAGCCGCGATCCACCAAGGGAGAAGCCCAGTCACGCATCTTCTGTCTGCCCTCCGACTTCGGATGGAACGACCTCGGCTCCTGGGCCGCGCTGCACGAGCACCACGCGGCGAAGGCGAAACCTGGCGACGGAAGCCTGGTCTTGGCGTCGGACAGTTTCGCCCTGAATGCGAAGAATAATTACGTTCACGCTCCCGGAAAGTTTGTCGCCCTGGTCGGCGTGAGCAACCTGGTCATTGTCGAGACCGAAGACGCGCTGCTCGTCACCACCCTCGACCAGTCACAGGATGTCGGCAAAGTGGTGAAGCATCTGGATGAGAAGAAGCTGAAGAAACTTGTGTGAGAGTCGTTCGCTGTTCGTCGGTAGCTGTTCGCGACACCCTTTTGGATGATCATCCCAAGTGGAGCGAGGAACCTGCATTTGCGAACAGCGACGGCGAACAGCGAACGACGCACCCCATGACCCAAATCAAATTCGGTACCGACGGCTGGCGCGGCCTTATCGCCGACGACTTCACCTTCGACAACGTGCGCCGCGTGGCGGGCGCAATCGCCAGCTACGTCCTCAAGCATGAAGATCCCGCTCGCGGTGTCATTATCGGCTACGACACGCGTTTCCTGTCGGACCGTGCCGCTCGTGCCGTCGCTCAAGTGATCGCCGACGCCGGCATCCCCCTGCTGCTGGCCAACGACTACGTGCCTACGCCCGCGGTTTCTTACAGCGTGAAAAAATTGGGCGCGGCGGGCGGCGTCATGGTCACCTCCAGCCACAACCCGTGGAACTGGAATGGCGTGAAGTTCAAAGCCAAGTTTGGAGGCTCGGCCACGCCCGCGATCATGAAGTCCATCGAAGACGAACTAGCGGCCGGAGCGATGCCCAGCGGCCGCACGGCGAAAATCGAAGAGGTGGACCTGAAGCCCGCCTATGTCGAAGCGATCACCCAGTTCGCCGATCTCGACCTTATCTGCCGGGCGAATTTCAAGTTTGCCATCGACTCCATGTACGGCTCCGGTCGCGGAGTTCTACCGAAAATATTTGACGCGCACGGCATCCGCTATATCGCGATCCGTCAGGAAGTGAACCCACTATTCCCAGGCATCAATCCCGAACCGATCCTGCCGCACGTGGCGCTGCTGCAGGAAACGGTAGTGAAAGAAAAATGCCACGCCGGTCTGGCAGCTGACGGCGATGCCGACCGCATCGGTGCTGTGGCAGAAGATGGGAGCTTCGTCGATTCGCACAAGTGCTTTGCCGTTCTGCTGAACTGGTTGCTGGTCTACAAGAAGTGGCCGGGCGATGTGGTGCGCGCGTTCAACACCAGCGGCATGATCGACCGCATCGCCGCCAAGTTTGGTCGCAAGCTGCGCGAGTGCTCGATCGGTTTCAAGTACATTGCCGACCTCATGATGGAGCATGAAATTCTGATTGGCGGAGAAGAATCGGGCGGCATCGGATACGGCCGCTTTCTCCCGGAACGCGATGGCATTCTCAACGCGCTCCTGCTGGCGAATGTCATGGCGGAAGAACGGAAGCCGCTCGGCCAGTTGGTCGCCGACCTGCAGCGTGAATTCGGCGCGCACTACTTCGGCCGGCGCGATCTGCACATTTCCGACGAACTCAAGGACAGTGCCATCCGCCGGGCCGCCGCGCCGCAGACAGCGAAGCTCGGCGCATATTCCATCCTGCGCAAGGAGAATCGCGACGGCGTGAAGTTTTTCCTCGACGCTCCCAAGCACGGCAACGGCGCCGACGCCTGGGTATTGTTTCGCGCCTCCGGTACCGAGAATATGCTGCGGTGCTATGTTGAAGCGGCCAAGCCCGAGCTGGTCGAAGAAATTCTTGAAACCGGCGAAAAATTCGTGCGGCAGACTTGACCGCCGATCTTTTCAATCCGTCGTTCTTAACTAAGGGCCCGAAGCTACGAGCCAAAGGCAAGAATCTGAGAGCTGACAGCTGAGAGCTAACGTTTTCCAGCACTTTCGCGTTCTGCCCAGCCGCCGAACACGATAGGATAGTGACAACACCTCAGAATGATCGACGCCAAGGAAACCACACCAGTTCTCGCCGATTCTCCGGAATCGCGCCGCTACAACCGCACCAAGCGGTGGTTGGGCGTCGCCGATTTCGCGATTGGCTTGGGGCTGCTCGTCGTGCTCCTGGCCACCGGCTGGACCGGGACGCTCCGCGATCTGGCGGAGCGTGGCGCTTCGCAGAATTACTCGTTCGCCGTTTTCCTTTATGTCCTGATGCTGCTGCTGATCAGCAAACTGTTGGGAACTCCGCTCGAGTACTACGGTTTCCGGCTCGAGCACCGCTATAACCTTTCCAACCAGAGATTCCGCTCCTGGCTCTGGGACGAATGCAAGAGCTTTCTGATCGGCCTGGTCATGGCCACGATCGTGGTCGAACTGCTCTACACGCTGATGCGCCAGACCCCGCAGCACTGGTGGGTGATCGCATGGGTTGTTTTCCTCGGACTCTTTGTATTACTCGCGCAACTCGCGCCGGTTGTGCTTTTTCCAATTTTTTACAAATTCGAGCCGCTGCAAAACGAAGAACTCAAGCGCCGCCTGATCGTCCTGAGCGAACGCGCCGGCACGCGCATTCGCGGCGTCTATAAGTGGCATCTTTCCGAGAAAAGCAAGAAGGCCAACGCCGCGCTCACCGGACTCGGCGCGACCCGCCGCATCATTCTCGCCGACACCTTACTCGACAACTATTCCGAGGACGAAATTGAAGCCGTGCTCGCGCACGAACTCGGGCATCACGTTCACCGCCACATTCTGAAAAGTATTTTCGTGCAGGCGGGAATCACGTTCTTCGGCTTCTGGCTGGCCAACGAAGTCCTGCGCTACGCCGTGGAGCGCCGCAATATGTACGAGACCATGCACGATTTCGCCAATCTGCCGTTGCTGATCCTGGTCTCGACCGTACTCTCGTTCTTGTTGATGCCCGCGCTCAACGCCTACTCCCGCTTCAACGAGCGCCAGGCCGACCGCTATTGCTTCGAGTCTGTGGCTAGCGTCGAACCCTTCATTTCGTCGATGAATAAGTTGGCCGAGCAGAATCTCGCCGAAAAAACGCCTGCCCGCTGGGTCGAGTGGTTGCTCCACTCGCATCCTGCGATCACCAAGCGAGTCGAAGCCGCCGAAGCCTGGGCGAAGTCGTCAGAGAAAATTGGTAATTGAGTAATTTGTAATTTGGTAATTTGAAACACGATGTGCCGCACCCGGCGTCTCGGCCTTGTTCTGATTTTCCAATTACAAATTACCAAATTACAAATTCTTTGCCAGAATCTCTTCCACCCGCCTAACATCCTCTTCTGTGTCGACGCCGACGGTGTCGAATGGCGTTTCCGCCACGTAAATCGGAACCCCGTTCTCGAGAAAGCGCAACTGCTCCAGTCGCTCGCTGCGCTCGAGCGACGACTCCGGCCAGCGCACGAACTGGTCCAGCGCGTCCTTACGATAGCCATAGAACCCAAGATGTTTGTAGTATCGTGGACGCACGCCATCGCGATCATGCGGAATTGTAGCCCGCGAAAAATACAGCGCTCGCCCCGCGCTATCCGTCACCACCTTCACCGCGCTCGGATTGTTGATGTCAACCTCCGCGGCCGGAGTCTTCAGCGTCCCCACCTCGACCCCCGCTCCTTGCATCACCCCGATCAAGCTCTCGATATGCTCGGGCCTAGTCAGCGGCTCATCGCCCTGAACATTTAAATAAACATCTGCCGAAATCGCGTTTGCGATCTCATGGACCCGCTCCGTGCCCGACCGATGCGCCGCGGAAGTCATGCGCGCGACAAAGCCTTGCTCTTCGCAAAACCGCATGATTTCATCCGAATCCGTCGCCACGATGACCTGGTCCAGCGACGAACACCTCCGCACTCCCCGATACACCCAAGCCAGCAACGGAACGCCAGCGATCTCGCGCAGCATCTTACGGGGAAGGCGCGTCGAAGCCAGCCGCGCCGGAATCACAGCGATGACTTTCATGCGCCCAGTTTCGCATGTAGCCATGCGGTTTGACACTCCATTCCATCGCCCTCCGCCCACTGGGTACTGAGTACTGAGTGCTGGACGCTGTCTTTTTCTTTCTTTCTCATGCACTGCTTCTTACGCGTGTGCGGATCTTCCCGAACTCATAGGTTCCCAAACCGCGCTGGGACGCCATTTTCAAATAGGGCAGAGATGAAACTTCCAGATTCCAGTAGGCCTTCGCCACATAAGCGTCGAGCGCCACCGGATCGGTTCCGGCCACCAGCGTCTTTTTGAGCAGGACATCGTCAAGATTGCCTCCCGTTGGGCCGTTCCGAATGAGCACGCGATAGCAATCGATGAGGGTAAGAGTCGGACGAATAAAATCGGCGAGGTCCACCAGGCTTTCGTGGATCTTCTGGTGCAATTGATGGCGCGGTCCACCCAGAATGCCGTACCAGTTCTTCATTCCCAGAGTCGTGCCGGTCAGGCTGTGGTGTTTGGCGATCGGGACGTTGATGATCTTGTCGGCATTCAGGAAGGGATCGAAAACTGGCCAGTCCCGCAGAACCTCTCCCCGCAGGTCTACATCCCTGAATCTGGCGGGATCGGGCAGGATCACTTCTGCGCCTTCGCGCCGCGATGCCTCGGCAATGCCCGACCTCTGAAAACACCGGCGCGGGTCGTTACAGCTAACGTCCGTCACGATGACCCGCTTCGCCCCAGCGTTCCAGCACTGCCGGACGATCTCCGCGACGATCTTCGGATTAGTGTTAGCCGCCTGTTCTGGAGTGCGGTCCCAGCCGATGTTCGGCTTCACCAACACGATGTCGGCGCGGGAGACGAAGCGATGGATGCCGCCCAGTTCTTCGATGGCAGTCCGCGCCAGTTCTTCGGGATCGTCTCCCTGGATGACCGCCATCTCGGGCAAAGCCGCATCAGCCGCTATAGTATGACTGCGCTTCAAATTGACGGCCAGCTCGGGCTCGGGGCGCTGGCTGTGTTCGCTCAGCCAGAGCCCGAGGCCTGCGGTTCCGGCAGCGACTCCTCCCAGGCGGAGCAGTTTGATTAACGCTTCACGACGGTTGAGTAAGCTGCCCTCCGTCAACGGCATATTGCTTTGACCTCTTTGCTTTTGCGCAATAAGTAAATTCTAATCTCGTTCTGGTGGCAGCACCTATGCAGTCCGTCACAATGCCGTGTGCGAAACAACCGGCGTCGGCCGTAAGAGCGGCTCTGACGCTGATCGGATTCAGCGCCGTCATCGGCCAGATCGTTCTCATGCGGGGGCTTATCGTCGTCTTCAACGGCAACGAGATTTCGCTGGGAATTATGTTGGCCACCTGGCTCTTCTGGACCGCCGCCGGCAGCAGCCTGAGCAGCCGTATTGCACTGGGCGGGAACAAGGCTCGCCGGGCGGTCGCCGCGCTCGAATGCCTGCTCGGCGTCAGCCTGCTGCCGACCATCTGGGCATTGCGCGCCTCCAGAACTTTTTTTCAGACAGTGCCGGGCGAACTGGTTGGTCCGGTGCCGATGCTGCTTACATCCCTGGTATGTCTGAGCCTGTTTTGCGTCGTCGCAGGGTCGCTTTTCGTGGTTGCGACCCGGATGTACGAACAGGAGTGCGCCGTCTCTGCTCGCGTCGCTGCCAGCTCGGCTTACTTGCTGGAGGCCGCTGGAGCCGGCTTCGGAGGGATCCTGGCCAGCATTGTGTTGCTGCGCTTTCTTGAGTCCTTCCAGATCGCGACCGTCGTCGCCCTCCTGAACCTATGTATGGCAACAGTCTTGTTGTTCCGGATGAGCCGCAAGCAGCTTGGGGCCGTGACGGCGGCAGCGGCGCTTTTCGCCATCCTTCTTCTTATGTATGTTGCACCGTCGTTGGACAGGTCCGCGCAGGCGCGCCTGTGGCGGGGATTCCACCTGGTGGGATCGCGCGACTCGATTTACGGCAACTTGGCGGTCATTGAGACTGGCAATGAAACCGGCAATATGGAAACCGGCAACATCCGCAGCATTTACGACAACGGCGTCATCCTTGCCAGCGCGCCGGACGAGAACGCCGCCGAAGAGGCGGTTCACTACGCGCTGCTGGAGCACCCGGCGCCAAGGCACCTTCTAATGATCGGCGGCGGCGTGAACGGCAGCATCGCCGAAGCGCTGAAGCACACCAGCGTCGAGCGGATCGATTACGTTGAGCTGGATCCCGCACTCATCGACATGGCGCGGCAGTTCTTTCCCGCGCAGTCCGCTCCTATTGTCTCGGATCCTCGGGTGCACGTGCACTACGCGGATGGCCGGTACTTTCTCCAGAACTATCTCCGGCACTATCTCAAGACGGCTGGCGACACATTCGACGTGATCATTCTTAATGTGCCCGACCCGCAGACCGCGCAGTTGAACCGGTTCTACACGGCCGAGTTCTTTCGTTCCGCTCGCGATCACCTCGCGCCCGGCGGACTGCTCGCCTTGCAACTGCGCTCGTCGGAGGATTACATCAGCCCCGACCTGGCGGAATTCCTGCGCTGCATTCACCACACCCTCCGGGAAGTCTTCCCTTACGTTGTCGCCATCCCAGGCGAAACGATCCACTTCTTCGCCGCTACGCGGCCCGATGTTCTGACGGACAATCCCCAAACGCTGATTGCAAGATTGCAGGAGCGGAATCTGAAGACGCAGTATGTTCGGGAATACTTCATCCCATTCCGCATGATGCCCGATCGCATGGAGCAGGTTGGCGAGCAACTGCGGCCGCTGACCTCGACGCCCGTCAATCGCGATTTCGAGCCGATTGCCTATTACTTTGACGTTGTGCTGTGGAGCACGCAGTTCAAGTTGGGCTATTCCCGCTGGTTCCGGGCCGCCGCGCACATCGCGTTCACCAGTGTCATCGATGCGGTCCTGGGTATCTTATTGTTTGTGGCGGTTCTTCTGGCGTTTGTGCCCGCTCGCGAGAAACGCGCCCGTTCTACCGCAGCGTACTGCATGGCTGCGACCGGATTCACACTGATGGCTCTGCAGATTTTCCTGCTGCTCGCATTCCAGTCCGTTTACGGTTACGTTTACCACCAGCTCACAATCCTCATCGCCATGTGCATGGCAGGCATTGCCTTCGGAAGTTGGCTGGGCATCCGCCGCATTCGTTCCAGCAATAGCCCACCCTGCCGCACCATGTCAACCACCCAATTCCTGCTCGCCCTTTCTGGTCCTGCGCTGATATTTGTGGTTAGCCTGCTGTCGAAGATTTCCGGGACGGCGACAACCTGGCTGGTTGCGCAGTTTGTCTTCCCTGCTTTGGCCGCTCTCTGCGGAATGCTAGGGGGCTATCAATTTCCTATCGCGACGGAGATCTACCTTTATGACTGTGACAATAACAATGACAGCAGCGGTCGATCAAGACTGGGTGCACTCTATGCCATCGATCTGCTGGGCGGATGCGCGGGCGCGCTTTTGTTGAGCAGTTACCTCATCCCGGTGTTTGGTTTCTGGAAAACGGCATGGCTCAGTGCGGCGGTGAACCTGGCGCCGGCGCTCCTGGCCGCGCGGGTAAGCCTGGAGGCAAAGATGTCTCGGGCATAAGCGCTTGCGGCCGGTTCTCGCCGAATACCACCGCCGTAAACATGAAGATGTCTGTGTTCTCATCCTTCCAGCAACCGGAGCGCATACCCGCTTTGGCGCAGGTTTCTTCCAGGAACTTCTGTCGATCCCATTTTTCTTCCACCGGCACCTGCGGAAGCAAAAGACCCTCGTGCGCGCCGTTCTTCATGAGCAAACCGTGCTGGCCAACCTTGATCTGTCGAATGTCCAGCACGCGCCGAAGGGGCGACAGCACGGAGACTTCATACTCGAGTTGCGGCAACTCCGAAGCAGATACCGGCTGGAATCGGGGATCGCGGAGGGCGGCCAGCGTGGCCGTGTCCCGCACGGTCATGTAAAGGGGTTTCTCCGCGGAGGTATAGCCGATGCAGCCGCGCAGTTCTCCCGACTTTTTCAACGTCACGAACGCACCGCGCTCCTGATTCAGCACTTCGCTTGCGCTCGCGGTTGGTTCATACGCCTTTTTCTCCCGCACCGCGTACTCCACCGACTTGCGAGCCAGCGCGAGCAGTTCGTTTTTCTCGTGGCCATTCAATGAGAATTGCGGTTCCACTGTCTTTCCGCTTTGAGTTTTCAAAAAGACGTCCGCGCTGTATCCGACCACGCGCGAGTGATCGCCGGTGACGTCGCCTGAATTGGCGTACTTGAGCACCAAGGCCTGGTTCGCTCCCATGCGCTCGGCGGCAATCATTGCGGCTACGATGGGAGCGCCGCCACAGGCCTCCCATACGCGCGCCTCGAAGTTCCGCGACATGCTGAAGTAGTCCCACGCCTGCAGTGCGTTCAGCGTTTTATGGTCGATCTTTACAGCTTCGTCGTAGGGGTGATAGTGCGACAGATCGGAACTGGCCACGATCAGCGTGTCTTTATCATTGCCCTGGATCAGCTTCGCCAGAGCCACACCCAGCGCACGACTGCTTTCATAACTCTGGTCTCCCATGACGATGGGCACGAGTTCGAAGTCGCCCAGCAACCGCTGCAACCACGGCAACTCCACCTCGATCGCATGCTCAGCGCCCTCCTTGGTGGCAGTGTGTCCCTGGCTGGAAAGTCGGATCGTCGGGCTCATACTAGCCAGCTGCTTTGCAAACGCCTTGTCTACCCGGACTACACCCAGCGGCGTCGCGTAGGCGTCGCCCTCATAGACGGAAGTGAAATCGAAAGCCTCATAGTGCGACGGTGCAATCACGACCACTCGCGAAAACTTGCGCCCTTTCAGCGCCGCGTACGTGTAGGCAGCGACGGGGCCGGAGAACTGATAACCGGCGTGCGGGGCAACCACCGCGAGGATCGGGCCGTTGATCGGCGGCGGAGACGCATGCGCCAACATGTCATCCATCATCGCTGTGAGTGCCTTTGGGTCGGCGGGATAGAAGCCGCCGGCGACACCGGCTTGTCGCACGTTTTGGGGATCGGCAGCACGGACGTGCTGCAGTGCCGCAATCGCCAGGACGGCGATGAGCAGACCTGCCAGCCAATATATTTTGGGGCGCATCTTTATGTTCATATGCGAGATATTCATATGCGAAAACTCCTCTCGCGCTCTCATGCGTGCCAAATACCAGGGATCGGCTGTCCGCAGAATGGGCAACCGCCATTGCGGATCAGCATCCGGCTCGCCGTGAACCCCACGCGTTCCACCAACATGCGGCGGCACTTCGGGCAGTAGGTATTTTGCGCAGGATGTCCCGGCACATTGCCGATGTAAACGTAGTGCAGCCCCTCGGCGTCGGCAATCGCCTTGGCACGCTCCAGAGTGGGCACCGGCGTGATGGGCAGGTTCTTCAACAGGTATTGCGGATGAAATTGCGTAAAGTGGATCGGCACATCCACGCCCAGGTTTGTCTTGATCCAGCGTGCCAAGCCTTGGAATTCGGCATCGCTGTCGTTCAGGGTTGGCACCACGAGGTACACGATCTCGGTCCACTTGTTCATCTTCCGTAATGTGACCAGCGAGGCCAACACCGGCTTCAACTCAGCAACGACCACATCCTTGTAGTAGGACTCCGTGAACGCTTTCAGATCGATTTTGACCGCATCCATCTTTCCGTACGCCTTCTTCAGCGCCTCCTCCTGCATGTAGCCATTCGACACGACCACGCTGCGGACGCCGGCTTCGTGACCGGCATCGGCCGCATCCATCAGGTACTCGCTGAAGATCACCGGCTCGCTGTAGGTGTAGGCAATCGTCGGGCAGTCGCGCTGTTTGGCCAACTCGGCAACCAGCTTTGGGGGCGCGTAGTCGGCAGGAACCTGCTCTGGACGCACCTGCGAGATGTCCCAGTTCTGGCAAAATTTGCAGTTGACGTTGCAACCAGCCGTGGCCAGCGAGAAAGCGAGCGTCCCCGGCAAGTAGTGGAACAGAGGCTTCTTCTCGACGGGATCAATGTGGGCGGCGCACACCCGCGAGTGCACCAGCGTGTGGTAGGTTCCTCCGCGATTCTCCCGCACGCCACAATAGCCGCGTTCGCGATCTCCCACCGTGCATTCGCGCGGACACAGCTTGCACTTGATCTTCTTGTTTTGAAGTTTCTCGTAGAACTTCGCTTCGACGGTGAATCGCGAATCATCCTGCTTCCCGGAACCAGCCCACGCGGGGGTCGCACCGAGGACGGCGAGCTGGGCAAATTCGCAGACGCCTAGAGCCGCTCCTGACATCAGGGCGCACTCCAAGAACGAACGGCGATTGAGCGGGCGCGACACCGGGCTGCGCTCGCCGCGAACAGCGAGACTCTCGCCCGCGGCTGCGCCGTCGACCGGAACCGTCATTCCTTCTTGCGCATCGAACTCACGCGACATGTTGAACCCTCAATCGCGCACCCTACACCTCGACAACCGCGATTCTCCTGGGATCGTTCGTGCCCAGTCGATGCTGTGCATCGGCGGCGGTTGCGATGTAGTGTGGCGCTCTTTTATCGCCTTCCAGCGTCTTCAGTCCCTTCTCGGCTCGCTTGCGCTCGATGATTTGCCAGCCGGTGTAGTCGAGCGCGACGGGATCTTGTGAAACGATCAGGGCATTGTTCTTCCAACTGTATTGCGGTTTGTATCCCGGTCCGCCTTCGAAGCAGGCCGTGGTCGCATCGCAGATGGTCAATCGCATCCTGGTTCTGATTTCTGGCAGCATATTCAAATCTGCGATGTACGGATTGCAGCCGTTGGGGTGGTACTTGTTCGGGTTATGAATGACGCCATACATGTTTTTCAGGGCGATGGTTACGCCGGCGCCGTCATGGTCTTTCAGCACAGGGACATTGATCAGGACGTTGCAGCGTTGCGTCAGAATCTTCGACAACCGGCTGCCAACACTGCCATGTGTGACCAGCTCTTGTTCGTAATCGACTCGATCGGTGCCGAAGCATTGCACACGGTTTTCGCTCGTCGACACATGGAATCCAGCGTGTTCCAGTTCGTCGCTGTCGCGGTCCCAGACCACGATATCGTTCGACTGGATTCCGGCCTCCTGCAACCGCTCGCAAATGGCCTCGACGAGCGAAAGGTTGCTGGAAAGACCCCGACCTCCAAGTGCATTCACTTTCAGTCCCACCGTCTCACCCGGGTGGACCAGCTTCTTCCACGTCTCGATCGGATTATCGCGGTCGAAAAGAGATTGCATGGCGCGATCCAGGAGACTCAGCATGCGGCGCGAATCCACTGTGGCGCCCGTGCCGCGCAGCATGGCATCGCGCGCGATCACAACCCTGGATTTCGCGAGCGCCGCTTCTTGTTCTGCTGCTCGGAGCAGTTCCATCCTGCCGCTGGCGCCGAGAACCGCAGCGCCAGTGAGGCACTTCTTCAGAAAATCCCGCCGACTAGTGCTGCGCATTGCACTCATAAGGGTTCTCCAGTGAACCCACGACAACGTCCGAGGATCCTCAAGCTACCTATACCGCAATCCGTGTGACTTTTCAGTAACGAACGGCACTTCTTGCGATCGTCACCTGGCAAGCCGCGGTTCGATACCGTACCCCAGTTGCAAAAGTGCCTGCGGTGTTTCCGTCGATTCGTCAAAGGCAACGATTCGCACCAGGTAAGCTCCCTTGCGGAAGACCAGGCTCTGGCTGGATAAGCGTGCCTCGTCTCCCAGTTGGATCGGTTTCACATCGCCAGCCGGCTCCGATTTGACAATCTTCTCGGCGCCCTCCGCGTTCCCCATGGTGTAGATGTCTACTACCACGTCGACCTTGTTCTGGAACTTGTAGTCGGTCGTAGACACTCTCTGGACCCCAGCCTTCAAGTACCGTTCCGCGTCGCCGTCGATGTACTTCCACAGGTCTGCCGCCGCGAAGGTCCGTATATCTCCCGTCTTCGCCCAGCCCGCAACCTGATTGGACGCAGGGAAAAATGATCGCTCAGTCATCGATTGACGTTTGCAACTGGCGTCCAGGAGCAGCGCGACAGCAAGCATGACCAGCAGCACTCCGCGGGTTTTCACCTCGGCCTCTCCTTGCCATGGTTCATCAGGATCTGGTTCAGCAGGATCTGGTTCGTTCGCGATCGACTCTCGCCGATGCTGGTCACGTACACTGCCGGGCGATCCTGAACCGGGCAGGCGTATTCGCACGCCCCACAGCCCACGCAGAGATGAGGATCGACAAACGGTTGTTTTACCTGCTGCAGATGGCCCTCCGCGTCCGCGACTTCGGCGGGTTGCAGATAGATGGCCTTGGGCGATGTCGGACACCACTCCTCGCAGACAATGCACGGTGTTGCCATAGCCCAAGGCAAACATCGCCCGCGATCCAAGAACGCTGTCCCAAGACTGATCGGCTTGGCGTCGCTCGGGACCCGCGCCTCCCAGCCCTTTTCTTTCGCCGTGATCTCCCAGATTGCGCCGGTAGGACAAACCTCGGAGCACAGCACGCAACTGCTCTCACAGTAGCCAATCCGCGGCACCATGACCGGCGTCCAGAGGCCTTCCAAACCCGCTTCGGTCAATGCGGGCTGCAGCGCGTTGTTGGGGCAGACCTTCATGCACTCACCGCACCGTATGCAGCGCGACAGGAAGTACTCTTCGCCCAGCGCGCCCGGAGGACGCAGCAGCCGCTCATGGTGCTCAACTGCGAATCCGGGCGTGCTTCTCAACAGGGGAACCACGACCGCTCCCGCTGCCAATCCGGTGAACACCTTCCGTCTCTGCAGGTTCACACCGATGGACTTTTGGGCGGGGAAGAACTTGAACTGCAGGCCGTGTTCCGGACACTCATCAATACAGTTCAGACAGAGATGACACTCCGGCTGACGCCACGGAACTCCTCCGATCGGATCGTCGCCGCCCTGGCAGCGCAGCAGGCAGCGATTGCAGTCCTCGCACCGCTCCGGGGTCTTGACCAGTCCAAGAATTGACCAGCGCGATACGATCCCGAGCAGAGCGCCCAGTGGGCAAAGCGCCCGGCACCAGAAACGGGTCACGCGAAAATTCAGCGCCAAAAGAAAGATGAAGACGAGCCCGAGCCAGACGCCTTGCCGAAAGTACGGCTGTTTGAAGCTGAGCAGCAGCCTTCCGAAAATGAAATGCAACCCGCTGCCCGCCGCCTGTACCAGTGCAAATCTGCTATGTTCCATCGCGTGCAGCACGGCGTTCAGGGCATAGTTCGTTCCCGGCAAAATGGATAGGCCGACCGAGCGCACCAGCAACGAGAAAGGATCCAGCCATCCGACGATCCCTGTGCCGAGCACGGCAGCGATTAAAGCCGCGACCAAAATGTAGTACTTCGTTGTCTGCCAGCGCTTGTACCGGTTCGATTCAATCAGTTGTTTTCCACGTTTGCGCTCGGATGTCAGGCTGCTGAAGAAGTGGTGGATTGAGCCCAAAGGACAGATCCATCCGCAGAAGAAGCGTCCGAGCAACATCGTCGGAATCAGAACCACCAGGCTCCACAACAGGCCGTGGTACAGGGCGCGGCTGGAGAGCGCATTCGACAGCGCCACCAGCGGATCCAATTGAAAAAACAACTGCACCGGATAAGGAAGCCGGATCTCACTCCCGCCGGCGTGTAGCGATCCGCGGAACTCCGTGCGTAGCAGAAGGAACAGGAACAGTGAGAAGAAGATAATCTGCGAAAGCCAGCGCGACCTTGTCGGTTTAAGACGCACCGCGTACTCCTTGCATCTCCGCGCACCGGATCGCCGCAGCGCACACTAAACCCTTGGCACTTTCTGAGTGCCCGATGCCGCACTGTTAATGTTCTGCCAATCGACTTCCGCTTTCTGTGATCAAGATCACTTGTTTTGGCCCGCACGGCCCGGGCTCAATCTGTGCGGCTACCCTCGTGAATGGAATCCCGGAAACCGACGTCGGGGGAGTTCCGCGTTTGGCTCTGGGTGGGCACTGTTTGCGACCGGTCCGCTAAAGAGAGTCCCCCCTAATTGCGATTTCAAGTTATCATTTCAGCGAGACTGGCGTTGGTACCGCCGATTGTGACCTCGGGAACATGACAAATCATTGGGGGGAAGGATGGCCATCAACTTTGTGCACACACGTGACGGAAGCGACGACTCCATACGCTTGCAACCAATAGAGCGCCTAAAAGTATATTTGTTCGGGGTAACTGTGTTGTTCGCATCGTTTGGGATGGGTGAGGCGGTCTATCGACTCTTGTTTTCAGAGTTTGAAGGCGCAACCGATCGTATTCCGGTTGAGGCGCTGTTTGGTTTGGTATTTGCCTGGCTTGCCACTAAGTTCGTCGGCGACGTTTACAGAAATCGCAAGGAGAGAAGCGCAAGGCTCAACTTCATTTGGGCTCGGAATCATCAAATACGAGGCGCTTTGGAAGGCATCACTACGGTCGCCCACCCATTGAAAAACCAGCAATCGATCAGAGTGATCCGCGAAGAAGTCGATAGGATTGAGTGGGCGCTTAAGGAGATCTTGCCGGGATAAGCTTCTCGAGCAAACTGCAACGGGAATAGCGCTCTTAACAGCGCCGGGTGCCTCGCACGATGCCGCCCGCAAGACCTCGTTTGATAGAATCGAACCCGTGGCGGTGTAGCTCAGGTGGTTAGAGCGACGGTCTCATAATCCGTAGGTCGTTGGTTCGAGTCCAACCGCCGCCACCAAATTTAGGGGCAGTTGTCAGCTGTCAGTCCTCGGGTCTCATTCGAACCCGAACCACTTTGGGACGGACGATCCGGCCGGTCGCTGGCGCGGTTTCTTCGCAGCTTCAGGACCGCGAGACTTGAAGTGCCTGCTCTCTCCTGATCCCTTCTGTTTACCAGGAGTTACTAACCCATATTTAGCTATCCCCCACCCCCCTACCCCCCCCCACCCCCCCTTCCCGGTATATTAGAATCATAGGGTTAGCGGGAAGCCTCTGCAAAGTATTCAGGAATAATGACTTATATGGAAAGTATTCCGGAATAAGGACTTAGCTCGACTGTCCCCACTTTGGGTGCTTCTTGTTGACTCCAAAGGTACTATCCGGCGGCACAAAATTCTAATATCCCGTCCCTTTAGAATCATAGAGTTGGCTGGAAATTCCTTTCAAATCTTTGAGTCTACAGGAGTTATACGTAGAATAATTCCTGAATAAGGAGTTCGCTTGTTGGGCTCACTCGCAGGATTTCGGCAGGGGGCTTGACAGCTGACTGCCTCAACTTCGTGTTTTCAAAGAGCCGACTAGTGGGGCTGGGGAGCTTCGAGGGCCGTCTTGGTTGACGGGTGCACCTCTTCCCTGCCCCAATCAGACCACTATTGTCGCACGCAGCGCGTTGGAGGTCTGTGATGGCGCCACGGCTTGGGCGTGATGGTGGTCCTTGACAGGGCCTTCGCTCTTATCGAGGGACCACACTTCAGAGTTGGGATGGACGCGAAGTCCGGGCCGCCCGCCCGCTTTTCAGCTGCATGCAGTTTGCCTCATTCTGGCGGTTTCCCCTAATGCCATGAACGGTGGGGACGCGCGTCTCGCGAGCCTGCCCTGAGCGGAGCCGAAGGGTCGAGCCGGGCGGGAACGCCCGGCTCTCCACCAGCACGACAAGTCAGAACGAATACTTCAACGAGAACTGAGCCAGCCGCGGCGTGCCGACGGTTTGGGTGATCTTGCCAATGTTGGGACCTTGCTCTACGTCGGCAAAGCCAAAGTTTAGCGGGTTTTGGAATGACGGATGGTTGAACAGATTAAAGAACTCGGCGCGGAAACGCAGATTCTGCCGTTCGCCGATCTTAAATGTCTTGCCCAGCGTGAAGTCGACGTTCACCTGCTTCGGGCCGATGATGCAATTGCGCGGAGAGTCTCCAAAACCGGTGGGAGGTGTCACCCCAGGTACGACAGCTCCGGCGTTCGGGACAAGTCCCACTGGTTGATACGCGGCAGGCTTGACCCAATTGGCGATCTTAGCCTGGAGGTTACCCGAATTCAAAGCGTTGCCGCAACCGAAGCCAGAAGCGAAATCGGCCGTAGCTATATTCGGGGTCGTTATATCGTATGCCAGTCCGCCAGCCGAATCCTGAATCGTGATCGGTGTACCCGATTGCCCGACGATCACACTGTCGACCTCCCAGCCACCGGCAACATACCCCACTGCATCGTGGCGGTTGTTCATGAAAGGCAGGGCGTAATTGAGACTGGTAACAAAGCGGTGACGGCGATCAAAGTCGGAAAGGCCTCGCGAGGCGGCTCCACTGAGCTGATCGTTGACGCGCGTGATGAAGGCGACGCTGGCGGTGGAAACGTCATCGATCGACTTGGACCACGTATACGCGCTTTGCAAGTAAAGTCCTTTTGAGAAGTGGTGCGAAACGGTGGCTTGCAAACCGTTGTAGTGGGAATCGGAGTTGGGCGCGAATGCCTCAAAGGCACCGGGATTAATCCCGACGTAGAGCCCTCGCGCCGCGGCATTGGCGACTGTGTTTTGAGTGATCACGTACTGGGTTCCGCCTTGCCCGGTCACGGTCAGCGAGCCGCCCGGTGGAATCACGTTCGCCTGGCCAGGATCAGCGGTCGAGCGGAGATGCGTACCCTTGGTGCCCACGTATCCCAGTTCGAGCACCCAATTCCCCCCCAGTTGGCGTTGCACCGAAAGGTTCCACTGCTGCGTGGTGGGCACAATCCAGTGCAGGGGAACGGCAAGACCGATGTAGTTGAAGGCGGTGCCGGAGAACGATGGACTCCCGTTCGTGGCAGGCTGTCCGGCCGGGGCTCCCGAGAAGCCTGTAATAAAAGAGGGGGTCGGCAAGTATTTCGCGCTGGGTGGTGCACCCAGGGGCGGTAATACTCCGGCGTACATGCTGGTCAGGCTCTCGTAGGGGGTCTGACCGACAAGAATGGACACGGGATAAAACGGAGGCGAAAACGACAGGTTGTCCACGGCGCCAATGTCTTCGCGAACGCTATAGATGCCATAGCCGCCGCGAACTACGGTTTGGTGCTTTCCGCCGATGTCATAGGCAAAGCCGATACGCGGCTCGATGACGGTCGAGTACTCATTATTCAGGGCGGCGTTGTTCAGCGTGCCGGTGAGGCCTGGTATGCCGTACTTGTTCGCGCACTTCGGATACACGAAAGGAAAGCCGCTGGTATTGGCGTTCTCAGGAATCGTGTTGCCCAAATGGCAGAGACTGTCGGAGGCCGCGCCTACCCATTCCGTGCGCAGCCCGAGGTTCAGCGTTAAATCGGGCCTAATCCGGTAATCATCCTGCGCGAAAGCGCCAAAGGTTGGAATATGGTAATCGTGATTGCTAGCACCGCTGCCTCCTTCAGCAACGAATGGCTGGCCCAAGAGGAAGTCCTGGAAATCCCAGAGGCCGGCGGGGTCGGTACCAGGGGCGAAGAGCAACAGAGGATTGTCCAGCACGGGGAGATTGCGACGCACCGTAGTGCGGTCGATTTCCCCACCGAACCGGAACGAGTGGTGCGCGTGCGTCCAACTCAGCGTGTCGAGCCAGACGAAGGAATCCGACAACGCCGATTGCAGTTGATTGGGGAAAGGCCCAACTTGGTAGCCGCTGCCGAGAAACTGCAACCTGTACATGTCCGGTTGCCCGTATCCGTTGTTGATGCCCAAGGTGCCCGGCGAGGTCCCAGGAGGCGACACGTTCTCTAGGGAGTCGCTGATAACGTTCACCCCGAAACGAAACTCATTGATCAGCGCGTTACTGAACGAGTGCGTCTCCGCGATGCTGCCGAACCGCCCCCGCAGCGGGATGTCGAGAGGGAAATTCAGGTCGGTAGCGGCAGCGGGGTAGCCCGTCTGAACCTGTAAGTTGTCGGCGCCGAAAGGTTGGTAGGTTTCCGAATCGGACCAGAAAAACCGCCAGGACAGACGATCCTTGCCCTGGTTGAAATCTTTATCCCAGTTGGCGGTGAACTGATCGTCCCTATAACGCCCCGGGGTGCTGATCGTAAGCAAGCCAGTGTTGGGTATGCCAGTACTGGGATTAGTGCCGGGCGTGCCGACGCTGGGAATCAGCCAGCCACCGCCATTCCCAGGTCCAAACTGAGTGCCCTTGGTATTGAGCAAATTGAAGGCTACGGGATCCAACCCGCAGTCGACACCTGTGTTCGTGGCATAGGAGGGCAGGCCGGTTGGAAAGAAGGTGTTGACCAGAGTCGTGCAATCGCGCGCTGTCGGCAGCGCCGTAAGTGGAGCGCCGCTGACATAAGTTCCGAGCGAATCGCCGCTACGCTGGCGCGTGCCCTGGTAGTTCACATAAAAGTACCCCAGCTTGGCCTTGTTGCCGACGGGTCCGCCGAGATCGCCGCCGAAAATATTCTGCTTGAGCACAAACTTCCCGAGAAAGAAGTCCTCGGCATCCAGCTTGCTGTTGCGGAAATATTCCCAAACATCTCCGTGGAAGCTGGAAGTGCCGCTCTTCAGGATCGCGTTGATGTTGCCCCCGCCATTGCGGCCCTGGGTAGCGTCATAGAGGCTGGTGCCGACCTTGAACTCTTGGATCGAGTCGGGGTTGGGAACCGGTGTGTACGTGAGTTCCCCGAACGAGTAGTCGGAAGCCGAAACTCCTTCGATCAGATAGTTGTTGTTATCTTCTCTTCCGCCGTTGACGTCGATCCGCACATCGCCACGGCCCAGGGCGGCAGCGTTGTTCAAGCTGGCAGAGGCGCCCGCCGAAAGGTCGAGCAACTGCTGGAAATTGCGCGTGGCCAGCGGGAGGGCGTTAAGGGACGTGGAACTGATGGATTCGCCCGTGGTGGCATCCGTCGTATTGACTTGTTCCGCCTGGGCCTGGACTTCGACAACTTCCTTCACCGCACTCAGTTTAAGAGTCGCGGTTATGCGCGTCGTTTCCGTGATCCGCACCACCACGCCGGGGAACTTGGTGACGGGAAAACCCGCCGCGTTCACTTCCACCGTGTACGCGCCTACGGGCAAGAGAGTGGCTGTGAACGACCCGGATGTCTCGGTCTTCGTTTGGCGCAGGACCTCACCCGTGGCTTCGCTGGTAACGCTCACCTTGGCGTTCGCGATTACGGCTCCAGACGAGTCCTGCACCACGCCACTAATGGCGCCGGTGGCTCCGCCTTGCGCGAAGGCGAGCGAACCGAAGCACAGCGACAGCGACAGCAGCACAGCCAACTTTCCAGTCATCGACATAAAGTCCTCTCAATGGATGGTTTGGAATGCCTAGAAAACAGAACTGTTTTTAAAAGCGAAATTAGATACGGCAGGACGAGCACTGTCAAGAAAGATTTGTTTCTGAGCCGGGCCAGCAGCTAAATTTCAGGACCGACGCATTTAAATTTTGGATGCAAAGAATACCAGCTTGATCTCGGTCTAGTGGTTTGGCGATACGAACCCCGGCGCGGAGTAGTTTGGCAAACCAACCTCCGACGACGGCATCGCTGTACGAGTAAGAAGTCGTCTCGTCGGCGAGCGGCACTTCTTACGCCAAATGTCAGCCCAATGTTTCAAATACTTACGAGTGCAGTGGCTACCAGACCTATGAGTAACTGAAGATCCGAAATGCGCTACGCTACCAAATTCCGTAGATCTGTCGCAGTCCTGATCGGTTGGGCAAGTACAATTTCAGGGTTCCTGGGCAACTTTTCAGGGATGAAGCAGGTAGTTCGAAGCAACGTCGCGAAACGCAGCCAACTGTTTCGTGCGGGTGAGGTCGTCCCACCCCAGCTCTGAAGCCATCAGGTCGGCGACGGCGGGCGCCATGGCGAGGGCGGCGCGCGAATTTAAGAACAGCGCGCGCGTGCGCCTGGCGAGCGTGTCTTCCACGGTGCGGGCCATTTCGTGACGCGCCGCCCAGATCACCTCCGCTTTGACGTAGGGCAGCGCCGCATGCAGCGGTTCGCTGAGCCGTGCGTCCGTCGCGATGAGCTTGCGAATCTCGTGCGCATCTGATCCGTAGACAGCCAGCGAGGGGAAATCTTTCGCAGCCTCTTCTTTCGCAACTTCGTGGAAGCCGTGGATGTGCAGGTGGTGGGTCGCGCATGGTATGTCCGGCAACTGCGCGAGGGTTGCCGCCTGATCGACACAATCCTCGGCCATATGCCGGTAGGTCGTCCATTTTCCTCCGCAGACGGTGAGCAGGCCGGAGCGATCGATGTGGATGACGTGATCGCGCGACAGCGCCGCCGTGCTGGCCACGCCGGTGGCGCGTACCAGCGGCCGGATGCCGGCGAATACGCTCAACACATTGTCGCGCGTGGGTGCTTTCGCCAGGTATTGTTCAGCGGTCGCGAGGACGAATTCGATCTCCTGCTCCATAGCGACGGGCTCGAGCGTGGCGGCGGCAATGGGCGTGTCGGTGGTTCCGACGAGCGTGTGACCGTGCCATGGAATCGCGAATAAGACGCGGCCATCGCTGGTGTGCGGAACCATGACCGCGCTTTCACCCTGCAGGAAGCTGGATTCGAAGACCAGATGAATGCCCTGGCTGGGCGCGATCATCGGAGTAGCGGAAGGCTCCGCTTGGAGCCGAAGCAGGTCGCAGAAAGCGCCAGTGGCGTTGACCACGACCTTCGCGATCGCGCGAAATTCGTTGCCGGTTTCGACATCGCGGGCGCTGACACCATCTACAAATCCCTGAGCGTCTTTCGTCAGTCCCGTGACCTCGACATAGTTGAGCAAGGTGGCGCCCTGCTCGAAAGCGGTGACCACCATGTGGATGAGCAGGCGGGCGTCGTCGAATTGTCCATCGTAATAAACGGCGCCGCCGCGCAGGCCTTCGGTCTTCAGTGTTGGCAGATGTTCGAGCGTCTCTTCTCTGGAGAGAATGCGTGAAGTTCCAAAGCCGTATTTACCGGCGAGCAGTTGATACAGCTTCAGACCGAGGCCGTAGAATGGAGCCTCCCACCAGTCGTAGTTGGGCACGACGAAAGCCAGATCGTGCACTATGTGGGGCGCGTTTTGCAGAAGCAGTCCGCGCTCCTTGAGCGCTTCCATGACGAGGCCGATATCGCCCTGCTCCAGGTAGCGCACGCCGCCGTGCGCCAGTTTGGTGCTGCGACTGGAGGTGCCTTTGCCGAAGTCGCTCTGCTCGAGGAGCAGCACATCATAGCCGCGCGTTGCGGCATCGATAGCAACCCCTACGCCCGTGGCACCGCCGCCCACGACAATCATGTCCCAGGCTTTGGGATGGGCTTCGATACGGCGCCACATGTCGGAGCGATTCATAGTTGCTGTCTTTGCCGCGGAGAGCCGGTCCACTTACTTCGATTCTATCCAGTCGAACGAGCGCGTCACCGCTTTCTTCCAGAAGTGATAAAGCCGCTCGCGAGATTCTTCATCCATCTTCGGCTCCCACCGCTGATCGACTGCCCAGTTGGCGACCAGTTCGTCGGTATCCTGGAAGAACCCGACTGCCAATCCGGCGGCATAGGCGGCGCCGAGAGCAGTGGTCTCCTTCACCATCGGACGAACTACCGGCTTCGCCAGAATGTCGGACTGGAATTGCATCAGCAGATCGTTCATCACCATTCCGCCGTCGGCGCGCAGCACGTCGAGCGTAATGCCAGAGTCGTTGGAACTGGAACTGGAACTGGCCATAGCATCGACCACTTCGCGCACCTGGAACGCTGTCGCCTCCAGCACGGCGCGGGCGATGTGGCCCTTGTTCACGAAGCGAGTCAAGCCGGCAATCACGCCGCGCGCGTCGTCCTTCCAATTCGGTGCATACAAGCCGGAGAAGGCGGGAACGAAGTAAACGCCGCCGTTGTCATTCACAGTGCGGGCAAGCGCCTCAATGTCGGAACTCTTTTCAATGAGTCCGAGGTTGTCGCGAAGCCATTGCACGAGGGCGCCGGTAATGGCGATGCTCCCTTCGAGCGCATAGCATGCCGGCTTCGTGCCGAACTTATATGCCAGCGTAGTCAGCAAACCGAAGTTCGAGAGGACTGCCTTCTCTCCCGTGTTCATCAGCATGAAGCAGCCGGTGCCGTAGGTATTCTTCGCTTCTCCTGGCTTGAAGCAGGCCTGGCCGACCAGAGCGGCTTGCTGATCGCCGAGATCGCCGGCGATGGGAACTCCCGCAACCGCCGGCAGCTTCGCCGTGCCGTACGCTTCGCTGCTCGAAACAATCTTCGGCAGCATCGCGATCGGAATGCCGAAGTCTTTCAATATGTCCCGATCCCACTGCAGCGTGCTGAGGTTCATCAGTTGCGTGCGGCTGGCATTGGTCACGTCGGTCACGTGCACGCCGCCATTCGCTCCACCGGTGAGATGCCAGATCAGAAAAGTGTCGATATTGCCAAACAGCAGATCGCCGGCTTCGGCTTGTGCGCGTGCGCCCGCAACACTTTCGAGAATCCAGCGAATCTTGAGGCCGCTGAAATAGGTAGCGAGCGGAAGGCCGGTCCGGGCGCGATAGCGATCCTGTCCGCCGCGCGCGGCGAACTCGGCCACCGCGGGAGCAACGCGCGTGTCTTGCCAGACAATCGCGTTGTAAACGGGCTTTCCACTTTGTGCCAGACGACCGTGGTTTCGCGCTGGTTGGTGATCCCGATCGCAGCCAGATCTTCCGGCCGGAGCCCGCGAGCTTCCATTGCTTCCTGGATGACACCATCCGTGCGGCGCCAAATTTCTTCTGGATCGTGCTCGACCCATCCCGGTTTGGGATAGATCTGCTCGTGCTCCTTTTGAGCTGTGCTCACGATGCGTCCGGAACGATCGAACACTATGAAGCGCGAGCTTGTCGTTCCCTGATCTATGGCGCCAATGTAACTTGCCACCGTTGGTTTCCTCCTTCGTTGCCCAGGTGCGTACCCATCCCGCTTTCTTCGTCGCTCGCGAAGTCTGGATTCTAGCGCCGGCGCTCGCTTGCAGGCACAGCAATATTGGACGCGCCCAAACAGACGCTGAAGTCTCCTGTGTCCCGTAGGGCAGGAGAACGAGCTCACTCTGCGGGCTCTCAAAGGCGGCAAATGCTGAGGATTAAAGGAGTTAGCTACAATCGCGCGGGCGGCCACATCTTTCGGTAACTCGGTGCGGATCCTCATTGTAACTACCGGTAGCACTAAGGTGGACTGTGACGCGCAAGGAGTTCATGGCATCTTACTCAATAACGATGTGGGGTTTGCGGCTCCCGGCAAACCAGGAATGGTGGGGATCTGATGAAGAGTCTGGGAAAAGTCATACGGTCTGTGCAAGCCTTTGGCCGCGAACTGTCGCGCCGGTCGAATGCGGCTGAAGCGAAGCGCATGCCCGCAATCGGCGTGGCCCTGGGCGGAGGCTTTGCCCGCGGCCTCGCGCACATTGGGGTGCTCAAGGTCCTCGAAGAAGAAGGCATCCCGGTTCGCATGATTGCGGGCACCAGTGTAGGCGCAATCATGGGTGCCGCGTATTGCAGCGGGCTCACGATTGAGGAACTGGAAGAAATCGCCCACAAAGTTCGCTTCACTACCTTCGCGCGCTGGACGCTCTCGCGCTACGGCTTCGCCACCAACGACCGCATGGTCTCGTTTCTCGCGCGCACCTTGAAGGTGCAGACATTTGAAGAGTTACGCATCCCTCTGAGCGTGGTTGCAACCGACTTCAACACCGGAAAAGGAGCGGTCTTTTCCTCCGGCTCGATCATCGATCCGGTGCGCGCCAGTTGCGCTTATCCGGGAATGTTTCTGCCGGTAGAGATTCGCGGGAGTTGGCTGGTGGATGGTATGCTCTCCCATCCCGTGCCGACGCGTCCTCTACGCGAAATGGGCGCGGAGCGCGTGCTGGCCGTGCACCTGAGAGGGCAGTGGTCGAAGACGAGCGCGCCCCGGCATTTTTTTGACGTCATCGGGCAGTCGTTCGCGATCGCGCAGGATATGACCAGTTCGCTTTGGAGAAGCGCGGCCGACGTCATTATCGAGCCCGATGTCGCGGGCTTTGACTATGACGACTTCAAACGCGCTGACGAATTAATCCGCGTAGGCGAACTGGCGATGCGCCGCGCATTGCCGGAAGTGCACAAATGGCTGGAGGTTCCTGCGGAAGCGGCCGCCGCTGTGAAAGCTCCGGCGCTGGTCGCAAGACCCGCGCCCATGCCAGCGGACTGAAGCCGCGAGTCGGCATGGTTGCCAGTGGGGCATACCAGGACGCTGCCTTACACAAAGTAGGAACTCCCGCCATGGGGCGATGACGGTTCAGCGCCCGCGTGGATGTGCGGCGGATCACAGTTTTCCGACCCCCACCGGAGTAAAATCCCGTTCTTGACCGGCTCGATCCCAAGGCCGATCTTGGCGGGAGGTTCTGTGTCGGATCCACTCTTCGGGGCGATGCGCCAAAGCATCATCGACGGCGCGCCTGATACGGCTACTGAACTGGCACACCAGGCGCTGGCCAACGGTATCGATCCGCTCGAAGCGGTGAACCAGGGATTTGCAGCAGGGATCAAGTTCGCCGGCGATCAATTCGGCTGCGGCGAAATGTTTCTACCCGATCTGCTGGCGTCGGCCGAGGCGATGAAGGCGGCCATCAAGATCCTTGAACCGGAGATGCTGAAGCGCGGCTCCGAACGTGAGGCTCTGGGCAAGATCGTCCTCGGCACCGCCCGGGGCGATATCCACGACATTGGCAAGAACCTGGTCGCCACCATTCTTTCCGCCAGCGGATTCCAGATATTCGATCTGGGGACCAGCGTGACTCCCGAGCAGTTCGTGGCCAAGGCCAAAGAAGTCGACGCCGACATCGTCGGCGTCTCCGCTTTGTTAACGACGACCATGGCCGGCCAGAAGGCCGTGATCGAAGCGCTCGATCGGAATGGTTTACGGCCACGGGCAAAAGCAATCATTGGCGGCGCCGCAGTCACCGCGAAGTGGGCTGCTGAGATCGGCGCCGATGGCTTCTCTCGCAATGCCATCGATGCCCTCGAATTGGCGAAGAATCTGATGGGCAAAGTGATGAACGAAGTGAGGAGCAAAGGAATAGCCGAGGCATGAGACCCAGAATTCAATTGCTCAGTCCGGAAGTCATCGGCCGCATTCTGCGCGAAGCGTTCGAGCTGCTCATGGACCCTGGAGTTCGCGTGGGCTCGGCGCCGGTGGTCGAGCTACTGCGGTCGGCGGGAGTTGAGGTTGCGGCCGGAGTTGCGGACAACGACGGAGTGGCACGCATCCCTGAGCGCCTGGTGCAACAGTGCCTCGCATCGGCTCCACGGGACTTCTACCTGTACAACCGTCAGGGAGAGAAAGCCGTTCATTACGGCGGCGACGACGTGCATTTTGATCCCGGCTCCTGCTGCGTGCAGATGCTCGATCCGGAGACGCTGGAAGCGCGACCGTCCGAGACCCGCGACCTGGTGCGTATTGTCCAGGTCACGGAGACGCTGCCGCAGTTCGCCGCGCAATCCACCGCTGTCGTCTGTAGCGATGCGTGCGGCGATAGTCGTGCGGCCAGCGCGATCGGCGACCTCTACCGCCTGTTCGTCGTGCTGCAACATTCCGACAAGCCCGTGGTGACCGGATCGTTCTCCGCGGCCGGCCTGCAAGGCATGATCGACTTGCTCGCCGCCGACAGCGGCAGTCCCGACAAGTTACGCCAGCAGCCGCGGGCGGTTTTTGATGTGTGTCCCTCGCCGCCGTTGAACTGGTCGGAGTTCGGATCGCGCAACCTGCTCGATCTAGCCCGCGCCGGTGTGCCCGCGCAAATCGTCTCCATGCCACTGGCCGGCGGCACCGCTCCGGTGACGCTGGCTGGTTCGGTGACGCAGCATGCCGCCGAAGTGCTGGCTGGCATCACGCTGCATCAACTCGCTGGACCGGGCTCACCCGTGGTATGGGGGGGCGCTCCTGCCATCTTCGACATGCGTACCGGAGGCGCGCCCATGGGCGCGGTTGAAACTGCCATGCTGAACATGGCGTGCGCCGAAGTGGGGAAGCGTCTGGGTCTGCCGACGCACGGCTACCTGGTCGCGACCGATTCGAAGTTGGTGGATGCCCAGGCCGGCGCCGAGAGTGCCCGCTCGGCGATGCTGGGGGCGCTCGCGGGCATCAACATGATCTCGGGAGCGGGTATGCTCGAATCGCTCGCCTGTTTCAGCGTCGAAAAGCTGGTCATTGATGCCGAGTCGATCGCCTCGGCGTACCGGCTGGCGCGAGGCATCGAAGTTCGCGGCGACGAAGTCCGCGGCGACGAAGTCCCCAGCGAGAAAGCTCGCGGCGAGAAAGTTCCCCGTGAGACCCTGGCCACCGCCATGTTCGCGCAAACCGGGCTCTCCGGAGAATTTCTCAAGCTGAAGGAAACGCGCGCGCTTTTTCGGCAGGAGCAGCATCTCCCCTCTCCGGTCATAGATCGCAGCGCGCGTGGCTCGGAGCCAGCGAGCGACGTCTTCACGCGAGCTCGTATCCGAGTCGACGAACTGGTCAGCAAGTATCGGAAGCCAACTCTTTCCGAAGACGTGCTGCGAAAGTTTCAGGCAATCGTCGATCGTGAAGCTGACAGAGCAGGCGTGGTGGGTACCGAGACGGGGAAGAATGTCGGGGCGGCCACCGGCACCACCCTTGGTGCCCTTGGCGGCTAGCGAGGTTCGAGCTTATGCTGAAAGTAGATCCGAAAGGATCAGGTTTCGCTTGCCAATGATTTCGCTTCGTCTCTACATGGTGGCGCTGGGCACGATTGGTGTGGGCGTCGCCAGCTATGCCCTGCTGCGCCGCAAACCCAAACCCGCGAACGAGGCCGAACTCGAACGCCGCACCTGGCTGAATACGGTCGGGCGCATCACCGATGGCACGGTGATTGATGTCCAGGAAATCACGAATGCCGCGGACCGGCCGGCCACCATGCTGATTTACCAGTATGACGTAGCGGGCGTTTCCTATGAGGCGTCACAAGATGTCACCTATCTGCGGCAGTGGATCAATCTACATTCCTGCCGGCTCGGCCTGCCGACGTCGGTGAAGTACGATGCTCGCAATCCGGGAAATTCCATGGTGATTGCCGAAGGCTGGATGGGGTTACGGCAGTGAGACGAACAATTTACCACGGAGTCACAGAGGCACGGAGAGAACCGCCTTTTTGGTCGTGGGCCACTTTGAGTCTATCGGAGTCTCTTCGCTAAACCGAAGATCACCATACTGAGAAAAACCATGACTCCAGCCACGGCAACCCAGTGAGGGCCATACATGGAAAGAACAGCGATAATCAGCGTGACTGGAATTAGACTGATCCACCAACTAGGTTTTTCGGGAATGCCTCTAATCTTCACTCGCTCCTCAACATCAAAGTAGCCCACTACCGCCTTTTTCTTTTTTGGATCTTCTCCGTGCCTCCGTGGTGAAAAACAACGGTCAGAGCTTTCCAACGGCGGCCAGAACCATGTAGAGAACTTGTGCGGCCGCCAGCCCAATCCAGATTCGCTGCCGAATGCGCGAGCGGCGTATGTCGCGCAGCAGGTCGCCGGCAGTGGGTGCGATGGCCAGAGCCTCCAGCTTTTCCGCCGGCAACGTCGCCGGTTGCAGATTGACTGGCCTCACCGCGTCGGCCGGCTTCGGCTTGTCGGGATAAAACACCTTCGGCGTGTCCACGACTTCCGACCACAACGGCAGCAGGATCCAGGACTTCGGAATGATGTCCAGAATCGGTTTGGCAGTCAGATGGAGGGCCGGCTGCGTTTCCGGCGCGACGCGATCGGCCAAATTCCGCAGCAGCGAGCCCCACCAGAAGTGGCTGAGTTGATCGGTAATGAGTTCACCGACATCGACGGGACGCGATTCAAGTTCGAGCGGCGGCAGTGTTTCCGGCGAGATCACGTCTCCGATGTTGGTGAACACGGTGCGAAACCAAGGCAGGCGCAGACGCTCCCCGAGCAGCAGGCCGACATCCACCGGGCGTGAAGTGAGTTCGAGCGGCGGTAGCTTCGTCGGCGCGAAGGTATCGCGCAGATTGCCGACCAACGACCTCCAGAGCGGCTGCGTCAGGCTCGGCGGCGGGAGCAAATGCAGTGGAATCTCCGGCTGTGCCGCCGTGGGCTGCGGGTCGGGAGACCAGGCTTCGGCGGCATTTGAGCGGTAAGACATAAGAATTCAGGATACTCCAAAGGAGCTCCGGCGGCGCTACGTTCAGCGCGTGTCCCCAGAAGCCCACTGCCGATGTTAGATGCTGCGCTGGGGTCTGTCACGCGTCTTTTACGCCGCTTTACGAGCACCGGCCGACGTGGATCAGGCTCCCAGAAACAGATTGACAGTCATATCTCTACTGCCCTAGTATGATTTTCATGACGTCTCCGTTGACTCATCACCATCGCCATCATCACCATGCGACGAGCGTGTCGGCGGGGGACATCGGATAACCAAAAGCACTCATAGGAAATCCAAGCCCGCTGGCGGGGAAGTCGCCCAGCGGGCTTTTTGCTTTTGTGCGAGCTCTGAAAGTCGGGCACGTGATTCTTAGACCAAAATTCTTAAAACCGCGATTCTTAAACGAAGATCAGGAGAGTTCGATGGAGATCGATTTCGACAAGATGCAGGGTCTGGTGCCCGCCGTCATTCAGGATGCGGGCACCGGGGAACTGCTGATGGTGGGCTTTATGAACCGGCAGGCGCTGGATATGACCTTGCACAATGGATTCGTGACGTTCTACAGCCGTACCCGCCAGACACTCTGGACCAAGGGAGAAACTTCCGGCAATCGTCTGCAGGTGGTTGCTGCCTTCGCCGATTGCGACCAGGATACGGTACTGCTGCGCGTCCGTGTGCTGGGCGAGGGCAAGGTCTGCCACACTGGGACACGCTCCTGCTTTATGCAGGAACTTCCTCTGGGAAGCGCGCCCGGAAGCGCGCTGGTGGGACAGGAGAAGGATGGGCAAGAGAGGGCGGAGCGATGAAATTTCGACTGGGCATTCCCAAAGGAAGTTTGCAGGAAGCAACGCTGAGCCTGTTCACGCGCGCCGGACTGCGCGTGTACACCAACGCCCGCTCCTATTTCGCCGCCACGGATGATCCCGAAATCGAATGCATGCTGATTCGTGCCCAGGAAATGGCGCGGTACGTCGAACACGGAGCCCTGGATGCGGGCTTGACTGGCTTGGACTGGGTGCTCGAAAGCGGCCTCGATGTGGTCAAGGTTTGCGACCTGATCTATGCCAAACAAAGCATGGGCAAGGTCAAATGGGTGCTGGCCGTGCCGGAGGAATCGAGTT
Source organism: Terriglobales bacterium (assembly GCA_049513095.1). Lineage (GTDB taxonomy): Bacteria > Acidobacteriota > Terriglobia > Terriglobales > Acidobacteriaceae > Acidiflorens. The sequence goes on from JBEKWL010000007.1 coordinate 32,070, forward strand.
TTCAGAAACTCGAAGACCTTGCCGGTGGAATCATTGCCACCGAGTTGGTCAGTTTCACGCGCAATTATTTCGCGAATCGAAAGGTTGACGTGCGCGTCGAGTTCTCCTGGGGCGCGACCGAAGTCAAGCCGCCGTTGCTGGCCGATGCCATTGTCGAGGTGACGGAGACGGGAAGTTCACTGCGCGCTAATCATTTGCGAATCCTCGAGACCGTTCTGGAGTCGAACACGCAACTGGTCGCGAATCAGGCCGCTTGGGCCGATCCCGCGCGGCGGCAAAAGATTGAGAACCTAGCGGTCATGCTCAGTGGGGCTATCGCTGCGCTGGGGCGGGTCGGTCTGATGCTCAACGTGCGCAAACCAGATCTGCCCGGTGTCCTCAGGCTTCTGCCCGCGCTGCAAAATCCGACGGTCGCGCCCCTGGCCGATGGCGAGTGGGTGGCGGTGAACACGGTCATTGAGGAGCAAGCCGCCTGGTCGCTGATTCCGAAGTTGAAGCAAGCCAACGCTCAGGGCATCGTGGAATATCCGCTGAACAAGGTGGTGATGTGATGCGGGTTCGGGCGGCGGGCAAAAAGGCGATGCGCGATGGCGCCATGCGCATTCTCGAAGGCCCCGAGCAAGTTCGTCTGGTGGCGGCGCTGGCCGGGCGCGGTGCGACCGATCTAGCCGAGGTCGAACCGGCGGTCCGCCGCATTGTGAATGACGTCTGCCGTAACGGCGATCGCGCCGTGCGCCGCTATGCCACGCGTTGGGACGGATTGGGAAAGGGCGACCCGCTCCGTGTTCCCGAGGACGATCTGCACCAGGCTTGGGAGCAAACCGATCCCGAGCTGCAGGACGCGATCAAGCATGCTGCAGGCAATGTCCGTCGCTATGCGGAGTGGCAGGCGGGCACGGCTCAAGAGTGGCGGCGCGAAATTCAGCCTGGCGTAAGCGTGGGCCAGATGGTGCGCCCTCTGGAATCGGTGGGATGCTATGTTCCGGGCGGGCGCTATCCTTTGCCTTCCACGGTGCTGATGACGGTGATTCCGGCGCAGGTTGCCGGGGTGCGGCAGATTCGCGTGGCGTCTCCGCGCCCGGCGCAGGCAACGCTGGCGGCGGCTGCATTCCTCGGCGTGCGCGAGTTTTACCGCGTCGGCGGAGCACAGGCCATCGCTGCCCTTGCCTACGGAACGGAAGAGATTCCGCGCGTGGACAAGATCGTCGGCCCGGGCAACCGCTACGTTACCGCTGCCAAGAAACTGGTGGCTTTCGATTGCGCTATTGAATTTCTGGCTGGTCCTACCGAAGCTGTCGTCATCAGCGCAGACGGCGATCCGGCTTGCATCGCATCCGACCTGGTGGCGCAGGCGGAACATGATCCCGACGCGCTGTGCGTCTTCATAACAACTTCACGCGGGTTAGCGAAAAAAGTTCAGCATGAGGTGCGCGCACGCGCGCGCGCAAATCCGATTGCCGCTGAAGCGCTCTCCCGGCGCGGCGCGATTCTTCTGGTCGCTTCGCTTGAACAGGCGGTTGAAGCGTCGAATCGCATCGCGCCCGAGCATCTCACGCTTCCGGCGGCATTGGCGCCTTCAGTGCAACATGCGGGCGCGGTTTTCCTGGATGAGTTCACACCCCAGGCCGCGGGCGACTACGTCTCCGGACCGAACCACACGCTGCCCACGGGTGCAATGGCCCGGGTGCGTGGCGGCCTCAGCGTGCTCGATTTCGTACGCGTCATTGGCTGTCAGCAAGTGTCCCGCGCGGGCATCCGCGGGATCGGGCCGCCAGGCATTACGCTGGCAACTGCCGAGGGATTGAAGGGACACGCGGAAGCGTTCCGAGTGAGGTGCTCCCATGCTTGAAGCTCGCGATGCGGTAAAGAAGTTGCACACCTATCGGCCCCCGTTGGCTGGGCGAACGGGACTGCGCCTCGATTTCAACGAGAGCACAATAGGGTGTTCGCCGAGCGTTTTGGCGGGGCTGCGGTCGCTCGATGCCGAGTGCCTGGCGCGTTATCCCGAGCGCGAGCCGGTGGAAAAAATAGTCGCGCGTTTTCTAGGGCTCGATCCGGCACAGGTCTTGCTCACGAACGGAGTTGACGAAGCGATTCATCTGCTCTGTTCCACGTATCTCGAGCCTGGGGACGAAGCGCTTATCGTTGTGCCCACCTTCGCCATGTACGCGATCTTTGCTTTGGCCGAAGGCGCACGCGTTATCGAGGTGCCTGCCGGCGACAATTTTGTATTTCCCACGCAGCAACTGCTCGCCCAGATTAGCCCGCGCACGCGGCTCATCGCCGTGGCGAATCCTAACAATCCGACCGGAGCCGCGGTCGCAGGCAATGTCCTCATTCAGATTGCGCAAGCAGCGCCGCAAGCGGCTGTGCTGGTCGATGAGGCGTATTTCGAATTTCACGGAGAAACGCTCATCGACCGCACCCGGCAAATCGAGAATCTTTTCGTGGCGCGCACTTTTTCCAAGGCCTACGGACTTGCCGGACTGCGCATTGGCATTCTTGCGGGAGACGCACGGCAGATGGCGATGGTCCGGCGCGTTGCCTCGCCCTACAGCGTCAACGTGGCCGCACTCGCAATTCTTCCGGCGGCGATTCATGATCAGGAATATGTCAACGGCTATGTCGCGCAAGTGCGACGCAATCGCGAGAGACTACAACTGGAACTTGGCAGTCTGGCTCTGCATTACTGGCCGAGCCACGCGAATTTTGTCCTGGTTCGCATCGGCTTAGGCCACGCGGAATTTGTTCGCGCGCTGCGCGATCGCGGAATTCTGGTGCGCGACCGGCACTTTGACCCGGGATGCGAAGGCTGCGTCCGCCTCACCGTGGGAACGGACGAGCACACGCAAACTCTCATTCTTGCCATGCGCGACGTAATCAATCAAATTGGGTTGCGAACCGGGTTGCGGAGGCCGTTTCCAAACGAGGTGCAGTCGTGAGGAAAGCTAAACTGCATCGCAAAACCGCGGAAACAGAAATTCAAATTGTCCTCAACATCGAGGGCCGCGGGAAGTACGAAGTCTCCACCGGCATCCGTTTTTTCGACCACATGCTCGAACTGTTCACGCGGCACGGTGGATTTGATTTGAAACTCGCCGCTCGGGGCGACCTGGATGTGGATCAGCACCACACCGTAGAAGATGTGGGAATCGCTTTGGGTGAGGCGTTCAACCGCGCTCTGGGCGACCGGCGCGGCATCTGGCGAGCCGGGTATTTTCTGATGACCATGGACGAAACTCTCGGCCTGGCGGCGGTGGATTTTGGCGGCCGCGCGGTGGCCGTGGTCGAGACTAAGGTTCGCGCGGCGCGGGTCGGCGATCTGCAGACGGAACTGGTCTGCGACTTTTTTGAGGGCTTCGCACGCGGCGCGCGCGCGAATGTTCATGCCCGTGTGCTATACGGGCGTTCCAGCCATCACAAGATCGAAGCGCTGTTCAAAGCTTTTGCCCGCGCTCTGCGCGTAGCCTGCTCGCGCGACCGGCGGTTGGGGCGCATGCTGCCGAGCACCAAGGGGCTTCTATGATCGCTCCAACGATCGCCATCGTGGATTACGGCGCGGGCAATTTGAATTCGGTGAAGAAGGCGTTTGATTATCTCGGCGCCGACGTTGTTCTAACCACGCAGCCTGAAACCGTAGCGGCGGCGGACAAGATCGTGCTGCCTGGCGTCGGGCACTTCTCCGCATTGGGCGCGCTCGACAACACGGGCTTGCGCGACGCCGTGCTGCAAGGCGCGCGTGCCGGCAAGCCATTCCTTGGGATCTGCCTGGGAATGCAGTGGCTGTTCGAGGGCAGCGACGAGGCTCCCGAGTTTGCGGGAGCGGGAATTTTTGCTGGCCGATGCCGGCCGTTTCCTTCTTCGGTGAAATCGCCGCACGTCGGATGGAACTCGCTGGCGGTGCGGGAAGGCTCGCGCTTGTTGCGTAACGTCGCGCCTGAATCCTTTGTCTACTACACCCATTCTTTTCAAGCGCCGGTGGTTGCCGCCACCACGGCGGCGACCGAATACGGAACGCAGTTTTCCGCCGTGGTCGAACAAGAGAATATTTTCGGGGTGCAGTTCCATCCGGAAAAATCGTGGACCGTGGGGTTGCTCATGCTCAAGAATTTCTGTGAGGTTTAATAAGTGCTCACCAAACGCATCATCGCCTGTCTCGATGTGGACGACGGCCGGGTCGTGAAAGGCGTGCAGTTTGTTAATCTGCGCGACGCCGGCGACCCCGCGGAATGTGCCGCTGCTCACGCCCGCGATGGCGCGGACGAGATCGTTCTGCTCGATATTACGGCGACCAGCGATAAGCGCCGCATGATGATCGATGTCGTCTCCCGCACGGCGCGTTGTTTGTTTATTCCGTTCACGGTCGGCGGGGGAATCCGCGAACTCGCCGACGCCGAGGCCGTGTTCGAGGCGGGCGCCGACAAAATCGCGATCAACTCGGCCGCGGTGAAGGATTCGGCACTGATCGGAAAAATTGCCGCTCGTTTTGGCTCCCAGGCGGTGGTGGTTGCCATCGATGCCAAGCGGAGAAACCGAGGCTTCGAGGTATTCGTTGCCGGCGGGCGCATTCCCACAGGCCGGGACGCGATTTTATGGGCGCGGGAAGCGACCGCTTGCGGCGCGGGAGAAATCATGCTCACTTCGATGGACCGCGACGGGACCAAAGCTGGTTTCGATTGTGAGTTGACGCAATTGGTGGCCGACGCAGTTTCCATTCCGGTGATCGCGTCGGGCGGCGCCGGGTCGGCGCGGGACTTCATTGAAGTGTTCCAGAGCGGGCGCGCGGACGCGGCTTTGGCCGCTTCCATTTTTCATTTCGGTCTCGAGAACATCGGACAATTAAAACTTGAACTGCGCGCTGCCAACGTGCCGGTGAGGTGGCCATGCTGATTCCGTCAATCGACCTGATGGGCGGCAAGATCGTGCAGTTAGTTCAGGGAGAAAAGAAGAAACTGGAGTTCGACAATTTCGATTACTGGATCGAGCGTTTTTCCAAGTATCCCGTAGTGCAGCTCATCGACCTAGACGCGGCCATCGGCACCGGCGACAACCGGTCGTTGGTGAAGCAGATCGCCGGACGCCTGCCTTGCCAGGTGGGCGGCGGCATTCGCACGCTCGAAACTGCCCAGGAACTTCTGAACCTGGGTGCGCGCAAGGTGATCATCGGGTCCGCGTTGATGACCGAAGGCCGGATCAACCACGAGCACGCGCGCGCACTGGCAGACAAGCTCCCGAGAGCGGCACTCATGTTTGCTCTCGATTCCCGCGGAGGCCTTGTCGCGATCGACGGCTGGCGCACGCAGACTGCTGTCACTGCCTTCGACATGATTCGCGAGCTGGAACCTTTCTGCGAGACCTTCCTCTATACCCACATCGATACGGAAGGCTTGATGGGCGGAATTCCGATGGAGACGGTTCACGCCATCCGGCGCGCCACCAAACGGCACCTGGTGGTCGCCGGCGGTATCACCGAACAGCACGAAATCGACAGCCTCGACGCGCTGGGAATTGACGCCGTGGTGGGTATGGCGCTGTACTCCGGGAAAATTCGGGGGTGAACAACACCCGGGCCGGGGTGGAGACAACTTGACATTAGTCGCTATTTTGTTATAGTTACTATCACATTTTACGGACGTTGCGGTTGGGGACGTGCCGGTAATCGATGCAGGAGGAAGAGATCATGGCTGGTGGGCTCGCGACACGGGGTGCGGTCGCAGAGACAGTTGTAGAGCAGCCCGCGGTCGGGCTGCGGGAACGGAAGAAGGCGCGCTTGCGACAGCAGATTATCGATACCTCGATCAAGCTGTTTCGCAAGCACGGATACGAGAACACCAGAATCGACGACATCGTGCAAATGCTCGAAGTCAGCCAGCCCACCTTTTTCCGGTATTTTCCCAGTAAAGATGCGGTTCTGCGCGAGGTGGGAGAACGCGGATTTGCCTGTATCTGCGAGAGGCTGCGTTCGGAGCTTTCGAGCAAGGCGGGGACGGGCGAGCGTTTGCGGCGGCTGTACGTAAGCCTGGCGCGGGAGGTGGAATCCGACCGGCAACTGTGGCAAGCGGTGGTGTTGTCGGGCGCCATGGATCCGGTGCGATCGGCAGAACTGCGGGGGCACGAGGAGGCTGCCGCCAGTCTGCTGCGGGAAATTCTGACGCAGGGGCAGAAGCGAGGCGAAGTGACGCACGCGTTTCCGGTCGTGCATCTGGCGGAATTCATGGAAGGGCTCTACAACACGGTGGTGCGGCAATGGGCGGTGGATCTGACCGGGCCGCACAAGCTCACCGACCGGGTGCGAAGCGCGGTGGAGTTTTTCTTGCGCGGCATCCGGCCGTAAGGTTTTCCGGGATCGCCCAGCACTTCTTAGTTGGTGTGGCATGCCTGTTAGAGAGGAAACGCGATGAAGGCCGCCGTTCTGCACGCATTCAAGACACCGTTATCGCTGGAGGAGGTGGCTCGGCCGCAAGCTGGCGCGGACGAGGTCTTGATCGAGGTAGAGGTTTGTGGTGTGTGTCATTCCGATCTGCACGTGGCCGATGGCGACTGGACGCAATTGGCCGGCATCGTGAAGAAACCGCTGATCCTCGGGCACGAGATCGTAGGCCGGGTGGTGGAGCGGGGCGCGGCGGTCGAGAGTGTCCAAGTCGGAGACCGTGTCGGGGTGCCGTGGGTGCAGTGGACATGCGGGCAATGTGAGTTTTGCCGCGAAGGCAACGAGAATCTGTGCCTGAAGCAGCGCATCACTGGCGTCATGGTGGATGGTGGATATGCGGAATATGCGAAGGCTCCCGCCAGCCACGTGATCAAGATCCCCGAAACGCTTCCCTCGGAACAGGCGGCGCCGCTGCTTTGTGCGGGAGTCACGGTTCATCGCGCGCTGAAGCAGGCCAAGATTCGCGCCGGGCAGCGGTTGGCGGTTTTCGGCGTGGGCGGACTCGGCCACATTGCCGTCCAAATTGGCCGGGCAGCCGGAGCGGAAGTGACCGCGATCGATATTTCCGAGGAAAAACTCGCGCTGGCGAAATCGCTGGGCGCCACTCGAACATTGAACGCCACAACGAGCAAAGTAGTTAAGGAAATACGAAGCTCCGGCGGGGTGCACGTTGCCCTGGTCACCTCGGCGGCCAAGTCCGCGTACGACATGGCGTTCCCTTGTGTACGACCGACGGGAACGCTGCTGGTGGTGGGATTGCCCGCACAGGATATCGCGTTTCCGCCAATTCTGATGGCGGCTGGCGAGATTCAGATCAAGGCTTCCTCGGTGGGCACGCGGGAAGATCTGCGCGAGGTTCTGGCGATGGGGGCAGCTGGGAAGGTCCATTGCCAGGTGAGCACGCGCCCGCTCGCTGAGGCCCAAGAGGTTCTGGGGCAACTGAGCCGCGGCGAGATCTCGGGGCGGGTGGCGCTCCGCCTCCAGCAGTAGTTCGGGCGCGATTGCGCCGGACAGCCTGGGAGTCTCGAGCGGTTTGAAAATCGCGCAAAAAGTGGGTTGACATTAGCGACTCTAATATGATACTAACTATCACTTTCGCGGGGCTCTGCCCCGCGGGAAGGCCGTTCCCGAAGTGAATGTCAAACAACTTTTCGATCTGACCGGACGCGTGGCCATTGTTTCGGGTGGCTCGATGGGACTGGGTCTGCAGATGGCCGGAGGGCTGGCGGAGATGGGGGCGAATCTGGTGCTCTGCGCCCGCAAGAAGGAGCGCTGCGAGGAAGCAGCGGAAGCCTTGCGCAGCCTGGGCGTGCAGACGCTGGCGTTGGGATGCGACGTCAAAGAGAAGGCGGCGATTCAGCAAGTCGTGGAGGAGACGCTCGCGAAGTTTGGCCGGGTCGACATCCTGGTCAACAACGCCGGCGTGTCGTGGGGAGCTTCGGTGGAAGACATGACGCTGGAGCAGTGGAACAAAGTTCTTTCCACCAACTTGACCGGCACGTTCCTGTTTTGTCAGGCGGTGGGCAAGGCTATGGCCGCGCAGGGGTCGGGCAAGATCATCAACATGGCATCGGTGGCGGGTTTGGGCGGAGCGTCGGCGGAACTGCAGGCAATCGGCTACCACGCGAGCAAGGGCGGAGTGATTGCGTTCACCAGGGATCTGGCGTGCAAGTGGGCGCCGCACAACATCCAGGTGAATGCCATCGCCCCGGGATGGTTTCCGACGCATATGTCGGGCTGGATCATCGAGCACCGTAAAGATTCCCTGCTGGCGAAGATCCCGCTGGGCCGCTTTGGCGGCGATCACGATCTGAAAGGGGCAGCCGTGTTTCTGGCATCGGACGCTTCGGCGTACGTGACGGGACACGTGCTGGTTGTCGATGGAGGCCAGACGGCCTGGTAATGAGAATTTTTTGGTGATTCTGGATCTGAATTTTGAGGAGAGCCCTATGAATAACCTCGTGAGAGTGAGCAAAGACAATGATGTCGCGGTCATTACCATCGACAACCCACCGGTGAACGCTCTTGGTCCGGGCGTGCCGGAGGGAGTCTTGGCGGCGATTGACGAGATGAACGGAGACCCGGCCGTTAAGGCATCGGTCGTAATCGGCGGCGGCCGCACTTTTGTCGCCGGCGCGGACATCAAGGAATTCGGGAAGATGACCTCGGGAGGACCGCGCAGAAGCCTGCTTCCCCTGCTGCTTCGCATTGAGGACAGCGGCAAGCCGGTGGTGATGGCGATTCACGGGACCGCGTTTGGAGGCGGACTGGAACTCGCCATGGCTGGGCACTACCGGGTCGCGTCGCCTACGGCGCAGGTGGGTCAGCCGGAAGTGAATCTGGGCATCATTCCCGGGGCCGGTGGAACGCAGCGTCTGCCCCGCCTGGTAGGGGTCGCCAAGGCTGTCGAAATGTGCGCCGGGGGCAAGCCGGTTTCCGCACGCGAGGCGGCCGCTCTTGGACTGATCGACCGTTTGATCGACGGGGACCTACTCGCCGGGGCGGTGGCTTTCGCACGCGAATTTGCCGGCAAGCCCGCGCCGAAAACTCGGGTGCGAGCGGAGAAGCTGGGTACGGCGGCCGAGAACGCAGCGGTTTTTGCGGCGGCGCGCGACGCAGCCGGCAAGAAACAACGAGGGTTGAAAGCTCCGCTGGCGGCGATCGATGCGGTGGAGGCTGCAACCAAATTGCCTTTCGAGGAAGGCTGCCAGGCGGAGGCGAAACTTTTCACCGAATGCCTTTTCTCCGATCAGTCGAAGGCGCTCATCCATGTTTTCTTTGGCGAGCGTGAGGTCGCGAAGATTCCCGACATTCCCAAAGAAACTGCGTTAATCCCGGTGAACAGCGTGGCGATCGTCGGCTCCGGAACGATGGGCGGAGGCATCGCGATGGTGTTTGCCAACGCGGGCATTCCGGTGGTGCTGAAGGACGTCGATGAGGCGGCGCTCAATCTGGGGATGGAAAAAATCCGTAAGAACTACGCCAGTTCGGTGCAGCGCGGGCGTTTCACCCAGGCGTTCGTGGACGAGCGCCTGGAGCTGATCACGCCGGTGTTCAACTACGATGCGTTCTCCCGTGTGGACATGGTGATCGAGGCGGTGTTCGAAGGTATGGCGCTGAAGAAGACGGTGTTCACGGACTTGGACCGCATCTGCCGGAAGGAAGCGATTCTGGCGACCAACACTTCGACGCTCGATATCGATGAAATCGCCGGGAGCACGTCGCGACCGGAAGCGGTAATCGGAACACACTTCTTCAGTCCGGCCAACGTAATGCGGTTGCTCGAGATTGTGCGCGGAAAGAAGTCGAGCAAAGAAGTGATTGCCACCTGCATGCAACTCTCCAAGAAACTGGGCAAGATCGGGGTACTGGTGGGAAACTGCCGCGGCTTCGTAGGCAACCGCATGTTTGGCCCGTATCGGCGGGAAGCGCAGTTCCTGATCGAAGAAGGGGCGGAGGTGGAGGCGGTAGACAAGCCGCTCGTCGACTTCGGCATGGCCATGGGGCCGCTGGCAACGGGCGACCTGGCGGGTCTCGACGTGGGCTGGCGCATTCGCAAAGAGTATCGGCATCTCGAAAAACCCGGAATCCGCCAGCCGTTCGCCGAGGACCGTCTTTGTGAAATGGGCCGGTACGGCCAGAAAACGCTGAGGGGATGGTACCGGTACGACGAAAACCGGCGCGCCAGCGCGGATCCCGAACTGGCCGCCCTGGTGCGGAAGTGGAACGCGGACGCGGGAATCCCGCAGCGGCAGATTCCCGCCGAAGAGATCGTCGATCGTTGTATCTATGCGCTGGTGAATGAGGGAGCGCGGATTCTGGAAGAGGGATACGCGCTGCGGGCAGTCGACATCGACATCATCTATCTCAACGGGTACGGATTTCCCGCCTATCGGGGCGGGCCGATGTGGCATGCCGACACGGTGGGATTGCAAAAGGTCTACCAGCGAGTTTGCGAATTCCACAAACAGCACGGAGAACTGTGGGCGCCGGCTCCTCTGCTGCAGCGCCTGGCGGAAGAGGGCAAGACTTTTGCCGAATTCGACAAAGAGCAGGTTGCGGCCGCGTAGGGTTCGGAACCGCCATGGGACAACGCGGGCGAGAGGGAAACTCGCTGTGCGCATGACAAAGACATAGGAGACCTCATGAGAGAAGCAGTCATCGTAGCCAGTTCGCGCACAGCTCTGGCCAAGTCATTTCGCGGATCGTTCAACCTGACGCGTCCAGATGAGCTGGCGGCGCACTGCATCCAAGATGTGCTGCGCAAGACACCCCAGCTCGATCCGCGCGAAGTCGAAGATGTCATCCTGGGCTGCGGACAGCCCCATGGCCCGCAGGGACACAACATCGCGAGAGTTTCCGCCATGCTGGCCG
>JBEKWL010000008.1:0-42020 GCA_049513095.1 Terriglobales bacterium
AAGATCCATCCACGCTCGGCTGCAGCTTGGTGATCTTCTTGTACATGGCGATGCCCTTGACCGTGAAGCCCTGCGCCGCATAGGCATCGCCCACCGTCTTGAAGCACTCGATGGCTTTGGCGGTGTCGCCCAGACGCGAGTAGAGATCGCCGATGGTGTTGTTGACGGTAAGATCCTTGGCATCGTGCTTCAGGACCTTGTCGTACTCAGCAATGGCGTTCTGCAGCTTGCCCTGCTGGACAAACTTTTCCGCGGCACTAAGAACCTTCTGTTTGTTAAAGCCAAAACCAAACGCCATAGGGAGCGGACTCCAGCCTTTTTCCCGCCGAACGCCTGCGTTTTCCGCCAGCGTTGCCCAACGGGTCCGAACCTCGCCGGGAGATTCCCATGCGAAACCCCGCAAACCGCGCAACCGGGATCGCGGAGTAAGGTAATTGTAAGGCCCCCCACTCTCAGTTCGATGGTTACCGACGATTACCGGGGGTTACCGAAAGGGAGTGTACGTCCGGTTCCGGAAAAAAACGCTTCCCGCCTCCACCACGGAGCAGCAACGGTGCCCACCCGCCGCGCCGCTCTTTGGGGCAATGCGCATTCTAAGCTCGGGTTGAATGGCGGAGTGCCCAGTGTTCCCGCACGCCCTCCAGAAATTTCTCCTTGTCCTCTCGCATTTGCCGGACCAGCGCTTGATTGCCTGTATCTTCGTGGGCGGCTGCCCAGACGACCATTTCGGTGAGGACCGGCGCCAGATCGATCCCTTTCTCTGTCAACAGGTAGATCCGTTTTCGCCCGTCCGAAGGATCTGGTTCCGCGGTGATGATCCCATAGGCGATCAGCTTGCGCAGGCGATCGGCTAAAATGTTCGAAGCGATCCCCTCGTAGCACTCCATAAATTGCTTGTACGTCCGGAACTCTTGCAGCATCATGTCGCGGATGATCAACAGCGACCAGCGATCGCCCAACATCTCCACGGAAGCGTTCAGCGGACACTCCGACCGGCGCCGGGCATTGTGCTTCTTGGGCATATTTTTATCATAATATTTTTCACTTGCATTGCACAAGTAATATGTTCCATAATCTCCGGCCGTGGGGACATTCTCAACCACTATGCAGCCCAAGTGGCGTGCTGCCGTACATCTGAATCATGGCCAGTCGCCGAGGCCGCTGACGGTGAAGAAGAAGCCCGATTCACAAAAAACAATGCAAGAATAAGGAGACAACCATGGATGCAAAACCCACGCACGAACAAGCGCAACTCCACCTGCAGATCTATGATATGCGCCGCGAGGCCCGGCTGCGCCAAGCCCGCGACTGGTTCTTCAAGAACTACTTCGTGGACAATCTAGAGGACTGGATGCGGCTCGCGGCGCCCGGAACGGAAACCGGCGCGTTCGCAATGATGGTGCTCAGCTATTGGGACCAAGCCTGCGCCATGCTCAACTACGGTCTGCTCCACGAAGACCTCTTCTTTGAGACCAGCGGCGAGTTTTTCGGGGTTTGGGAGCGCGTCAAGCCCGTCGTCCCGCAGGCTCGGGAGCGGTTTGTGAATAAGCAGTTCCTCGCACACTTGGAAAAAGCTGCAAAGCGCTACGAAGCCTGGATCGAAAGCCGCTCTCCCGGCAATGTCGCTGCCATGCGTGAGTTTATGAAACAGATGCGCCCTCAGCCTGCAAAAGCAGCTTAAAGCCAGATTCGGACGCGAGTAAATAGCGAGCGAGCCTGCGACGCGGTGCACAACCGTGCTTCCGCGGCGCAGGCTCAAAATTTAGCACATTGAAGGCTTGCAGCGAGCTTATCGGGGTGAATGAAATAGAAAGTGAAACAGACAGTAAGGAGCGCAGTATGAGCAAAGTACGAGTTCTAGTCGGTACCCGCAAAGGCGCTTTCATTCTAGAGTCGGACGGCAAGCGCGAAAAATGGGAGGTTAGCGGCCCCCACTTCGCGGGCTGGGAGATGTATCACCTGAAAGGATCGCCCGCCGATCCCAATCGCATCTACGCGTCGCAGACAAGCGGATGGTTCGGGCAGCTGATTCAACGCTCCGACGACGGCGGCAAAACCTGGCACCAGCCCGGAACGCCGCCCGGGGAGCCGCCCGCGCCAGGCCCCCCGCAGGCCGCAAGCAACAAGTTCGTCTACGACGCGTCTGGGGAAACCGGCAAGCCGCTCACCACTCATCAGTGGTACGACGGCACGCAGCATCCCTGGGAATTTAAACGCGTGTGGCATCTGGAGCCGTCGCTCACCGATCCCGACGCGGTCTACGCTGGAGTAGAAGACGCCGCCCTGTTCCGCTCGACCGATGGCGGCGAGAACTGGCAGGAACTCGCCGGACTGCGCGGCCACGGCACCGGTCCTGAATGGCAGCCCGGCGCGGGTGGGATGTGTCTGCACACCATCATTCTCGATCCAAGCAACCCTGCCAGAATCTTTATCGCGATCTCGGCGGCTGGCGCCTTCCGTACCGACGATGGCGGCAAGACGTGGAAACCGATCAACCGCGGGCTGCGTTCGCAGTACATCCCCGACCCGACTGCCGAAATCGGTCACTGCGTTCACCACATCGCGATGCACGCGTCGCGCCCCGGCGTGCTCTTCATGCAGAAGCACTGGGACGTCATGCGCAGCGACAACGCGGGCGATTCCTGGCAGGAAATTAGCGGCAATTTACCGACCGATTTCGGGTTCGTCATCGACGTGCACGCCCACGAGCCCGAAACCATCTATGTCGTCCCCATCAAGAGCGACTCGGAGCACTTTGTTCCCGAGGGCAAGTTGCGCGTGTTCCGCAGCCGCAGCGGAGGAAACGAGTGGGAGGCGCTCACCAAAGGCCTGCCGCAACGCGACTGCTACGTCAACGTGCTGCGCGACGCGATGGCCGTCGATGCGCTCGACAAATGCGGCGTGTATTTCGGCACCAGCGGCGGCCAGGTGTACGCCTCCGCCGATGCCGGAGACAGCTGGGCCCCCATCGTCCGCGATCTTCCGGCGGTGCTGTCTGTCGAGGTGCAGACGCTGGTGTGAATAACGAATTTGCCTCATCTCTGTTCGCGAAGTATCGAAGGCGCATTTTTGCTGCCGGCCGTTTGCGCTGTCCTCTCCGCAGTTATTATGATCGGTCTGTTCGTTGTTTGGTTTGCGGAGCTTCGAGAAAGGCCAGGCGTCTCGACTCCAGCCTTCCCATTGGAGGTCAACATGCCGTCCGATAAGAAAGGGACGATATGGGCTGCGATCATAGGGCTTATCGGTACAGTAATCGTTGCGGCCCTTGGTTTTTATCAACACCAGCTTGACCGTGCCCAGATTCAGAACCTGCAAAAGCAAGTTCAGGGAGTAGTTGGAAAATACGAATGGCAGTGGGCCGGCGACCGCTGGAGAGTTGTCGCCCAGATATCCAGCAATCAAGCCGGGCCCTTCAACATAGCGCTCGAAGGGAAACAGAAATGCCCTAGCGCCTGGAAAGATTTCCTAAAGGGCGACGGAACTGCCTATCAAGAGCTGGATGGGAGTTTGAAGCTGGACGTTACCGCGAAGGTGACAAGCTATGACTACGATTGTCTGAATAGTCATTTGGCACAGGATACTATCCGCGGAGATCTTTTTCCCGTTGCCGCTCTTGCGGGACGCATTGAGTGGACTGAGAACGGGCAGACCCAGGACGGCGACATGGTGCTAACGAAATACACCTCTCGAGGAACAATCTGGTGATGAGCTTGGAGGCTAGATGGCGGTTCCTGCGGATGACGGATCATCCCTTTCGCTGATGATGCGAAGGACTGCCTCATTTACGAACCGATTCTAGTATGATCCGAGTCATTCTCCCGTTCCATCTCCGAAACCTGGCGCGCGTCGGCGGCGAGGTGACGCTCGAAGTCGGAGGCCCGGTTACGCAGCGCTCAGTCCTCGACGCGCTCGAGACTCGCTATCCGATGCTGCGGGGGACCATCCGCGACCAAATCACGCAACAGCGCCGTCCCTTCCTGCGCTTCTTCGCCTGCGAGCAGGATCTATCCCATGAGCCGCCCGACTCCCCACTGCCCGAAGCGGTCGCGTCCGGGGCGGAGCCTTTTATCGTCATCGGGGCCATTGCCGGCGGTTAGCGCATGCGGGCTGCCTTATTTACCTTTCCCCCTTTTGTCCATCGGCACCAATTCCCGCGTGTTGTGCCCGATCCACACCTGGCGCGGGCGCGCGATCTTCTGTTCGGGGTCGGTCAGCATTTCCTGCCATTGCGACAGCCAGCCGATGGTGCGCGGAATCGCGAACAGCACGGTAAACATTTCCGGCTTGAAGCCCATCGCCTGGTACATGATGCCGGAGTAGAAGTCCACGTTCGGATAGAGCTTGCGCTGCACGAAATATTCGTCTTCCAGCGCGATGCGCTCCAGTTCCAGAGCAATCTCAAGTTTGGCATTGCGTCCGGTAACTTCGAACAGTTGGTCGGCAGCCCACTTGATGATCTTGGCCCGCGGATCGTAGTTCTTGTAAACGCGGTGCCCGAAGCCCATCAGCTTGCCTTTGCCTTCTTTGATCTTCTTGATGTATGCGGAAATGTTGTTCTTCGAACCGATCTCATCCAGCATGCGCAGCACTTCTTCGTTCGCCCCGCCATGCAGGGGTCCGGAAAGAGCGGCGGCGGCCGCAGCCGTGGCCAGATAGGGGTCGCTCTGGGAACTGCCCACGGCGCGCATGGCGTTCGTGCTGCAGTTCTGCTCGTGGTCGGCATGCAGAATAAATAGGATGTCGAGCGCCCGTGCAATTACCGGATTGGCGACATACTTCGGCTCGACCATCTTCCAGAGCATGTTCATGAAGTTTTCGGGATAGGTGAGGTCATTGTCGGGATAGACGTACGGGAACCCGACACTGTGGCGATACGACATGGCCGCGATCGAGGGCATCTTGCCGATCAGGCGCTTGATCTGCAGCAGCCGGGTCGCGGGGTCGTGAATGTTCTTCGATTCCGGATACACCGTCGACAGCGCCGCCACCGTGCTCACCAGCATCGCCATGGGGTGCGCGGCATCGCGGAAGCCTTCCATGAACTTCTTGGTGGTTTCATGGAGCATGGTGTGGTGCGTGATGTCATCCACCCAACTGTGCAATTCACTGGCGTTCGGTAGTTCGCCGAACAGGAGCAGGTAGGCGACTTCGAGATACGTACAGTTTTCGGCGAGAACGTCGATAGGATAACCGCGGTAGCGCAGGATTCCCCGGTCGCCGTCAATGAAGGTGATCGCGCTGCGGCAGGAAGCCGTATTCATAAAGGCGGGGTCATACGTCATTAAGCCGAAATCTTCGGGGCCGGTCTTGATCTTGCGCAGATCCATCGCGCGGATGGTTCCGTTTTCGACCGGAAGCGTGTAGCTCTGTCCGGTGCGGTTGTCGGTGATTGTCAAGGTATCTTGCGGCATTCAAACCCTCCTGAGAACGATAGCAAGCCAAAGAACATAATGCGCAACGAAGCTCGCGGGCATCAATATATCAACCGCTGCCACTGGGAGGCAGTAGCCTGCGTCACAAACGAATGTTTACTTACGCATTCCCTGGCGAGTCATAATGCTACAGGACCGGGCGCCGATTGCGTAAGGCCTGCCGCGACAAAATCTGATTGAGCGGGTGCATCGCCGATTCGAGCGCCCCGAGGGCGTTTCCGCGAAACGAACCGGCCAGCCCCGGGCCCCGGTAGCATTTTCCAACTATTGCCGCGACCCCTCACTCGTTGGCCACGCGGCGGTGCGATTTCACGGCCAGGCAACGGGCGAAGATTGCCGAAACCTTTGGAATCTCCTCCTCATTCAGCTGAATCGCGCTGCCCAGTTTCTTCAACGCCGCATTCAAAGCGGCGGGCTTTGACTGCGTCAGTTCCACGAGCTGCTGCCACTCCCGCGCAACTGGAATGCGTTCGTCGGTTTCGGCGTCTTCGCAAAACTGATCGGCCGCTTCCGGAGGAGTTCCGTACTCGTCGGCAACATCCTCATGGAAGTAGCCCCGCAGGAAGGAATGCAGCGTGGGAAAGTTGGCGGCGGCGATTTCCGGTTTCGGGTTCATCAGCGGCACTCCGGATAAGAAGTCAAAACATAGTAGTCGTTGGGCCCGGCGTATTTCAGTACGACGAGCGCGTGCGAGCAGGGATGCGACTGGTTCTCGCCTCGGTTGATGGTGCGGCCAATCGCAGCCTCGCTGTCGTAGTCGAGCACCAGGTTAGGATGTCCACCCGAGCGGCCGAGCCAGCGCTCGATTCGGTCGTGCGATTCTGCGATCGCCGCGCCCACGGCATGCTCGGCAACCGAGCGATTGGTGTATGTCGACGCGCCGGTAATACCGCGCTCACGCTCCAGGCGCCCGCGCAGTTCGTCATCGGTCTGTCCCACATGCTTGCGCAGAATGTGTCCGCCGGCAGCCTCGTCCTTGCCGAGGTCGCGCACCGGACCATTCGTCTGATGGGTCTCCACCCGAAGGTTGGCGGAACCAGCAGCGGAAGAAGACTCCGAACTCGTCCCACTTGTGGCCGCGGGGGTTTGGCACGCGATCAGGACACATATCCCCAACGCGAAAACGGCACGAGCTGTGGCCCGAACTATGGCGCCGCGAACTAGAAAAAATGTTGTCATCCAGCCCCAAACTATCCCACCGACCGCGGTCAGACCTGTAAAGTTCTGGGAATTGTGCTACTAAACAGGGTGTGCGGGCAAGTCTTTTGGATTCGCTGGACGATTTCGAGCGCTGGGGTGGCGACTGCGCCTACGTGTTTCCGCGAGGATACCGGCGCGAGCGTTGGGGCTACCAGCGCGTCGCCGGAGTGGCGTATCAGTTTGCCCGCGAGCTCGCGGCACGCCACATCGCGAAGGGCGATGCGGTCCTGTTGTGGAGCCCGAACTGTGCCGAGTGGGTAGCTGCGTTTCTGGGATGCGCGCTTTGCGGCGTCATTGCCGTTCCCGTCGACGATGCCGCCAGCCCCGATTTTGCGCAGCGAATCAGCGCCCAGGTGCGAACCAGACTGGTGTTGTGTCCGCGCGAACGGGCCCCCCTCTTCGAAAAGGTCGAGAGTATCGCAACCATCGATCCCGCCGATCTGGCGGCCGCGGTCGCAGAGCATCCGGCCGAACGCTTTCGTCCCGCTCAGATTCAGCCTTCCGATCCTCTCGAAATTGTTTTCACTTCCGGCACCACCGCCGAGCCCAAGGGAGTCGTGCTCACCCACGCCAACGTGGTCGGCAACCTGGCCCCGATTGAAACCGAGATCAAGAAGTACCTGAAGTACGAGCGGCTTGTGCATCCGCTTCGCTTCCTGAACCTGCTGCCGCTCAGCCATGTCTTCGGCCAATTCCTGGGAATTTTTCTTCCCCCGTTGCTGGGCGCGACCGTCGTGTTCGAGAACACATTCAACCCAACCGAAGTCATGGCGACGATCCGCCGCGAACGCGTCTCGGTGCTGGTGGCCGTCCCGCGCATGATCGAGTCGCTGAAGCAGAAAATCGAACGCGATCTCGATGTCCGTAGCGATGACAGTGCCGATGGCGGCCGCGGTCGCGAGAATTTTGCCGCCCGCTACGCCGCCGCCGGGAGCCAGCACTTTCTGCGGCGCTGGTGGACCTTCCGCGACCTGCGCCGCCGCTTCGGATGGAAGTTTTGGGCCATGATCAGCGGCGGCGCCGCCCTCGACCGCGCGACCGAAGAATTCTGGCATCGCCTGGGATACGCCGTCGTCCAGGGATACGGATTGACCGAAACCACGTCGCTGATCAGCTTGAACCATCCTTTCCACACCAGCCGCGGTTCCATCGGCAAGATCCTGCCCGGGCGCGAAATCAAGCTGGCGGACGACGGCGAAATTCTCGTGCGCGGCAGCGGCGTCGCCAGCGGCTACTGGAACGGACGCGAACTGCAACCGGTCGCAAGCGCTGATGGCTGGTATCGCACCGGCGACCTGGGCGCGCTCGATGAGCAAGGTAATCTTTTCTTCAAGGGACGTAAAAAAGAAGTGATCGTCACGTCCGCGGGCATGAACATTTATCCCGAGGACCTCGAAGCGGCGTTGCGAGGTCAGAAAGAGGTTCGAGATTGCGTCGTCGTCGGCCTCGAACGCGGCGGAAATGCCGAGCCCTGCGCCGTTCTGATTCTGCGCGACCGCAGCCCGGATGGATCGGCCGCCGTTGTCCCGGCTGCCGCTGTGCCTGCCATCGTCGAGCGCGCCAATGAAACGCTGGCCGAATATCAACGCATGCGCACCTGGTTCGTCTGGCCCGAAGAAGATTTCCCTCGCAGTTCCACCGAGAAGCCGCGCCGCAACCTGATTCATGATGCGGTCGAGGCCGCTCTCCGCGGACAAGCGCCCGCCAGCGCCGCCAGCCCGCTCTCGGAACTGCTGACGCGAATCACCGGCCGCGCTGCACAGAACCTGACGCCGGACGCGAATCTCGAAAGCGGCCTCGGCCTAAGTTCTCTGGAGCGAGTCGAACTGCTCAGCGCCCTCGAAGACCGCTACCAGCTCGACCTGAGCGAAACGAAGTTCGCGGAGGCAGCGACCGTTGGCGATCTGGAAAAACTGCTGCGGGGTGAAAGAGTTGCTCGTCCCACCCTTCAGGATTCCGGGTCTCAAAGTCGCGAGTTTCACTCTGCGGCTTTTCACTATCCCCGCTGGGCCCTGCGCTGGCCGACCGCCTGGCTGCGCCTGGCGTCGCATTATCTGCTCGCGCGCCCGGCCGTGTTTCTTCTGGGATGGCCCCGCGTGACCGGGCGTGAGAACTTGCGCGGCGTTCGCAGGCCGCTGCTGGTGATCTCAAACCATGTCGCCGATGTCGATGTCGGCTTCATCCAGTTTGCGCTGCCCGCGCGCATCCGCCACAAACTGGCGACCGCAACCCGCGGCGAGGCACTGGAAATGTTGCGCTCGCCCGGTCCGGATCGGCCGTGGCTGCGCCAAATCTACGACCGCCTGCAGTGGACGCTCGCCGTCGCCCTGCTCAACCTGTTCCCGCTGCCGCGCCAGTCCGGCTTCCGCAAGAGCTTTGCCTACGCCGGAGAGGCCGTCGATCGCGGCTACAGCGTGCTCGTCTTTCCGGAAGGTAAGCACACGAAAGACGGCAAGCTCTGCCCGTTCCGCACCGGAGTCGGCCTGCTCGCCAACAACTTGCGCATCCCGATCCTGCCGATGCGGATTGATGGCTTGTTTGAAATCAAGAACGCCGGGAAAAAATATGCCGCGCCCGGAAAGATTCAAGTGCGCATCGGCAAGCCTATGCAGTTCGCCCCAGAAACCAACCCCGAGGAAATCGCGCGCGCCCTGCAAAAGGCGGTTGAGAACCTCGCGAAGTGAAGGGGCCGGGGAGCAGGAAGGAGGCGTCAGAATTCTCCCTGCGTCGGTGAACGGGACGGGTTCGACAAATTCCTGCCCCGACCCAGCTCAGGCCTGCACCAGCCGCCCAGAAAAATCGCCCCGGAAAAACAAAGGCCGGGCGATTGAGCCCGGCGCTTCGTACTGAGAAACTGTCAATCGCTGAGTTGAGCTAGACCAGTTTCCCGTTAACCTCGTTTTATCGGTGTGCGAAACCTCTTAAGTCGGTGCGCGAAACCTCACATCACCAGCGCGAGCCCTTCCAGTTCACGCTCCAGCACCGGCAGCGAACACCCCGCCATCTCTACCCGTCCCGCGGCGTCGATCGCCGCCGCCTGCGAAACGCCATAGCCACGCCCCGCCAAAAAAACCTGCAGCAGTTCCGCTGCTTCGCGGGAATCCACCATGCCGCCCTGGATCAGGTCGTTTCTCAGGGCGCATAGTTCCGTCACCGTAAATCTCTCTTTCATGGCCATTCTCACCACCGACCTCCCCACCATTGCCCCATTGGATTCATCGGCAACGCGATTCGTTACATGCAATCGCAATGCCGTAACTTTGGTACCCCTTCAAATACCGCTTTTCGGGCTCCTAAACTCTTAGAACCCAAGATATTGCAAAAGGTTGCGGGGGGGAGTAACCAGCTAGCGACCGGAAGACCTTACAGCGCCACCGGGTGCCAGATTGACACTAAATGTCGTTTCGTGACGGGAGAAAACCGAACTTTGTCGTGTGATCGGTCGGCCCCGGGTGTCAGGCCGGGTCAATGGTGGCGGCGTCCACCAGCATGATGGGGATGTCGTCCTGAATGGGGTACACACGGCGGCATTCGCCACATTTCAGGCTTCCACCGTTCGCATTCAGGACCACCGGCTTCTTGCAAACCGGGCACACGAGCATGTCGAGCAGATCCTGAGAAATCACAGCCGCTACATTGTACCGCGGGGTGATTAGAACAACGTGGGCAGCGCGTCCATCCAGCCCCGAAAGGCGCGAACCAGCTTAGCCCCGCGCTTTAGCGCGGGGTAGGAGGGAAAAGTGAGCGAAGTCCCGGAGGGACGACCCACGACTCACCGCGGTGTTCGCGATGCGATAGAATCGCCTTTCAATTCACCGCAAGCCGCAGCGAGGTTAGATGCCAGCCAGGATTCTCGACGGTACCAGGATAGCCAGTGAAATCCGCGCGGAAGTCACCGCCCAGGCGAAAGCCCTGGCATTATCGGGCGTGCGTCCCGGGCTCGCCGTGGTGCTGGTCGGTCACAACCCCGCGTCGGAGGTCTACGTCCGCGGCAAGGTGAAGAGCTCCGAGGAGGTCGGCCTCTACAGCGAACAACACACGCCCGCCGAAAGCGCGACGACCGAAGAACTGCTCGCACTCGTCGCCGGCCTGAACCGCCGCGACGAAATCGACGGCATCCTGGTGCAATTGCCGCTGCCCGCGCACGTCGATTCAAAGAAGGTTCTGCTGGCGGTCGATCCCGCCAAAGACGTAGACGGATTCCACCCCATGAACGTGGGCTACCTTTCCACGCAGCGTCCCGGCCTTGTGCCCTGCACGCCGGCCGGCGTCATGGAAATTCTGCGGCGCAGCCAGATTCCAATCGCCGGGCAGGAAGCCGTGGTCGTCGGACGCAGCGACATTGTCGGCAAGCCCGTAGCCATGCTGCTGCTCAATCAGAACGCCACCGTCACCGTCTGCCACTCGAAAACGCGCGATCTGCCCGGAGTTTGCCGCCGCGCCGATATCCTGGTAGCAGCGATTGGCCGAGCCGGCATGGTCACCCGCGACTACGTGAAGCCCGGAGCCACCGTGATCGACGTAGGCATCAACCGCATCACCGACCGAAAGGAATTCGACCGCTTCTTTTCCGGAAACAAGAAGCGCGAAGAGGCGTTTCTGAGCAAAGGCTCAACCCTGGTAGGCGACGTTCACCCCGAGGTAGCCGAAATCGCCGGAGCCATCACGCTAGTTCCCGGAGGAGTAGGCCCGCTAACCATCGCCATGCTGATGGCCAACACGGTAAAGGCCGCTATGCTGCGAAGAGGGCTCAGACATCCCGAGTTGACCCGGGCGTAGTTGTCTGAGATGGTCGAACGTACCTCGGGCCGAATGACGAACAGCGAACAGCGAATAGCGAACGACGAACGACCATCGACCAACGACGGAACTTACCGTGAGCACCCCTTGCTAAAACTCGGCCTCACCGGCGGCATCGCGAGCGGCAAATCCGTCGTCGGCGAGATGTTTGTCAAACTCGGCGCGCACCTGACCGACGCCGATGCCGTCGCGCATTGGCTCATGGATCCCGGCCGCCCCGTCTACCGGGAAGTCGTCCAACGCTTCGGCCGCGAAATCCTGAATCCCGACGGAAGCATCAACCGGCCCCGGCTGGCCGAAGCCGCGTTCGGCGTCCCCGGCGGCGCGCCACCGCGCGTCAAGGAACTCAATGAAATCGTTCATCCCGCCGTGATCGAACAAGAAAACGAATGGCTGAAAGAGATCAGCCGGCACGATCCGAAGGGCATCGCGATCGTCGAAGCCGCCCTGATCCTCGAAGCGGGCACCGCCAGCCGTTTCGACCGTTTGATCGTCGTGACCTGCCAGCCCGAACAGCGTATTCTGCGTTTCGCCCGCCGCCACGGAATTTCAGAAGACGCCGCCCGCGCCGAAGTAACGCGCCGCATGGCTGCGCAGATCCCCGACGAAGAAAAAATCAAAGCCGCCGATTTCGTAATCGATAACTCCGGCTCGCTCGATGCAACCGAGCGCCAAGTGCATGGTGTGTTCGCCGCGCTGCGCGGAAGCCCCGCCTTATAATTACAATCTCAGTTCTTTGAAAACAAGCAAAGTTGTGTGGGTGCAGGTTGGTGTGGGTGCAGGTTAGTGTGGGGACGGGCGCCTCGCCCGTCCAAGCCGAGCGCAGCTCGGCCGCTCGCCGCGCCGTCAAAACTCTTAGCGCGCGTTGCGGCGCGGCATGATCAGCCACTGCAACACCGAACTCACGATGCTCAGCACGATGGCGCCGATAAAAGCCGCGACAAATCCTCGCACCTGGAACCCGCGCACGAACGCCGCCGCCACTTCGAGCATGAGCGCATTGATCACGAACCAGAATAAGCCGAGCGTCACGATCGTCAGGGGGAAGGTGAGGATCTTGAGCAGCAATCCAAGGGTTGCGTTGACGAGACCGATGACCGCAGCTGCAATGAGAGCCGCCACCGGCCCGCTCACGCTAATGCCCGGCACTACGTGGGCAACGATCCACACCGCTACAGCGCTTAGAATCCAGTGGAGCAGAAGACGCACGATAAGCCTCCTCAACGAATCATTGGACACTATACAACGTGAAACCGGCTCAGAAAACTAACGCCGCGCGCCTGCTCGATCGGTTGGGAATCCGCTACGAACTGCGCGAGTACGATGTAGATCCCAACGACCTCGCCGCGGAAACAGTTGCCGCCAAGATCGGTTTGCCGCCGGAGCAGGTTTTCAAGACGCTGGTCGCGCGCCCAGACAGCAGCAAAGGCCGCAGCCAAGACCACAATGGAATTGTTATGGCGGTCATCCCCGGCGATCAGGAACTCAACCTGAAGGCGCTGGCGGCCGCGGCGGGAGAAAGAAAAATTCAGCTCGTCCCAGTGAAAGAACTGCAAGCGCTAACCGGCTACATTCGCGGCGGAGTGACCGCGCTCGCAGCCAAACGCGACTTCCCCGTCTACGATGGACGAGACCATCGAGCTGTTCGACGTAGTTTCCATCTCGGCAGGAGTTCGCGGATTGCAGATCCTAATCGCGCCCGCCGACTATCTGCGCGCAACCAAAGGCCAGCTAGCGGCGCTCGGACAGCCCAAGGCTGGATCGCAGAAGCGAGAGTAAACTATTTTGGCGAGCTGCGAAAGAGCTCGACGTTGCACTTAATTCTGGGTGGCGCCGCGCTTCAGTGCGTGCGCGAGAACCGGTTTTTGGCCAATCCGGTGGAACGAAGAGCTCGAGCATCCAGCCCCGGAGGGGCCAACTAACTTAGCCCAGCGCTTCAGCGCTGGGAAAAGTGGGAAGAATGAGCTAAGTCCCGGAGGGACGGCCCAGTTCTCACGCACACTCTTCAGCGCTGCGGCAACTGTGTTGCTTTGAGTCCGGGTTTAGCCGCCGAGGTCACACTTTCTGCTCAGAACTGGTTTTCACGCAACCAATTAAATCTTCCATGAGGAACCCATGCCCACAGCCACGCGCACCAACCCCCTCTCGTTCCTGACCGATCAACTCGACGAACTCAAGGCCAAGGGCACGCACTTCAAGTTGCGCGTGCTCGAAGACGAGCAGGCGCCGGTCTGCACCTTTGACGGCAAGCGGGTCATCAACCTCGCCTCGAACAATTACCTCGGCTTCACGACGCATCCCAAGCTGCGCGAGGCGGCGCTTGCAGCCACGCGCAAGTATGGCGTCGGATCGGGCGCCGTGCGCACCATCGCGGGCACGATGAAAATCCACATGGAGCTGGAAGAGAAGATCGCGCGCTTCAAGAACGTCGAGGCTTGCGTGGTCTTCCAGTCGGGATTCACGGCGAACGCAGGAACGGTTTCGGCATTTCTCGGCAAAGACGATTTCATTATTTCCGACGAACTCAACCACGCTTCGATCATCGACGGTTGCCGTCTTTCACGGGCGAAGATTCTCGTCTTCCGTCACAAAGACGTCGCCCACGCCGAAGAGCAACTCGCCAGCGTGAAGAACCAGCCGGGAAGGAAGCTGCTGATCTCCGACGGCGTGTTCTCAATGGACGGCGACATCGGCCCGCTGCCTGGGCTGTGCGAGGCCGCCGAGAAATACGGCGCCATCATGATGGTCGACGACGCGCACGCTTCCGGCGTCCTTGGCCGCAACGGACGCGGCACCATCGATCATTTCGGAATGCACGGGCGCGTCGACATTCAGGTTGGAACCTTGTCGAAGGCGATCGGCGCTCTCGGCGGATATGTCTGCGGCACGCGCGATTTGATCGATTATCTCTATCACCGCGCCCGGCCGTTCCTGTTTTCCACGTCGCATCCGCCCTCGGTCGCGGCCACCTGCATTGCGGCGTTCGACGTTCTCGAAACCGAGCCGCAGTGGATGGAGCAGCTCTGGGCCAACACTCGCTTCTGGAAAAAAGAACTCGGCCTGCTCGGCTTCAACATCGGAGGACAGACCACTCCCGCGAGTGAAACCCCGATCACGCCCATCATCATTGGCGACGGACGACGGACCATGGATTTCTCCCGCGAACTGTTCAAAGAAGGAGTGCTCGGAACCGGCATCGCCTTTCCCACCGTCCCCGAGGGCAAAGCGCGCGTGCGAACCATCATGACCGCCACGCACACGAAAGAGGAACTGCAACAGGCGCTCGAAGTGCTGGAGCGAGTGGGGAAGAGGATGGGAATAATCCAGCCGTAGAGACGGGGCTTGCCCCGTCTCTACTTGTGCTGGCCGACAGAAAGCACATTTCCGTCGGGGTCTTTGAACCAGGCAACTTTGTCGCCGGTGGGCGCAGTCCAGATTCCTAGCTCCTTATCCTGAGCGAAGGGGTACTTCTCGAAGACGACCCCGCGCTTCTGAAGCCAGGCGACGACTTCCTCGATATTCGCAACTTCCCAGCCAAGCACGGTGTACGGTGCGGGAGTGAAGTTCTGTGCCTTGCCAATGCGGATCGTTGTTTCCCCGGCTTTCATGACCAGGGCAAACATGTCGTCGCTGACGAATTGAAATCCCAGTTTGCCTTCGTAAAAGCTTCTTGCGTTCGCGGAATCTTTGGTAGGAACGAAGCCAACGATCTTGCTTGTAGCCAGCATTTGCAGCCCTCCGTCGTAGTTACTGCCCCGTCGGCGCGTCATCCACGATAGCCTGGACTAACTCATCAATCGCGTCGGTAACTCGCTTAGCCGGCAGATTGAAGTTATTGGAGAGAATCGAGAAGACGACCTCTTGTCCGGTATCGGTGGTCGCATATCCCGAGAGCGCCTTCACCCCGCCCAGCGCTCCGGTTTTCGCCATAACGCGGTTTCGCAGGCGGGGAGAATTGAAGCGTTCGGTGAGCGACCCATCCACGCCAGAGATCGAGAAGGTCGCCTTATAGTCAGCGCCCCAGGGCTGTGTCGAGCAATAACGCAGTAACTGAACAATGGCGTGGGGAGTTACTAAGTTCTGGCGTGATAGTCCGGAGCCGTCGTAGAAAACGTACTCGTCGCTCGAGACCCCGGCCTTAGTCAGAAATCCGCGAAGAACCTCGAGCCCTCCTTCAACCGTTCCGGCGTTGCCGCGCTCGCGTCCCAGAAGGCGCAGCAGGATTTCGGCATGCAGGTTCTGACTGACTTTGTTGATGACGCGAATATCCTGCAGCAGCGCCTTCGATTCGTAACTGGCAAGCGTGATCGGCTGACTGGCTTTCAGCGGGTTTGACTGGCCGTCGTTGTCGCTGCCTCCGCGCGATGGCGCGACGGCGGTCACGCTGAAAGTGGAAAGCGTGGCGAGTTCGGTGTGGCGGGTGCGCTGGTGTCCGTAGATAACGATGCCGCGTTTCTCGAGTAACTGACGGAACAGCCCGGCGGCGAACTCGGCGGGATCTTCGATGGCGAGGGCTTCGTTGGCGCCGGCGTCACCGAGCGGCATGTTGCCCCACAGCGTGAGAACCATAGAACCGGGCTCGCGGTTGACAAAAAACTTGCGCCCGGTGCCGGCGGGCGTGGTGATGATGCGATTCTCGAGGCGGTAGTAATCGGCGAAGGGCTTGACGCTGACGAATGCTTTTTCGCCGGCGCGGTCGGCGGGCAGAATGTTGACGAAGACTACGTTGTCGTTGATAGTCAGCGCGGACACGGGAGCGCCGTCGGCCCAGACGAGGTCGTCCTGGCTCCAACCTTCGCCATAGCGTTCGTAGGCGAAGTAGGAGTCATCCGCCACGATGTCGCCGTCGATGAATTTCACGCCTTTTTGCACCAGCGCGTCGGCGAGCGCTTCGAGAGCTTGAATGGGATCGTCGTTGCGCTGCGTATGGAGATCGTAGGGCAGTTCACGTCCGGAGAGATTGGGATCGCCGTGGCCGACCAGAACGAGATCTCCGTTCAGGCGGCCGTAGCGGTCGAGAGTGCCGGTGGTTTCAACGGTCGTGCGGAACTTGTAGTCGGGACCGATTAGCGCAAGCGCCGCGGCGGTGGTGAACAGCTTGGTGTTCGACGCGGGCGTGAAGAGCCTGTCTGCATTTTGCGAGTACAACGTTCGGCCCGTCATCTTAAGGGACGACAGAGAAACGACTTCGATCCCCCAGAAGCCCCGGGCAAGATCGGGAGCGTTGAGCACGCCGGCAATGCGATCCTGCAATGGTTTGACGGGTGCGGCCAGCAGTGGCGCGACCAGCATCAGGACAATGGGAAGCAGACGCGCAACTGACTGCCGGCGAAGCATGCAGTGGATTGTAACACCCAGAAAAAATGGGCTCGTTCTAGAATAGCGGCAACATGCGGGCGATTTTTCAGTGGAACGTCGGCTCTCGCGTCCTCGAGTTAGGGCGGCGCACTTTAATCATGGGCGTCGTGAATGTAACTCCCGACTCGTTTTCCGACGGAGGAATCTGTATCGACGCCGAGAAGGCCGTGGTCCGCGCCGAGCAGTTACTGGATGAAGGCGCGGCCATCATTGACGTGGGTGGGGAATCGACGCGGCCCGGAGCAACGGAACCAGTATCGGAAGAAGAAGAGCGGAGGCGGGTGCTGCCCGTAATCCGCGATTTGAAGCGGCGACGGCCCGATGCGGTGGTTAGTGTCGATACCTACAAGGCAAGCGTGGCGCGGGCGGCGGTGGAACTCGGGGCGGAGGTAGTGAACGATGTGAGTGGGTTCCGCTGGGATCCGAAGATGGCGAAAACGCTGGCTGAACTCAAAGTGGGAGCAGTGCTGATGCATACCCGCGGCCGACCGGAGGAATGGCGGTCGTTGCCGCCGATTGGCGATCCGGTGCTCATGGTGAAGCGGGACTTGCGACAGTGGGCGGAGACGGCGACCTTGGCGGGCGTCAAGCGCGATCGCTTGGTGCTGGATCCGGGGTTTGGGTTTGGCAAGCGTTTCGAAGAGAACTATCCGCTGCTGGCGCACTTCGCCGAGTTGCAGCAGATGGGATTTCCGCTGCTGGCAGGAGTTTCGCGGAAGTCATTCATTGGGCGAATGCTGGCGCGCGATGGCAAGGATAAAGATGCGGGCGTCGCCGAGCGACTTTACGGGACGCTGGCGGCAGAAACAATTTTGATCTTGAAAGGGGCGCACATCATCCGGACGCACGATGTGCGATCTGCGGTGGGCGCGGCACGAGTGGCCGATGCGATCGTTGCCAGTGGAGGCTAGAAAGGCAAACGGCAAACGTAGGGACAGCCGCCCTCGGCTGTCCAAGCGAGCGCAGCTCGCCGGGTTGCGTTTGGTCGTTCAGGCGCGGGCGGCTTCCGCCAGCGGGGCGGTGATTTTGAGTGCGGGCAGCCGAATTTCAAATGCGGCTCCGCCTTCAGGCCGGTTATAGCAGCTGATTTGTCCCTTGTGGTCCTGGATTACGCCGTAGGTGGCGCTGAGTCCGAGACCGGTGCCTTTGCCCACCGGCTTGGTGGTGTAGAAAGGATCGAAGACGCGCTCGGGATCGCGCAGGCCGGGGCCGGAGTCGGCGAACTGGACGATGACTTCGTTGCCTTCGCGCCAGAGAGAGACCTGCAGACGCCCGCCGCCGATTTCCTGTAATGCGTCCACGGCGTTCTCGACGATCTGCACAAAGGCCTGCAACAGCTGGTTGGGGTTGCCCAGAACGCGAGGCAGGGGGGCTTTGTCATTGCTTTCCACGGTCAGGCTGATCTTCTTCTTATCGAGCTTGAATCCTTCCATTTGAACCGCGCGCTGCAACAGAGGCTTCAGTTCGAGAGGACTTTTTTCTCCCGGAGTCTGTTGGGCGAAGCTGAGCAGATCGTTGACCAGTTCGCGAGTGCGCCGGGCTTGCTGGCCGATTTTCTGCGCGTTGGAGAGTTGCTCGCGGCTCAGGTTGCTGCTGGCTGCCATCCGTTCGGAGCTGTTCAGGATGGCCGAGAGCGGGTACTCCAGTTCGCTGGCGGCGAGCGCGACCAGTTCTCCTAGCGAAGCCAGCTTGGCTTGTTGAATCACTCTTCCCTGCAGCCGCTGGAGGTTGTCAAAGCTCCGGTGCGAATGCTTGAGCAACTGCAGAAGCCTCTGGTCCAGCAATTGTTGTTGGAAGAAAATGACAAAGGCCAGAAGGGCGACGCCGCCCATGGCCACCGTAAAACGGACCTGGCGCAGGTAGGGCGGATCATGGCTCAGGAACAGCGCCCAATATCCGATGAGGGGCAGAGAGAGCAGCGCGAGTTTCGCCAGTAGAGGAGCGACCGGGCGACTGGCGCCAGGGATCGAAGCTCTCATTTCGGTATCGCCAAGGCGGCGCCGCCCGGCGATGGCCACCCACAGGAACCCCAGCCCAGCGGCGATGTACGGGAGGTCGTAGATTCCGCCAGTTCTGTAGCCGCGCACCATGACCGCCTTCACGGCTTCCGAAGAGAATGTGTAGAGAACGGTGGCGAAAAAAATGTTGCGATAGAGCTCGCGCCACGCTCCGGAACTGCTGAAGAATGCCGATCCTGACGCGGCAATCAACATCACTCCCTCGACGAAGTACAGCAGATCCCAACGCAGGTCGGACACCGCCACATTGGTGAAAAGGTATTCGTCGGGAAAGACAAAGACGGCGTAGACCGTGACCCACCACACCAGCAGGATGACCACATTCAGCGCGCTGGGCAACATCCCATCGCGTTCATCGGCCTGATGGGGGCGGATGGCCACCGCTGCCATCATGGGGACAACGTGCAGGAACAACACGATACCCCCAGGGAAGGGGTCGGGTACCGGCTTGCGAGCCACCACTTCAAACCACACCCAGCATGCCTGGTTGAAGCACCACATGGCCATGCCCGTGGCCATGAGACTCCAGAACAGGCGCGCATGCCCACGGCTGTCGAAGGCATTTCTGGCGCAGAGGGTGAAGGCAGCCGCGATCACCAGCAGCAGGATCAGGTCTCCCATGGCCACGCGAACGAAGGGGTTGGGAAACACTGCCGGAGCCAGAGCAAAGGCCAGCAGCAGGCCAACTCCGCAGAGGAGCGCCGCGATGTGGAGCCTGGACATCAGCTTGCATCATATGACGTTCACCACGAGATGTTTAGATCACGGACAGGTTACCGGAGATTACTAAGGTAATGATTGAGCGCGACGGGGACGGCCAATTGCACCCCGCGGCCAGTTTTGATTAGAATCGTGGCCGGTCCCCTGCTGGAATTCACTGGATTTTGAGGAGGCCCGATGCGAACCGTCACCCGGCTCTTTGATTTTAGATTTGGATGGTTCGCTGTTCCCCTGTTTTGCATTCCCACAATCTTGATTCAAGCAATCTTTGCGCAGACCAATCCCCCACCGCCCGATCCGCACGAGATGGTGACGCGCGAGCCGCGCACTCTCACCAAACCGGCGGATCGCTCCGCCGCGCTCGATCTTCTGGATCGCGCTCGACAAAACCTCAATCTGCACGATATCTCCACTCCCTACGCGCTCAAAGTTTCATTCGAAACCAACGGCGCGGCAGAGATGGAGGGGGAATGGACGATGGAAGAGATATCCGACGGGGGAGCGCACTGGCGCTGGATGGCGACGGCGACGGCGCAGTCGCAGGATTCCGTCGTGATTCGTATCGGCGCCAACGGTCGCGTCTATGGCACGAATCCCTCCGAACCGGTTCCCTTGCGGGTTCACTTGGTCCGTTCCGCCCTGCATTGGCCGATCATGCGGAACGCGGGCGCGTCCGCGATTCGCGCCGCGGATGTCGAGCGCGACGGCAAGGCAATATCGTGCCTGCTGCTCAGCGCTTCCATCCCGCCGAATCCCGCGCCGCGCGCCTGGGTCGAACGGGAATACTGCATCGATCGCGCAACCGGCCTCTTGCAGACATGGTCCGAAGCGCCGGGAATTTACGCAGTCTACGACTATGACGGCGCCACGGCATTTCACGGCCACACTCTCCCGCGGCAGATTTCCATATTCGAAGACGGCCGCCCCGCCGTGCAGGTGCGCGTGGAAAGCTTCGAAGACGCCCCCAACCTCGATCCGAATCTCTTCAAGCCGGCGCCCGAAATGGCGGACGCGGGCGAATCGTTCACGCTGGCATCGCCCAATCGCTTTCCGATGCGCGTCGATCCTTCCGATGCGCCGACCTCGCCTTTCTTCCAGCCCATAATCGTTCACGCGATTCTGGACGCGCAGGACGGCAGTGTGCTGGATGCGGAAGCCCTGCAAAATTCCGATAGGGACTTGAGCCGTGCGGCGATAGAGATGGTGAGGAGCACGTCATTTCCGCCGTCGGGTTTTCAGCAGGAAGCTTTCATCAACGTGCAGTTTCACATGCCCGCGGCGAAACCGGACGGCCCGCCCATATTCCACTCTTCCGTGCGTTGGATGATTTGGGATCGCCGAGTCAAAGCTCCCCCGGTAAGAAGGCCGCCGCGCCCCGGGAACTAGAACCGTCGACCACGGTCCCAACTTGATGGTAGATCAATGATCGAGCAGGTCGCGGTTGCCACGACAGCTGCTAGAATTCCTGTTATGGCATTCCCCGCCAATCGCATGCGCCGTTTGCGGCGCACTGAAACGCTGCGTACCCTGGTCCGCGAGACTCGGCTTACGCCTGAATCCTTTGTGTATCCACTATTTATCTGCCCCGGAACGGGTGTCCGGAAGGAAGTGCGCTCCATGCCCGGCGTCTTCAACCTCTCGGTCGACGAGGCCGTGAAGGAAGTGCGTGAGACGCGCGCGCTCGGAGTGTTGTCGATCATATTGTTCGGGCTGCCGGAGAAAAAAGATGAAGTGGCCACGGGCGCATGGGCCGACGACGGCATCGTGCAGCGGGCGGCGCGCGCGATCAAGCGCGAGGTGCGGGACGTCGTGGTCATGGGCGACGTTTGCTTGTGCGAGTACATGTCGCATGGGCATTGCGGAATCGTGAAAGCGGGACCGCAATCCTTGGGTGCGGCCGCCGCCGCGCCACCGGCTACCGCCGAGTACGAGATCGTGAATGACGCGAGCCTGGAGTTGCTGGCGCGCACCTCGGTTTCGCTGGCCCGGTCGGGCGTCGACATCATCGCCCCGTCCGACATGATGGATGGAAGGGTCGGCGCGATTCGCCGGGCGCTCGACGGCGCGGGCTTCGAAAATACGCCGATTCTTTCCTATGCGGCGAAGTTCTCTTCCGGTTTCTATGGCCCGTTCCGCGAGGCGGCGGATTCTGCGCCGCAGTTCGGAGATCGCCGTTCCTACCAGATGGACCCGGCGAACGTTCGCGAAGCGATGCGGGAGATCGAGTTGGATATTGAAGAGGGCGCGGACATGATCATGGTGAAGCCGGCAATGCCCTACCTGGATGTGATTGCCGCCGCCCGCAACCGTTTCGACCTGCCGCTGGCGGCCTATCAGGTATCCGGCGAGTACGCGATGATCGAAGCCGCGGCCCGCAACCAGTGGATCGACCGGGAGCGCGTGATGATGGAATCGCTCATCTCGATCCGCCGCGCCGGGGCGAGTATGATCCTGACTTACTACGCCAAGGAAGCGGCGAAACTGCTGGCCTAGTCCGTTCCGGCAATCGTTCGGCGGTTCAAGTCGTCAGTCGTTCGTGATGAACTGTTTGCCAACGACCAACGACTGACGACCAACGACTGAAAAAAGTTACAATATCGGCGTGAACGCCCCCGTTCGGCCGAAGCCGGCAGCTGACCACGAGCATCCGGACAGCCCGCTCCAGGACAGCAAGCACCACCACCACCATGCCATCTACGCCGCCGAAGCCACAGGATTGCTTCTCATGGCGGTTTTGCTGCTCGTTCTCACCATCATCCGCTACTGGCGGTACATCCCTTGGAGCGCGCGCTGAAGTTGCCCAGGAAGTTGCCGAAGAGCTTGCCGAAATTAGACCGCGAGCCGCTGGTCGTCGTCGTGCTTGGTCCCACGGCAAGCGGGAAGACCGCTCTGGCGCTCGCGATCGCGCGCCGCTTCCACGGAGAAATCGTCAACTGCGATTCGGTGGCCATGTACCGCGAATTTGAAATCGGCACGGCCAAGCCGAGCGCGGCGGAGCGCGCAGAAATTCCGCATCACCTGCTGGATTGCGTGGATCCGCTCGCCGACGTGAGCGCCGGAGAATATGCCCGCCAGGCGCGGCAGGTTCTGCGTGAGATCGAGCACAGGAAGCGCGTGCCCATCGTTAGCGGAGGCACCGGACTCTATTTGCGCGCTCTGCTGGAAGGACTTTTTCCCGGTCCGCAGCGCTCCGAAGAGCTGCGCAACAAACTGCGCGCCCGCGCGGAGAAGCACGGCCCAGAGCACTTGCATCGCATCCTGCGGCGCCTCGACGCTTCGGCAGCGCACCGCATTCATGCCAATGACGTTCCCAAGGTGATCCGGGCGATCGAGGTGTGTCTGACGTCGCGCCCGCCCTCGCGCCAGACGTCGCGCCAAACTATGACCGAACTTTGGCAACAGGGACGCGAACCGCTGCGCGGCTTTCGCATCCTGCGTCTCGGACTCAATCCAGAGCGCGAAGCTCTTTATGCCCGCATCAACCAGCGGGCCGCGAGGATGTTTGACGAAGGACTGATTGGCGAAGGACCGCCTGGCGGAGGACTGATTGGCGGAGGACTGATCGCCGAGACCGAAAGGCTGCTCAAAAAACATGGCGGCCAGGCTCGCCCGCTCGCGTCGTTGGGATACAAGCAGGCCCTACAGTTTTTGCGCGGCGAAGTCGATCGTGAGTCGGCGCTCCGGGCGGCGCAGCAGGCGCATCGTAACTATGCCAAGCGCCAGATCACCTGGTTCCGGCAAGAACCGGATGTGCATTGGCTGGCCGGGTTCGGCGACGACGCAGCCATCCAGGCGGAGAGCCTTGCAACCATCGAACCGCAAATCTGAGATAGTGCAAGCATTCGCAGGACGTTCCCATCCGTTTTTGCTATTGTCGATGGCATGCTCCGCCATCTGCTGCTGATCACGCTACTGCTAGTCGCCCCGCTCTGCTTCACTAAAGACAGAGACAAAAGCAATAGCAAAGACCGCTTTCAGCAGCCCCGTCCCATCCATCTCGACAAAGCCGGCAAGAAGTGGGCCGACAAGACGCTGCGCAAGATGTCGCCCGAGGAAAAAGTCGGCCAACTCTTCGCGATCAAGGTGCTGGCGCAATTCCTGAATGACGCTGACCCCATCTTCATTCAAGTGCGCGACAACATCCGCAAGTATCACATCGGATCGCTGGTCATGACCGTCCCGGTGGATGGCGCTATCCTGCTCAAGAGCGATCCCGATGTCGCCGCCGAATTGCTCAACCGGCTGCAAAGATCATCCAAGCTGCCCCTCATTGTCGCGGCGGATTTCGAGCGCGGCGTGTCCATGCGTCTGAATGGCGCTACCGTTTTCCCCCATGCCATGGCCTTTGGCGCTACCGGCAAACCGGAGAATGCCGAAGCCTTCGGACGCATCAGCGCGCAAGAGGCGCGGGCCATCGGAGTGCATTGGAATTTCTTTCCCGATGCCGACGTGAATTCCAACCCTGCGAATCCCATCATCAATACGCGCTCTTTCGGAGAAGACCCCAGGCAGGTGGGCGATTTCGTGGCGGCATACATCCGGGGCGCTCACCAGGGCAGCATGTTGACCACGGCCAAACATTTTCCCGGACACGGCGACACCGCCGCCGACTCTCATCTCGGCCTCGCGCAAGTCACCGGCGACCGGGCGCGGCTCGATGCGGTGGAGCTGCCGCCGTTCCGGCGCGCCATCGAAGCGGGCGTGGATGCCGTGATGGTGGCGCACGTAACCGTTCCCGCGCTCGATCCCGACCCCAACCGTGTGGCCACAACTTCAAGGGCAATTGTGGACGGACTTCTCAAAGAAGAAATGGGATTCAAAGGGATCGTCGTGACCGACGCCCTCGACATGGCAGGGTTGACGCGCCTGTACGCGCAGAATATCGGCCGGGCAGCGGTCGATTCCTTCAACGCCGGCAATGACGTGCTGATCATTCCGGCCGATCTCGACGCCAGCTACCGCGCGCTGCTCGAAGCCGTGCAGAGCGGCGAAATCAGCCGTCAGCGGCTCGATCAATCGGTGCGTAAGATTCTGGAACTAAAAACTTCTCTCGGCTTGAACAAGGCGAGGCTGGTGGACCCCGGTCAGCTCTCGAGCCAGATTGCGAAACCGGAGAATGTGGCCGTCGGCCAGCGCATTGCCGACGAAGCCATTACCCTCGTCCGCGACAACAGTAAAGTGATCCCGCTGCAGTCTTCTGTTGGAACTCCGAAGCCCGCGCTTCCGTATCAATCAGTGACCGAGGTAAGCAACCGCTTGGTCGCGGTGATTTTTTTCGACGACCTGCGCGCCGACTCCGGACGTATGCTCGAACATCAGATTCTAGCCCGTGTGCCTGACGCCCGCGT
The DNA here is from genome assembly GCA_049513095.1 of Terriglobales bacterium. GTDB lineage: Bacteria > Acidobacteriota > Terriglobia > Terriglobales > Acidobacteriaceae > Acidiflorens. The sequence continues at coordinate 24,877 of JBEKWL010000008.1, forward strand.
GATCTACGTCGACGCACGCTCGGCCGCCGGCATGAAGCCGTCGGTAGTCGAAGCGGTGGAAGCGGCGGAGCATGTGATCGCTGCGGTCTATGTGGTTCCGACCGCGGGCAAGGCCATGCGTGCCGCCGGAGGAGATTTGAAGAATACGGTTGCCATGGACGACGCCACGGGATCTTTACTCACCGCCATCCTCGATCGCGCCGCCAGTCGTACTGTAGTACTCGCTATGGGCAATCCCTATGTGGTGCAGGATTTCCCCGCGATCCAGAATTATGTGTGCGCGTTCTCCAATGCAACCGTGTCGGAAACCGCCGCCGTGAAGGCGATCTTCGGCGAGATCCCGATCAGCGGTCATCTGCCCGTTACAATTCCGGGCATCGCATCCCGAGGCGAGGGGATCGAACGTCCCGCCCGGCCAACCCCAGCTCGACCCAGCTCAGGAGGTTCCTCCCATGTTCCGCCAAAAAATGTTCAACCGTAAAACGTCCAGCCGTACCGTGATCGCAAAACTGGCTCTGGGCGCGTTGTTTGCCGCCCTCTGCGCGCTTCCCGCGTGCAGCATCGATGCCCACGACAAGAAGAATGGCGAGGCGCACGTTGACATCAAGTCCCCCGTAGGCGATCTGCACGTCAGCGAGCAAGCCGACATTCGCGACGCTGGGCTGTCGCTCTACCCCGGCGCCAAGCCCGCTCCGAAAGACAACAGCGACGACAAGAAGAGCGCCAATGTAAACCTTTCCCTGCCGGGATTCTCGCTGAAAGTGGTGGCCGCGGAGTTCGTCTCCGACGACGCTCCTGAAAAAATCATCGCCTACTACGACAAAGAGCTGCGGAAGTTTGGCAAACCCATCCAGTGCCACGGCGCCTGGAACGACGTGGAGTCCAAGGCCGGCAAGGATGAAGCCTCCAAGCCCGTCTCCTGTGGCAATAATAACGGCGGAGACTCGGTGGAGTTGAAGGTTGGAACCGAGGGGAACCAGCACATCGTTGCCGTTAAGCCCACCGGCCAGGGATCCCGCTTTGCGCTGGTTTACGTGCGCATACACACGGGCAAGGACGACACCATCTGATCGGGTCATTGATTCAATGCCCGGTTGCAATTCATTGCTTCGTCAGCTTGAATCGCGCGAATGGCTTGGCTACGCCTTTGACCACATTGTCGAGCCGGTTCTCCCAGGTGTTGGTCTTGGGGTCGTAGATGAAAGTGTTGGTGAAGCTGGTCTCGCCGTGCTCATCGGTGAAGACGAAAGCAAGCTCATTCTCTTTGGGCGTGGCGAGCCCGATGGACTCCGGTGTTGCTCCGCCGTACACATCCATCCACACGCAGGCGTATTGCTTGGTCTTCTCATTCCAGCCGACGAATACCGTCGCTTCGTACTGCGGTTCGCCTTTGTCGTTCTTCTCCCGCGAGACTTCGTGGAAGCGCAGGTAATGGTGCTGGAGCACCCACTCCGCATCGAATTCATGCGTCACGGGTTGCTTGCCCACGGTCCCCTGCAGCAGCCACTTGCCGGCAAGATGGTCGAGCAGCGGTGAATTGACCGGCGCCTGTTGCGCCATTACGGTCAGAGCCGCCAATATCGTCGCCAGGATGACGAGTTGCTTCATCGCCGCATTCTGCATTCTGAAGTCAATGAGTATACGTCAACAATCACTTGGCGACATTGCCGAGAATCCGACTCGGGCTCGGACGATCCCACGATTCAATGCCCCGTTGCCTTGCTCTCCGGTTCGTTGTGCGCTAGTTTCAAGAACGTGGAACACCCTTGCCAACATTGTGGGACCACGGTCGAGGACGGGCGCCCGTTTTGTCCGCAATGCCGCGCTCCGCAAATCCACGTGCAAATTGCGATTCCGGATGATGGACTTCCGGCCGGCTTGAATCCCGCGCCGGACGAGTTTTCTCCGGATGTAGAGACGAGGCTTGCCTCGTCTCAGATGCGGCAAACTGCGTCCGCAAGCGCGATGAACAAGGGAGTCGCCGTTCGTGCCGCGCTCAAGGCCGGCGTGTTGGGCGTTTTCATCTCGATGATCCCGTTGCTCGGCATCGTTCTGACCGGGGCGCTGGCTGTCTTTTTCTACCGCCGTGAAAGTAGATTCGTCCTTCCTGCCGCTCTTGCGGCGCGCCTTGGAGGAGCCGCCGGAATCGTCGTCTTCGCCATCAACGCTCTGTTCACCATCCTAACCATTCTTTTTCATGTCCAGCAGGAGTGCATCGATGGCATCCTGAAAATAGCGCAGAGGTACGGAGTCAATACGGATACGCCTCAATTTCAAGCCAGCATCCACAACCTCTTCACTCCGAAAGGGCTGGCGTCATTCTTTATTATTGCCCTGGTGCTCGCCTCCGTTGGCGGTGCCCTGGCCTCGCTGTTTATGCGGCCGCGCAACACTCGTGTGTAATTCCAGTCACAATCGACGCGGGCAACCTTGCAGTGTGTGCGTGAAAACTGATTTTGGGCAATCCGGTGGAACGAAGAGCTCGAGAATCTAGCCCCGGAGGGGCGAACCAACTTAGCCCAGCGCTTCAGCGCTGGGAAAAGTGGGAAGAATGAGCTAAGTCCCGGAGGGACGACCAAGCTTAGCCCAGCGCTTCAGCGCTGGGTCGGGAAACGATAAAAGATGTAAGTCCCGGAGGGACGACCCAGATCTCACGCACACTCTGAAGGCCTGCTGCTATTCTCAAGGCTTTGGCGTCTCTCGTGGGCGTGTTTGTTTACTCAAAACGAGAGCAGCAAAAGGAGCTTGCCAAAAAGACGGAAGCTGAACACCGCTACAAATCAGCGCACTCTAAGAACATTACAGATGCAGGTTTCAGCCGGTTTTCAAGCCCGGCCCTTGCCCTCGCCTCATCCGCACGCGTATGATGCAGCGTTTATGAATTCACGCGTGCCAGGGCGTCCCGTCGAGATCCAGCAGAAAGCGCAGCTCATGTCGGCATCCGAGGTCGAGCGCACCTTGATCCGGCTGGCGCATGAAATCCTCGAGAAGAACAATGGCGTCGAAGATCTGGCTCTGGTCGGCATCCGCCGTCGCGGAGTCCCGCTGGCGGAGCGGCTGGCGAAAATCATTCAGCGCATCGAAAAGAAACCGGTGCTGCTCGGCACGCTCGACATTACCCTCTATCGCGACGATCTTTCCACTCTCGGCACCAAGCCCGTGGTGCAGAAAAGCGAGATGGAAATTCCCATCACGGGCAAGTCGGTGGTGCTGGTGGACGACGTGCTCTATACCGGCCGCACTACCCGTGCCGCCATGGACGCGCTGTTCCGTTCCGGCCGTCCCCGGCGCTTGCAGTTGTGCGTATTGATCGATCGCGGCCATCGCGAGTTGCCGATCGAGGCCGCCTTCATTGGGCGAACGGTGCAGACAACGGAAAATCAGATTATCGAGGTCAAACTTCGCGAGGTCGACGACGCAGAGAAAGTCCTGCTGATGGAAAAGCAGCAGGGCAATTTGTAATTGGTAATTTGTAATTTGTAATTGAAAACTTGGATCCGCATCGCGCGCCCTTAAATTACAAATTACAAATTGGAAATTACAAATTAACTATGAATCCAGCGCGCGGTTCCCTCCTCGGCATCGAGCACCTGGAAGCAGCCGAGATCCTGAGACTTTTCAAGTTTGCCCGGCGCATGAATCCGGACAGGCCGCGGCCCCTGCTCAAGGGCAAGCGGGTGTTTCTTCTTTTCTACGAGGCTTCCACCCGCACCCGAAGCTCCTTTGAAATCGCGGCTAAGTCAATGGGCGCTCACACCGTCCTCATCCAGTCCATCGGTTCGAGTATTGAGAAAGGCGAATCGCTGCTCGACACGGGATACACGGTGCGAGCCGTCGGCGCCGACATCATCGTCATCCGTCACCCCAACGCTGGCGCTCCCTACGTGATGGCACAGCACATCGACGTGCCCGTGATCAACGCCGGAGACGGACTCCACGAGCATCCCTCGCAGGCGCTGCTCGACGCTTACACCATTCTGCGCAACAAGAAGACCTTCAAAGGTCTGCAGGTCGCAATTGTCGGCGACGTCTTTCACAGTCGCGTGGCGCGGTCGGCGTGCCACTTGTTAAGCAAATTCGGCGTCAAGATCATTCTTTGCGGTCCCCCGGAACTCGTGCCCGACATTGCGACGACACTCGCTCCCGGCATCCGCGTCACCCGCCACATTGATGACGCCTTGCGCGGCACCGATGTGGTCATGCTGCTGCGCGTGCAGAGCGAGCGCCTTTCCGGACTGAAGATCGACCTCCTGGAATACATCGCGCGCTACCAGATGAACCCGGCCCGCTTGAAGATGGCGAAAAAAGATGCCATCGTGATGCATCCCGGCCCGATCATTCGCGGTCTGGAACTGACCAGCGAGGTCGCCGACGGCGCCCAGGCGCGCATCCTGGAGGAAGTGCGTAACGGCGTGCCCACGCGCATGGCGATTCTGGCGCGGGCCATGGGAAAAATGCGATGACGATGACAGGCCCGAAAAAAGATCAAGGCACCCTGCTAATCAAGGGCGGCCACCTCATCGACCCGGCGGCGCGCATCGACGCGCCCATGGACGTGCTGCTGAAAGATGGCCGCGTTGCCGAAGTTGCTCCTCCCCACAAGATCAAGGGCGGCGTGAACGAAAAAGTCGAGAAATTCGATGCCCGCGGCCTCATCGTCGCGCCCGGCTTCATCGATCTGCACGCGCACCTGCGCGAGCCCGGCCAGGCGCACAAAGAGACGATCGCGACGGGCACGGCCGCCGCCGCTGCTGGCGGCTTCACTTCTGTCTGCACCATGCCCAACACGGTTCCGGTGGTCGATTCGGCCGAGTGGATCGAGTGGCTTCGTCAGCCCGAACGCGGCGCGGTCGTCAATGTGTTTGCCGTCGCGGCCGTGACCCGAGCAAGCAAGGGAGCCGCGCTTACCGACTTCCGTGCGCTGCAAGGAGCCGGAGCCATCGCGGTCACCGACGATGGCAAGCCCATTCTCGAAGACAGCATCATGCGCGAGGCCCTGGTCCTGAGCGGGGAGCTGAATTTCCCGGTAGTCCAACATGCCGAAGACACGCGCATGACCGAAAATTGCTCCATGCACGCGGGTGCGCGTTCGTTCCGTCTCGGACTGCGCGGCATGACCGCCGCTGCCGAAGCCTCCATCGTCGAGCGTGACGTCCAGTTCGCCATGCACATTCCCAATGCCCGCCTGCACGTCGCCCATCTTTCCACGGCCGACGCGCTGAAGAGTGTGCGCCGGGGCAAGCGCGCCAAAGCGCGCGTCACATTCGAGGTTACGCCGCACCATTTCACGCTGACCGACGAGGACATGCGTGACTACGACAGCAATTACAAGATGAATCCTCCGCTGCGCTCGGCCTCCGATCTCGAGGCCATCCTGGCCGCGCTCGCCGACGGTACGGTGGACGCCATCGCCACCGATCACGCTCCTCACGCCGCCCACGAAAAGGAGATGGAGTTCGAGCGCGCCGCGTTCGGCATCACCGGACTTGAAACCGCGCTCGCGCTCGCGATCACCAGGCTGCACCGCGAGAAGCGAATCCCTCTTGCCCGCATCGTGGAACTCTTCACGGCCGGCCCGGCGCGCTGTTTCGATCTGCGCGGCCGCGGTTCGCTTGTCCGCGGCGCGATAGCCGACGTTACCGTTTTCGATCCGAAAAAAAAGTGGACCTTCGCCGCCGCCCAGTCACGCTCGAAATCGAGGAACACGCCCTTCGATGGATGGCAGCTGACGGGAAAAGTGGTAGCGACCATTGTCGGAGGGAAGATCGTGTACGCCGCTTAGAATTGCGTAGGGACAGCCGCCCTCGGCTGTCCATTCGAGCGCAGCTCGAATTGTGTTCCGCCGTCTCGCGCTGCAACACCCCTACGGTGCTACAATCCCTCGCCATGAAGCGCATACTGTTCCTCTTCCTGCTGCTCCCATTCCTGGCCGCGCAGACGGCGCCCGAAGTCGAGATCACCTCTGAACCCTCGCACCACCTTGTCGTTGACAACGAGTATGTGCGTGTTTTCAAGGTCGAGGTCGCGCCCCATACATCGACGCTGATGCACCGCCATCGCCACGACTACGTCTACGTCACCTTCGGCGATGCTCACCTCTCCAATGAAGTCGAGGGCAAGCCGCCCGTGGATGTCAAGCTCGCGGATGGCGAAACGCGGTTTACGGCGGGAAACTTTGCCCACGTAGCCAGGAATCTCTCGGACCAGCCCTTTCGCAATGTGACGATTGAGCTGATGCAGGATGAAAAATTGCGCCAGACGCCATCCCATTGGCCGGAGGAAAGTGGCGAAAAGACTTTCCCGGGGGGCAGCAGCAAGATTCTTTTCGTGAAAGATGGCGTGCGCGTGTCCGAAGTCAACCTCGAACCGGGCGCGGTCACGCCCAGCCACCATTACGACGGTCCGCATCTGTTAGTCGCCATCACCGATCTCGATGTACGCAGCGACGTCGAAGCCACGGGCCCCATGCCCGGAAAATTCAAGTCCGGCGATGCCAAGTGGTTGCCGGGAGGCTACACCCACACCTTGACGAATGTGGGCAAGAACCCGGCAAGATTAGTGACGGTGGAATTCTAGAAAGCCAGCGGCAAGTGTGGGGACCGGGCGGATCATGTGGTGACGGGGCTCTGCCCCGTCCAAGCCGAGCGAAGCTCGGCAGCTGCCTGTGGTCCCAGCAACGTCTTCTCCGCTACGCGCTCTTGATCAACGGATTCCCCGGAGAAACCAAACCGACGCGCTGCAGCTTAGCGGTCAGGCGGTCCTTGTCATTGGAAGCGGAAGCAGCGGCGAGGCGCTTGCGCAGCTTCGCGATTTTTTCGGCGCGAGTGCGGCGCCGGCGAATCTCCGGACGACGGCTGGGTGCGGACATGAAGTCTCCTTGGTGCTCAGTGACGGTGCTCAGTGACGGTGCTCAGTGACGGCGTTTAGTGACGGCGTTCAGTGAGGGTGTTCAGCAATGGTGCTCAGTGAAACGATCGCTGAAAATCACGAGTCAGACCTACAGTCGGCGCCGTGGACTCGTGCCCAACTTCAATTATAGGGTTGATCGCCACGCCTGGCAAAGACATGCCGGCCACTTCGGCCGAGCGCGCGGAAACGCGGCAAACGATAGCAGATGTAAGTCCCGGAGGGACGACCGAGCTTAGCCCAGCGCTTCAGCTGGGAAGAGTGGGAAGAACGACCTAAGTCCCGGAGGGACGACCGAGCTTAGCCCAGCGCTTCAGCGCTGGGTCTGACCGAGATGCATCCCACCCACCAAGTAATCGGTCGTGCAATAATTACAGTGTAACAATTACCCGGTTGTGCCTCTTTAACCACACCCAAACTTCCAGCGTTATCAACAACTTAAGAACCCGTCGCCCGCGGCAGGAATCGTGTACATTTTCAATGCATGTACATCGCTGTACGTATAATATCGCCGCCGCAAAATGTCCCCCGTGAAACATATTTCCGAAACCCTGAAACCCGGCCTCACTTCCCCCGCAGCATCCGAATCAACCGCCCATACTCGTCGACCGTCCCATACTCAATCAGGATTTTTCCCTTCCCCTTACGATCCCGTATCCGCACCCGCAACCCGAGCACCGCCTCCAGCGACCGTTGTTCCGCCCGCACATTCGGATCCACCCACCGCGCCCCGCCCGGTTTCCGCGATTCCGGAGGGTCCTTCGGAATGTGGCTGTCCATCACCATATCTTGGAGCAACGCCACCGACATCTTTTTGGCGATCGCCACTCGCGCCACCTTCATGATCTGGCTTTCGCTATCGAGGGAGAGCAACAAGCGTGCATGACTGTATGTCAGCTCTTTGTTGCGCAACGCCACCTGCACTTCGGGCGGCAGTTTCAACAAGCGCAGATAATTGGATACCTGCTCGCGCGACACGCCCACGCGTTTCCCGATATCTTCCTGCGTCAGGCTGAATTCCGTGCTCAGTTTGGCGAAGGCCAGAGCCTGGTCCAGGCATTCGAGGTCCTGCCGCTGCAGGTTCTCGACCAGCGTCATCTCCGCCGCCTGTTGCTCCGAAACCCGCTTCACGATCGCCGGGATCGTAGTCTTCCCCGCCATCTTCGACGCACGAAAACGCCGCTCGCCCAGAATCAGGACAAAGCGTTGCTCTCCCTCAGGCACCATCCCCTCGGGGGGCATCACTGGCGGTCCGACCCTGCCTTGCCCATGCGGCCCGAGCATATGCGACCCTGGCCAAACCGGCCGAGGCCGAACCACGATCGGCTGCAATACCCCCTGCGCCTGGATCGAAGCCGCCAGCTCTGCCAGGGCATTCCGGTCGAAATCCGTCCGCGTCTGGTACGGATTCTGCTGGATCTGATCCAGGGCGAGTTCAAATACGTGCTCGCCGTCCGGTGTTTGCCCCGCAGCCGCGGCTTGCAACTCGTCCACAGTCCCCGGAACCGCATCGGTTGGAGCGACGACCGTCCCCGCCAGTCCACCCTTAGCGCCAGAAGAGGATGACGACGAGCCGGGCTCCTGAGAACTGTGAACTGTGAACTGAGAACTAGCAGGTGCGGGTGCCCCATCCTTCCGCGTACTTTGCGGAAGGCTGGGAGCCGCCGGCGCCACCCATGGCCCCGGCAGAAGGGACTCCAGTCCCTTCCCCAAAGCCCGCCGCTTCTCCGCCAGCTTCTCGCGAACCTTCTCCGCCCCAGTATTCTCAGCCGTCTTATCAACCGCCGCATTCGATGTAGTCATCAACTAGTTCCTCTCTCTCCAAAAAATGTCATCCTGAGCGGAGCCACGTCATCCGCGAAGCGGATGGCGAGGCGGAGTCGAAGGACCCCTACATCTACATCGCCCGCGTCGCCGCAGGGAGTTCTCGCCACACACTCAACGGAGCGCCGTGCTTCTGACTTCCACGCTCCTTCAGTCCGCCCCTGTGTTCCCTGTGCCCTCTGTGGTGAAAACTTGTTTACTGAGAACTGAGAACCGGGAACTCGCTCTTTGGTAAATAGATCGATGTACATAAATATTTACGTCCATCGATCTAAGCCGCTTCTCCCGGACCGCTCGCCGCTCTCGCCTGCCGGTCCAGGATCTCCTTCGCCAGACGTATGTAGCTCTCCGCTCCCCGCGAGCGCACGTCATACATCAACGCCGGCAGCCCGTGGCTCGGAGCCTCCGCCAGCCGTATGTTCCGCGGGATCGTAGTCGTGCACAGCTTCTCTCCGAAATATTTCTTCAACTCCTCCGCCACCTGTTGCGCCAGGTTCGTCCGCTCATCGAACATCGTGATCACCACACCCTCAACCACCAGCCCAGGATTCAGCTCGGCCCGTATCCGCTCGATGGTGTCCAGTAACTCTGAAACACCCTCGAGCGCAAAATACTCCGCCTGCATCGGGATCAGCACCCCATCCGCTGCGACCAGCGCGTTCAACGTAAGCAGATCAAGCGCCGGCGGACAGTCCAGCACCACGAACTGAAAGCGATCGAGCAAACTGGCGAGCGCATCCCTCAGACGATACTCGCGCCGCTCCACCGCCACCAGTTCGATGTTCGCGCCGATCAGATTCTTGTGCGACGGAATCAGCCAGAGCTGTTCTAGCTCGGTGAGCTGCAGCGCCTCCTCCGCGGAGGCCACGCCCATGAGGACGTCGTAGATGCTGATACGGTCCGGATTTTTCACCAGGCCCAGACCGCTGGTTGAGTTCGACTGCGGATCGCAGTCCACCAGCAGCGTGTTGACCTCGGCGGCGGCGAGTGAGGCGGCAAGGTTGATGGCAGTCGTAGTCTTGCCGACTCCACCCTTCTGGTTGGCAACTGCGATGACGCGTCCCATGATTTTGTTTTCTGTGTGTTGCGGGTCAGAATATGCGAACGCACCTGCGGAAATCAATGCCAGATTTTTGTGCAAACGCGACGAGTGTTTCACGTGAAACATTTCGCGGCTCTTGAACGCTATTGCGTTGTGTTTCACGTGAAACACATCGTCAGTTTGTAGGGATTCGCGGGGTCGAGTGCTTCCAAAACTTGAGAAGTGTTTCACGTGAAACACTAATTATGGGTGTGTCTCATAATGAGATTTAACGATGAATGTCCCACTTTTACCCAATTCTTGAGGCTATAAGTGGCGGCATGAACCACTCTGGCGGGCAATATTTACTATGTATTTCCTACTTTAAGCCTTGTATCCAATTAGTAATACCTTTGAATGTGACTGTGGGATATGTATTGGAGGGTGCCATTTCAGGGGGGGCAGATGGGTTAGCTGGGGGATCTGGGGGGTGGTTGTTAGTAGCGCTACGGTTCCTTTTGGGGCCAGGAAAGATACGGCTTGGGGGAGGATGGCCGCGAAGCGCTCTACGGCTCGGAGGGTTACTACGTCGGCTTGGGGGAAGTCGGGGCCCCGGCGGGCGGCTACGGTTTCGACTCGGTCGGTGATTACATTGATGTTGGTCAATGTAAGTGCCCGGGCTACTTCGCGGAGGAAGGCGGTCTTTTTGTGATTCGATTCGACCAGCGTCAGGTGGATGCGTGGAGCCCAGATCTTCAGGGGAAGGGCGGGGAATCCGGCGCCGGAACCGATGTCGAGGACGCGGGGAGGGCAGTTGCCAGTAACCAGTAACCAGTAACCAGTAGAACCAAGAACACCAGCAGGTTCTTTCCCTTCGGCTCGCTCAGGGTTGGGATGACAGGGTTTTGGGAAGAGGTGGCGGGCCAGAAAAAAGGACTCGCCGAAGTGGCGGGTTACTATTTCTTCTTCGTTGCGGATGGCGGTCAGGTTGATGCGGGCGTTCCAGCGGAGTAATAGATCGATGTATATCGATATTTGATCGAGCTGGGATTCGGAAAGCGATGGCTCGAGGAAAGGTTCGAGGAGGGCGGCGATGCGGGCGGTGTCCATGGAGAACAGTGGTCGGTGGTCGGTGGTCAGTGGTCGGTACCCCGTTGAAGCCCCCACTGCCCAGCCATTTTACCGTGATTCGTTTCCGCGATTCTTCTGCTTGTCCATGGAGAACAGTGGTCAGTGGTCGGTGGTCGGTGGTCGGTACCCCGTCGAAGCCCCCACTGCCCAGCCATTTTACCGTGATTCGTTTCCGCGATTCTTCCGCTTGTTCATGGAGAACAGTGGTCGGTGGTCAGTGGTCAGTGGCCAGGAGCGATTGCGGAAGTGTGGTTTCTCAGTTACGTTCCGGTTTTTCGTTGCGCGGCTGCATTTAAGCGAACGCCCCCGCTTGCGCTATGACACTCTGATGCGATCAGGTTGACAAAACAGAAGCCGTGGCACAAAATTTTCGCACTTCACAAAAAGCAGCACAGGAGAGACGCTCCCAATGCGACCCCAGACAGGAAGACTCGGACAGCTACTGACGGCAGTGGTGATTTTGTGCATGACCCTGTGGTTGGCGACAGACGCAAGCGCACAACAGGCGACCGCAAAGATCGTGGGCACGGTCACCGATCCGCAAGGATTGGTGGTGACGGGCGCCAAGGTCACAGTCACGAATACGGCGACGAACGTTGCCACCGAAACGACCTCGGACAAGAGTGGCTTTTACCAGGTCTTGAACCTGCCCATCGGCACGTACAAGATTGTCGCCCGGCACGAAGGTTTTCGACAGCTGGAAGTGCTCACTGCACCGCTCGAGATCAACCAGTCGTTTCGGGCTGACTTAAAGCTGGAAGTGGGCACGGCCAGCGAACGGGTGTTGGTGGAAGCGCAGGCAGCGGGGGTGGAGACGGTCAACCCGACGATAGGGCAGTCGGTGACCAGCCGTCCCATCGTTAATATGCCCTTAAACGGACGCAACGTGCTGAGCCTGGCTCTTTTGCAGCCTGGCGTCACCGAGGACAACCCGGATAACGGGGCGGGAAACGGATTAGGCTTCAGCGTGGGTGGCGGACGCTCCGATTCTATAACCTACTTGCTGGATGGCGGCCTCAACAACGATCTTCTCAACAACGCGGTGGTTTACAACCCGAATCCGGACTCGGTTGCCGAGTTTCGTATTTTGACCAGCGACTACACGGCGGAATATGGCCGCAACGGCGCGGGAGTGATCACGGTCGTAACCAAGTCGGGAACCAACGACTTCCATGGCAGCGCCTTCGAGTTCTTGCGCAATACCGATTTCGACGCCAACGCTTATTTCAACAAAGATCCGTTGCTTAATCCCGTCCCCCTGCCCCGCAACAATCTCAAACGCAATCAATTTGGCGCGACATTTGGCGGCCCGATCATCAAGAGCCGCCTATTCTTTTTTGTTGCCTACCAGGGGCAGCGGCAGATACAGACCGACGTGCTACCGCAACAACAGACGTTCACGACGGCCGAGCTGGGAGGGGATTTCTCTCAAGCCGGTCCGAACGGCGGCCCGGATCCCAACGTGGTTGCGTTCCTGCAAGCGAACCCCTACTTCTCGACCCCCGCTGATGCGGCCAATGGCATAATCGACAAGATCGACCCTGCCGCGCAAGCCTACATCAAGACCGGACTGATTCCGTCGAATGCGGGCGGAGAGATCTTTCCCGTAGGGGGCAGCACGAACAACCCCTATGAGCTGACTGCCAAGATCGACTTCAACATCAGCTCCAAGGACAAGCTGACGGGCACCATCGGCGGCAATCGAAATCCCCTGCTTCAACCCTTCGGACTCAACAACTCTGAAACGGCGCCGGGCTTGCCCAGCACGACCCGAGTCAACACCTCTTATCTCAATATCGCCTATACGCGGACCTTTTCGCCTACCCAGCTCAACGAATTTCGTGTGACAGCGCAGCGCCGCAATATCCTGCAGGATAAGCCGGATACCAACGTGGCCAGTCTCTCCAACAATAACTCGGGCGCCGCGACAGGATTCGGGATTTTGTCGGACATTTCCAATGGCCCTCCACAGCTGTATTTCAACGACAGCGGTTTGATAGTTGGGCAGGACCCGTACGGTCCGACCCACCTGATCGGAAACACGTTTGGGTATGCGGACACGTTCACCTGGGTTCGAGGACGCAACACGTGGAAATTCGGCGCGGGGTTTTCGGCGTATCAGCAAAATACGCTCTACGATTATTTCAGCGACAGCAATTTCAATTATTACGGAGCGGGCGGGGTGGGCACCGGCAACGCCTTCGCCGACTTTCTGGTGGGAGCTCCGAACTACCTGCTGGAGGGCGCAAATGCGGCCAACAACATCCGCAGCAAATCAACCTACGGCTTCGCGCAGGACGAGTGGCGGGTAAGGACCAACCTGACCCTGACTTTGGGGATTCGCTACGAGTACAGCACGCCTAAGACTGACACCAAGGGAAGGAGCTTTTCCATCGTCCCCGGGGATCAGTCGGTAAGATTCCCCAACGCGCCGCTTGGCCTGGTTTTTCCCGGCGACCCGGGCGCGCCTGGCGGCGCCAATTTTCCGGACAAAACCAACTTTGGGCCGCGAATCGGCTTTGCCTGGAGTCCGGCGAGCGGCGGCGGCAAGACCAGCCTTCGCGGCGGCTTCGGAATCTTCTACGACGTCCTCAAAGGCGAAGACAACCTGCAATTCAATGGCGCGCCACCGTTCTACAGCGAAGGAGGCCCCAGTTTCCCGTGTTTCACGAATCCGGCCACTGCCGCGAATTGCGCTTCTTCGGGCCTCCCAATCGAACCGGCGTTTACCTCGTCCGGTTCGCCTATCTATAGCGCGCCATGGGCCAACTCCGCCACGCCGAGCAGCAACCCCTTTCCGTCCCAGCCACCCAACCCCGCTACCGCATTCAATCCTGCGACCGGGCTGTTTCTTCCGTTTGGAGGATACGAGAGCTCTCTCTACTTCGTGAACCCACACCTTCACACGCCTTATACCTACCAGTACAACTTGAGCCTGCAACACGAAGTTGCGAGAAACCTGATGATGGAAGTCAACTACGTGGGCAGCAGTTCGAAAGGACTGACGGCGCTGAAGGACATCAACCCGTTCCCGTTGAGTGGCCCGTTCGCGGGGAGTGGCTCCAACCCTGCCCGAATTCTGAACGAGAACCCGACGATTCAGAATACGTTCGGCAGCTTCTGCGGCACAAGCCCAGGTAGTTTCTCCGCTTGTCCTTTTGGCGGCGCCGAACTCGAGTTTAACAATGCCAGCTTCGCCGGTTTCAACAGCCTGGAGGCTTCCTTAACGAAACAGAACGGCGCGAATCGGATATTGGGCAACACCTACTTCACTTTGGCCTATACCTACGGCCACAGCATCGATGACGCATCCGGATTCCGCAACCGGGATTCGCAGGTGCCGTACTACGATCCCGGAGTGCTCCGCGGCTCCTCCGACTTCGACGTTACGCACCGGGTCACTTTCAGCGGAGGATGGGATTTGCCGTTTGATCGGGCTTGGGCGTCAGGGCCAAAGCGCCTGGTAAAGGGATGGAGCCTCTACCCCATCTTGACTTGGCGGACTGGGTTCCCGCTCAGCATCAATTCACAATTGTCGGGGGCCTCAAGCTCGGATCCGGGGCCATCGGGCGCCGGCGACGGCTACCTCGCCAATGCCGTGTTTGCGTCCGGGTTCAACAAGATCACGATTCTAAATCCCAAAACGAATGGTGGTCTGTACTTTAACCCCGCGGCCTTTCAGGCGATTTCCGATACTCCAGGGTCCGGCTACGGCCTGCCGCGAGACTTCTTCCGCGGGCCGGGCCGCACCAACCTTGACCTGGCTCTGGCCAAAACCACTGCGATTACCGAGCGGGTGAATGTCGAATTCCGGGTCGAAGCTTTTAACGCATTGAACCACACGGAATTCGCGAATCCGGACACGAACATTGCCGATGCAAATTTCGGTCTAATTAGCAGCACCACGCTTGGAGCGGGAACAAACGCTCTGCAAACCCAGCGCATCCTGCAACTCGGTGGGCGGCTGACGTTCTAACGGGTTGCGGAAGAAGTCGACTCTCGATGCCCAGCCCCTAAAGGGGCGTGGGATTTCGAAGGACTTACGGTATCGCTAAAGCGATACCCTGATACGAAACCCTAAGAGCGATACCCTGATTCGGAACCCGGGTTTTTCCGCAGCTTTTGCTCCACATTTTTGCCTCACGTTATTCTTGCCTCACTCACGATTCTTGCCTCACATTTGATCGGCGGCGCGGGTGGCGTGCGATACTTTAATTTATGGCGCTGCCGGATTTTACGCCTCGGGTGGGGAACGATCCTAAGTCGGTGGTGATTCATTTGACGACGGGGACGGGGATGGAGATTGAGTGGAAGGATGGGCACCGGTCCGTCTACACGTTTGCGTTCTTGCGGGATGCTTGCCCTTGCGCGCTTTGCGAGGAGGAGCGGGGGAAGTCGGGACGAAAGGCGGGCGAGAAGGCGAAGGTGGCGCCTGGGGCTTTGCCGATGTTCAAGCCGGCGGTGAAGGCACTGTCGGCGGAGGCCGTGGGCAAGTACGCGCTGAAGTTTTCGTGGAACGATAAACACGATCTGGGAATTTATTCCTGGTTCTATCTGCGGGAAGTTTGCCCTTGCGCGGAGTGCGCGGCGGCGGGGAAATAGGCGTCAGCCATCAGCCGTCAGGCATCAGCTCTTGGCGCCTGAAGGGCGTCTGATTTCACTCAGGCTATGCCCTGATATGAAACCCTCATTTTTTACGGAGCCTGCTGGAAATCAGTTATGAACATACGCATTCGGTTGGCGGAGGCTTGCGATATTCCGTTGCTTCGGGAATTGATTGAGGCTTCGGTGCGGGGATTGCAGGCGAGGGATTATTCGGCGGCGCAATTGGAGAGCGCGTTGCGGACGGTGTATGGAGTGGACACGCAGCTGATTGCGGATGGAACTTATTTTGCGGCAGAGGAGACGGAGGTGGCGGGGGCGAAATCCTCGGGCGGGGCGCTGCTGGTCGGGTGCGGCGGGTGGAGCAAGCGGAAAACTTTGTTTGGCGGCGATCAGTTTGCGGGGCGCGAGGATTCGTTGCTGGATCCGGCGACGGATGCGGCTAAGATTCGGGCATTTTTTGTTCATCCGGCGTGGGCGCGGCGTGGGATTGGCGGGATGATTCTGGAGGCTTGTGAGGCGGCGGCTTGGGCGGCTGGGTTTCGGCGGCTGGAGATGGGAGCGACGCTGACGGGAGTTCCTTTTTATCGGGTGAAGGGGTATGCGGAGTTGGAAGCCGTGGAGGTACCGCTGGGGAATGGGTTGACACTGCCGATCGTGGTAATGGCGAAGAGCAGTGGATAGTGGCCCGTTGGGTGCCTTGATTGGTGGGGGAATCTGGAGAGTAATAAGTGGGATGGCGGTGCTATTTCGGACATGCGCGGAGCTTGCGCTCTTGATTTTTTGATCGACAAGCTGGCTGAGCGCGCTGCTTGGCGGTTCATTCCTCTGCCAGGTCCAGGCTCTGCTAGGTGGTGATGGCCTGCAGGTAACGGTTCAGGAGTTGTTCTCCCTCACCTTCGAAATCCACGAACATGATGCCGTTGCCGAATTGGGGATGGCGGGTGACGACGCGTCCTTGGATGACGACGGGGCAGCCGCCGAGCCAGAGGGTGACTTGCACGCGAGCGCCAAGTTGGAGGGCCATCATCAGCTGGATGTAGCAGCCGCCGCGACTGAGGTCGGTGGTTTCGAGGCGCATGGGGACGTCGCTGCCTTCCTGTCGGATTTCGATTTGGACCTGGACGGTGTAGCGAGGATGGCGGCGGCGATCGGGTTCGGTTGGAGTGGGGGGAGAGGGCTGGGCGTCGGGCGAATTCATGGATTGGCTCCGGGGCTCGGTGCGAGGTTGCTTATAGGGCCCCTGAGCTGATTATCGGCATGGAGGCTGGGCTAATCTAGGGCGGGCGTCACGGAGAAGCGTACGGAGGGGAGCGTCCATCGGGTTCTCCTTCGCTCTTCTTTACCGAGGTTTTAGGCTGTACTTGCAAAGCAGACGCGAGACTCGCGCGTCCAGGAACACGTAGTCGCAGCTGGGCCAGATGGCAACGCATGGATTGGAGCAGAAAAGATTCAGGGGCAACCAGATGAGATTGCAATCTTCAGGAGTTTCCATGGCCAGGCCGCAAAAGAAACGATGGGTAGCAGAGGTAAAGACGGATTCGACACATCCTCCAAAAGGACTATTCACCAAAGACGCCAGCACAATCGCTCGGACATTGGCGTCAAAGAAAGTTTCCCCGAAAGGTCCAGTCTCGGGGATGCGGATGCTGATGTACTT
>JBEKWL010000009.1:0-40704 GCA_049513095.1 Terriglobales bacterium
CAACCTGTCACGCGCGTCGAGGGCCACGCCAAGGTGACCATTCAACTCAACGACGCGGGCAATGTGGACACCGCCCGGGTCAACGTCATTGAACTGCGCGGGTTCGAGAAGTTCTGCCTCGGACGCCCGGTCGAAGACCTCCCACGCATCACGCCGCGCATTTGCGGTGTGTGCCCGTGGTCGCATCACCTGGCCTCGGCCAAGGCTTGCGACGCGGTCTTTGGAGTCGAGCCGCCCCCGGCGGGAAAGAAGCTGCGCGAGCTGTGCAACAGCATCGCCTACATGGAAGAGCACATCTTGCACTTCTACTTCCTGGCGGGAGCCGATTTCCTGCTCGGTCCGGATGCTGACTATTCCGTCCGCAATGTCATCGGCGTGCTGCAGGCAGCGCCGGACATTGCCAGAAAAGTGGTGAAGGTACGCCACATGTGCGCCCATATGCTGGAGGTCCTGGCGGGCAAGGCGATCCATCCCCAAGCCGCCATTCCTGGCGGATTCAGCAAGCCGCTGGCTCCTGCCGAGCGCGACCAGTTGCGCAAGAATGCCGATGAGGCGCTCGAACTCGCCAAGTTCTCCATTGCTTTTGCCAAGGAGAACGTTTTCCCCAAGTACCTCGAAGTGGTGAAGTCGCTGGGAGTGATCAACACCGGCTTCATCGGCACCGTCAAAGAAAACGGCGCGCTCAACCTCTACGACGGAAAGCTTCGCCTGATGACGCCCAGTGGCTCACACCAGGATTTTCCGTACGCTAGCTATACGGACTTCCTCTCCGAGCACATTGAATCTTGGAGCTACCTGAAGTTCCCCTACGCCAAACAGTGGGGCGAAGGGTTCTCCATGGATGTCGCTAATCCCAAGGGCGTGTATCGTGCCAATACGCTGGCGCGCATCAACGTCTGCGACTTTATCGACACGCCGCTGGCGCAAGCCGAACTGGAGGAGTTCCGCGCGAAGTTCGGGCGGCCCGCTCAGCTTACCCTGCTCTATCACTGGGCGAGGCTGATCGAACTGCTCTACAACGCCGAAAACGCCATCCGCTTGCTGGACGATCCCGAAATTACCAGCACCGAAACCCGGGTGAAGGTTACGCCGCGGGCAGCGCGAGGCGTTGGCTGCACCGAAGCGCCGCGCGGCACTCTCATCCACGACTACACCACCGATGCCAACGGTCTGGTCACCAACGTCAACATGATTGTGGGCACCACCCACAACAACGCTCCCATCAATATGTCGGTCACGCAGGCCGCCAAGAGTTTGATCCATGACGGCAAGTTCGACCAGGGAGTGCTGAACACAGTAGAGATGTCGATCCGTGCCTACGATCCCTGCTTCTCCTGCGCGACCCACCGCTTGGATGGGAAGCTGTCCGTGAAGCTGGATATTTTCGACGCGGACGGCAAGTTGGTCGGTACGCTTGCCAACTGAACCACAGCGAAAAGCAGAAAACTTCGGGGAGATCGATCCATCCGATCTCCCCGTTTACTGTCGGACGCCAACCCTGGTGCTCGGCATTGGGAATATTCTGTTTGGAGACGACGGCTTCGGGTGCGCGGTCGTTGGCTACCTCGAGGCACACTACCAAATACCCGAATCGGTCTGCGTGCTGGACGCCGGCACCGGCGTGCGCAGCCTGTTATTCACTCTCTGCCTGAGCCCCGCGCGTCCGCGGCGCTTGCTTATCCTGGACGCGATCGATGCCGGACGCAAGATCGGGGAGATCTTCGAGATCAATCCCGCCGACATTCCCCCGGTCAAACTCGACGATTTCTCGATGCACCAGTTACCTACGTCCAACCTGCTGCGCGAGTTACAAGAAACCTGCGGCGTCGAGGTGCGGGTACTGGCCTGCCAAACCGGCCCACTGCCGGAAGAGATCTCCCAGGGTTTGTCGAAAGCAGTCAGCCGCGCCGTGCCGCAAGCGGCAGAGTGGCTGATCCGCGAGTATTTCCCCGGCGCCACCGCCTCGCGACGAGACCCCAGCCAAGCAAGCGCGTAATTCGAGCCGGCCACGTGTCGAGAAACACATGGGTTGCGTGTCCAAAGTCACGCAGAAGCGTGAGGGCGGTCACTGCGCAGCCGCCACAGGGCCCCCATTATGAGAAAGCTTTTGGCAGAACCCTGTAGACAGGCTGGTGGCAGCGTATGAGTACGAATCTCACAATCATCAGCGATGGCAAGAAGTTCCTGTGGGACGGGCAGCCCTACGACAGCAAGGAAGCGGCATCAAGCGCGGCGCAGTCATATCAGAACGACAACTTTCAGGTCCAGACGGTAGAGGAAGACGGGAAGTTCCTGGTGTACACCAGGAGAGTCATCAAGGAATGGGTCGCCGCTACGCAGTAGCGGGCACCCTGCGCAGAGGTGGCAAATGGCGGTAGGCATATTGCCGGTTCAAAGCGATCCGACGCTGCTGGAAGACATTCGGCGGTATGGGAAGTTCGACACCGAGGGCTGCTATCAATGCGGCACTTGCACGATCTCGTGTGAGCTGGGCACGGACTTCGCAAACTTTCCTAGAAGAAGCATCCGCTACGCACTTCTCGGGCTCAGAGCCCCGCTCCAAGGGAGCCTCGAACCCTGGATCTGCCACGACTGCGGCGATTGCTCCATCGCCTGCCCGCGCCACGCCGAGCCCAGGATTTCCATGCACACGCTGCGGCGCTTCCTCAGCGCCCAGTATGAGTGGACGGGCATAGGGGGCGCGCTCCTCAGGTCCCGGGCGTGGCACCTTGGCGCGCTGGCCTTCGCTGCCGTGTTCGTCGCGGCGCTGATCCTCTGTTACCACCTTTGGTATGTGGGACTCCCGCTTTCCGGCCTCACCACAGCGATGGGCCTGGAGCACATGTTCCCCATCATGACGTATTTCACGCTCACGGTGATGCTCTTTCCCTTCCTTCTCCTGCTCACCCGCGTCCTCCGCGTCTGGCGGCTCACCATGGGCGGCGAGGATCGGCCATCCATCCCGTTCTCTGTCTATGTCGAAGAGGCGTGGACGTACGTGTACCAGTCAGTGACCCACTCGATGATGAAGAAGTGTCCGGACAAAGGCCGCTGGCTGGGGCATTGGCTGATGGCCCTGGGCGTGGTCATGATGCTGACCATCAAGGTCTTCGCTCTCCGGTGGTTTCAAACCGACAATATTTATCCTTTCTATAACCCGCAGCGCTGGCTGGGATACCTCGCGGCCGGCTTCATCTTCTACGGCGTCGGCGACATCCTCGTACAACGGGTGAAGGCGAACAGGGAAATCTACAAGGAAACCCGGCTGGAGGATTTGATCTTCCCCGTCCTGCTCCTGCTGACCGCGGTCAGCGGAATGGGTGCACACATCTTGCGGTATTCAGGCTTGGCGTATGCCGCTCTTATCGCGTACGCCGTGCACGTAATTATCGCCACGCCGATGCTGGTCGTAGAAATGCCTTTCGGCAGCTGGGCACACATGATCTATCGACCGCTGGCCCTGTATTTCGAGGCGGTCAAAGAGCGGGCCGCGCAGCTAGCGCCCGCTGGGGAGGCTATCGGCCATGTCGTCTAACCTGATCCAGCCCCATCCGGTCGGTGCCGCACTGGTCGTTGGTGGCGGCATCGGCGGCATGCAGGCCGCGCTGGATCTCACTGGTGCTGGCATTAAGGTTTACCTGACCGACAACGGACCGGCCATCGGTGGGGTCATGTCTCAACTGGACAAGACCTTCCCCACCAATGACTGCGCCATGTGCACCATGGCCCCGCGCTTGGTCGAGGTCGGCCGCCATCGCGACATTGAGGTCCTGACCCTGAGCGAGGTGCAAAGCGTCCGGGGAACTCCCGGGAATTTCAACGTCACTCTGAACCGGCAGCCGCGCTACGTGGATGAAAAGAAGTGCACTGGTTGCGGGACGTGCGTCTCGAATTGTCCCACTCATAACCATGTACAACCCATGCCCACTCCGCCCGTGGAACTCGAGCCGGCCACCCGCGAAACCCTCGCCGGGATCGTCGCTCGCCACAAGCACCGGCCGGGACCGCTGATGCCCATTCTGCAGGAGGTCAACACCGCTCTCAACTATTTTCCTGAGGGCGCTCTGCGCTACGTCGCGCAGGAGACTGGCTACTCGGTCGCTGACATTTATCGCATTGCGACTTTTTACAGCTCCTTCAGCGTGGTGCCGCGCGGCAAGTACGTGATCAACGTCTGCATGGGCACGACCTGCTATGTGCAGGGAAGCCAACGGCTGATGGACAAGGTCAGCGAAGTGCTGAAGATCAAGGAAGACGAAACCACGCCCGACATGATGTTCACGCTCAAGGGCGTACGTTGCATTGGATGCTGCGGCCTTGCCCCCGCCCTCACCATAGGCACCGAGACCTACGGCAAGCTCACTCGCCAAGACATACCGGACATCGTGCACAAGTGCCAGGAGGTGTCCTAGCCATGTCACTCACACTCAAGGAGCTGCACCAGAAAAAAGACGAGGCGATCAAGCAGGTTCAGCTCCGCGGCAAGACAAAAGATCTCATGGTGTGCTGCGGCACCGGCTGTGTCGCCGGCGGCGCCTTCAAACTCAAGGATGCCCTCGACAAGCAAGTTGCAGAAAAGGGCCTCGGCGATCAAGTGCGCGTGGTTGCGACCGGATGCAACGGCTTCTGCGGCCAGGGCCCTCTGGCCGTAGTCATGCCGGACGAGACCTTCTATGGATGGCTCAAGCCCGAGAATGCCTCCACTCTGCTCGAGGAACATATCGTCAAGGGCACACCCGTCAAGAAGTTCATGTTTGTCTCCCCCGAGACGAAACAGCCGATCCCCTCGTTGCAGGACATTCCGTTTTTCCATAAACAGATGCCCGTGGTTTTGCGCAACAAAGGGCTCATCGATCCGGAGAAGATCGACGATTATTTCGCCCGCGACGGCTACCAGGGTATGGGGCTGGCCCTCACGTCGCTGACCCCCGAGCAGGTGATCGATCAGATCACGCGCTCCGGACTGCGCGGCCGCGGCGGCGCGGGATTTCCAACCGGCGTCAAGTGGAAGATATGCCGGGCCGAGAAAAAGACGCCAAAGTACCTCATTGGCAATTGCGACGAAGGCGATCCCGGCGCCTACATGGATCGCAGCTTGCTGGAATCCGATCCTCATTCGCTGGTCGAGGGGATGACCATCGCCGCCTATGCCATCGGTGCAGCGCAAGGGTATGTCTATGTTCGCACGGAGTATCCTCTGGCTCGTCAGCGCCTCCAGAAGGCGATAGACGACGCACGCGCCTGTGGCCTGCTGGGCCAAAACATCCTCTCCACCGGCTTTGCTTTCGATCTGGAGATTCGCGAAGGATCGGGCGCGTTCGTGTGCGGGGAAGAGACTTCCCTGATCCATTCCATTGAGGGCGCGAGCCCCGAACCCACGCAGCGGCCTCCTTTCCCGGCGCAGTCCGGCCTGTGGGGTTGCCCCACCATCATCAACAACGTTGAGACCCTGGCCAACGTCCCTCAGATCATCACCCGGGGCGCGGAGTGGTTTGCCGGCATCGGAACCGCCACCAGCAAGGGCACCAAGATCTTCTCGCTGGTCGGAAAGATCAACAACACCGGCCTGATCGAGGTCCCCATGGGCATCACCCTGCGCGACGTCGTCTACAAGATCGGCGGGGGTATTCCCGACAACAAGCAATTCAAGGCGGTACAGACGGGCGGCCCTTCGGGCGGTTGCATCCCCAGCAAGTTCATCGATCTGCCCATCGATTACGAGAGCCTGAAGGAAGTGGGCTCGATGATGGGTTCGGGCGGAATGATTGTTATGGATGAAGACACCTGCATGGTCGATGTCTCGAAGTTCTTCATCCAGTTCACCAACGACGAGTCTTGCGGCAAGTGCAGCGCGTGCCGCGAGGGCAGCGAGGCTCTGCTCGAGGTCCTGACCAGGATCTCGGAGGGGAACGGACGCGAGGGCGATGTGGCGTTCCTCGAAGAACTCGGGGAGGCAATTAAAGACGCCTCGATGTGCGGCCTCGGACAGACTCTGCCCAACCCGGTGCTGTCGACCATTAAGTACTTCAAAGACGAGTACGTTGCGCATATCGCCGAAAAGAATTGTCCGGCGAAGGTGTGCAAGCCGCTCATCAAGTACTACATCGATCCCGACAAATGCCCGGGTTGCACGTTGTGTCTCAAGGCTTGTCCAGGCGGAGCGGTGAAGGGATCGAATAAGCACGTTCACGTCATCGATCAAGACACTTGTACCAAGTGCGGCGAGTGCCTCGAGGTCTGCCCGCCCAAAGTTGGGGCGATCATCAAGCTCTCCGGGAAAGAAGCCCTGTACTTGCAGTCGCTGTCCGCTCCGGTGCCTGTCAAGGAGTGGAAGGCGCGCAGAGCCGAGGAGAAGAGATCGGGAGTTCAGAACCAGTAAGCGTGAGAAGAAAACATGCCGACGCTCACCATCAATAACGCGCAGATAGAAGTTGAGGAGGGAACTAAACTCCTCCACGCCGTAGAAAAAGCCGGCGTCAAGCTCCCCACCCTCTGCCACCATAAGGCGCTGACTCCCTATGGCGCCTGCCGCCTCTGCGTCGTTGAGGTGGCGGTTCCAGGGAGGGCGGCCTCGGTTCAGGCTGCCTGCTCGTACCCCGCCTTGGACGGCATCAGTGTCCAAACCCATAGCGAGCGGGTCCTGCGGTCACGGCGCATTGTGGCTGAGCTTCTGCTGGCGCGCTGTCCCGAATCTGAAGTTGTCAAACGCATCGCCTCGGAGCTGGGCGTCAAGGAGACCCGGATCACGAAGAAGAACGACGACTGCATCTACTGCGGTCTGTGCGTCCGTATGTGCGAGGAGCGGATGGGAAGAGCCGCCATTGGCTTCACCGGCAGGGGACCAAAGAAAAAACTGCAGTCGCCCTTCGGCAAACACAATTCCGTCTGTTGGACCTGCGGGGCATGCAATTTCATTTGTCCCACCGGCAAACAGGTTTCATCCCTGGCCACGGCGGGTACCTTCGACCCCATTCGCAACATCTTCAACCTGAATCTTGACTCCAGGCCCGCCACCTACATTCCCTACCCGCAGGCCGTTCCCAACAAGGCCATAATCGATCGCGACACCTGCATCCATTTGAATTACGAAGACTGCGGAATATGCGAGGAAGTGTGCGAGGCCGAGGCCATCGATTTTGACCAGAAACCGTCCACGGTTGAGCTGAACGTGGGGGCTATCATCCTCGCTCCCGGCTACCAGACCTACGACGCCCGGGGTAGTAAAGACCTGGGATATGGTCGCCTCCCGAATGTGATTAACGCCATGGAGTTCGAGCGGATTCTGTCGGCGTCGGGACCGTATGAGGGCCATGTGCGGCGGCCGAGCGACGGGCAAACCCCGAAGCGGATCGGCTTCATCCAATGCGTCGGGTCACGCGACAAGGAGAGGGATTACTGCTCCTCCGTCTGCTGTATGTACGCCACCAAAGAAGCGCTCATGGCCAAGGAGCACCTTGGAGAGAATCTCCAGTGCGACATCTACTTCATGGACCTGCGCGCCTTCAGCAAAGGATTTGAGCAGTACTACCATCGCGCCGAGGAACAAGGCGTCCAGTATATCCGTTGCCGCGTGCCCAAAATCGAGGAAGTACCCGAGACCAGGAACCTCGTCATCAAGTATCTGGCCGAAAACGACAAGAAAGCCTCGCGGGAGTATGACTTGGTCGTCCTCTCTGTCGGCATGCAGCCCCCCAAAGAGGTGAAGGCGTTCGCGGAAAAATTCGGCATCGCCCTCAATCCCCACGACTTCTGCCACACCTCGGTGTTCAAGCCCGCGGAAACCTCTCAGGAAGCGATCTATGTGGCGGGCCCGTTTGCCGAGCCCAAGGACATCCCGGAAACGGTCATGCAGGCATCGGCAGCCGCCGGGCAGGTGCTTTCGCTCCTGAAGGACGCCCGCGGTACGCAGATGACTCCCAAGGTGTATCCCCCGGAGAGAGATGTGACCGGAGAGGACCCGCGCATCGGCGTCTTTGTCTGTCACTGCGGAACCAACATCGCCGGCGTGGTCAATGTCCCCTCGGTGATGGAGTATGCGAAGACGCTCCCCAATGTGGTGTACGCCGGGGCCAATCTCTACACCTGCTCCAATGACACCCAGGAAGCGATCAAGGAAAAGATCGACGAACACCATCTGAACCGCGTGATCGTTGCCTCCTGCACGCCCCGTACCCACGAGCCCCTGTTCCGCAACACCATGCGCGAGGCGGGACTCAATCCTTATCTGTTTGAGATGGCGAACATCCGTGACCAATGTTCCTGGGTCCACATGCAGGAGCCAGTAAAGGCGACCGAGAAATCCAAGGACTTGGTGAGGATGGCGGTGGCCAAGGCACGGCTGCTGGAGCCTCTCGCCCAGAGGTCGATCCCAGTCAACAAGTCGGGCCTGGTCATTGGTGGCGGGCTCGCCGGCATGACGGCCGCTCTTTCGCTCGCACATCAGGGATTCAACGTTCACCTGGTCGAGAAGCAGAACGAACTCGGCGGGAACCTGAAGCACCTCCATTACCTGCTGGGCGGCGACGATCCGCAAACCGAGCTGAATCGCCTGCGCCTGGAAATCAGCCGCAACGACAGAATCTGTGTCTATACCGGAGCCAAGATCGAGAAGGTCGACGGCTCAATCGGCGACTTTAGCACGACCATTGCCCTGGACGGCCAGACCACCACGGTCAAGCATGGCACGGTCATCGTAGCTACCGGAGCGCGCGAGCACCAGCCCACCGAGTACCTCTATGGCCAGGACAAAAGAGTAATAACCCAGCGAGAACTCGAAGAACGCCTCGTTACTGACGATGCCTTCCTGAAACCGAACGGAAAGCAAAAGACAGTTGTGATGATCCAATGCGTCGGCTCGCGCGACAAAGAACGGCCGTACTGTTCCCGCGTGTGCTGCGCCGAAGCGATCAAGAATGCACTGAAGATAAAAGAACTCTCGCCGCACACGCATGTTTATGTCCTCTACCGCGACATCCGCACCTACGGATTCAAGGAAGAGTACTACACCCGGGCGCGGAAGCTAGGCGTTGCATTCGTCCGCTACGAGGAAGATCGCAAACCTGAAGTAGCGCCGAATGGGCAAGGACTCCAGGTTACCGTTTTCGACCAGACCCTCGGCATGCCGTTTACCATCGCCGCCGATGCGGTGGTGTTGTCGGCGGGGATTCA
The DNA here is from genome assembly GCA_049513095.1 of Terriglobales bacterium. Lineage (GTDB taxonomy): Bacteria > Acidobacteriota > Terriglobia > Terriglobales > Acidobacteriaceae > Acidiflorens. The sequence continues at coordinate 9,169 of JBEKWL010000009.1, forward strand.
GCCGCACGAGGACAATAAACAGCTCGCGCAGCTGATCAAGGTCCCATTGAATAGCGAAGGCTTTTTCCTCGAAGCTCACATGAAGCTGCGCCCCGTCGACTTCATGACCGACGGCGCTTTCCTGTGCGGCTTGGCGCATTCTCCCAAGAACATCGAGGAAACCATTCTGCAGGCTCAGGCCGCCGCCGCCAGAGCATCCACCATCCTCAGCCGTGACAGCATTGAGCTCGAAGGCAACATATCGCATGTCGTCGACGCCAGCTGCGACGGTTGCGCCTACTGCGTGGACACCTGCCCCTACAAAGCCATCTCCATGATCGAGTACATGTGGCAGGGGGGGATCAAGAAAGTCGTCGAAACCAACGACTCCAGCTGCAAGGGCTGTGGCTGTTGCCAGGCTACGTGTCCCAAGAATGGCATATTCGTCTATGGATTTACCCTCTCTGAAATCGAGGCCCAGATCCACGCTGCCTTGGGAGTATCGTAATGGGAGTATCGAATGGAAGATAACTTTGAGCCCCTGATCATCGCCCTGTGCTGTAACTGGTGCTCCTACGCCGGCGCGGACTTGGCGGGCGTTTCCCGGACCCAATACCCGCCCAGCATCCGCATCGTCCGAGTCATGTGCTCGGGCATGGTGCATCCCAACCTGGTAATTGATGCCTTCACCAAGGGGGCGGACGGCGTCCTCATCTGCGGCTGCCACCTGGGAGATTGTCACTACCAGGAAGGCAATTACAAAACCGAAAAACGCGCGGACGCCATCAAGCTGATGCTCGCCGATTTCGGTATCGAGGAAGAGCGCTTTAAATTGGAATGGGTTTCGGCCGCCGAAGGCCCGAGATTTGGCCAAGTGGTGAGAGACTTCACCGAGCAAGTGAAGAAGCTGGGCGTCAGCCCATACAAGCAGTAAGAGAAGCGGCTCGATCTATAGGAAAAACAAGAATCCATACCAGAGAAGCTGAACTTCCCCTCAGGACCTCGCCGAGAAGTCTACCCTGAATCCTTCACCTGATGACGACCACTCCAAAGGCGTCGGTAGTGTCCTAATTTAGTCTTTCCACCACGGAGCCACGGAGACGCAGAGAAACCCAACTGCTTGGCAAAACCTTCCCCTTCTGGCTCTTACAGCTTCAAGGTTTTCTCCGTGACTCTGTGGCTCCGTGGTGAAAAAGGCAAACGAGGACACTTCAAAGGCGTAGTGTTCTCGGCGATCCCATCCCCGAGATGGTACGATTCGTATCAGGGTATGCCTTTAGGCATACCGCAGGAGCCGTGTTAGGAATGCGCCTTTAGGCGCCGGCCACAGGCTCCTGGCATTTGCTGAGGAACTCTTGCCGTGAACAGTCCCCTCCAAACCCCGTTTGATAGTGTCGAGAATGCGCACCAATACGTGCGGCTGTTGGTCGAGGCCATCACCGAAGCCAAAGGGGAGATCGCAGCCGATATAAGCGCGGCCGCGCAGGCCAAGTCGGAGCGCCGGGTGCAGGCGCTGCAAATCGTGCAATTCAAGTTAGACAAATTGGAGCAGCACCTGCAGAGCAGCAGTCGGTTGCTCAACGACCTCCGCACCTTGCGACGGCTTCTGCTGGACGAACGGCCCGAACCCGCCACGGCCAACCCCCACGAAATTGCCCGGAATTCTGAGGAATAGCTTCCGGCCGGTATTCGAGCAGGGCTACACCTTCACGCTCTCACTTTTTCGGCAAACTTCTTTTCCAATTTCGCCAGCTTCGGCGAGATCGTGAACATGCAGTAAGGCTGGCGCGAGTTTTCGTTGTAGTAGTTCTGATGGTAGTTTTCGGCCGCGTAAAATTCCTCGGCCGGCTCGACTGCGGTCACGATCGGTTCCGGAAACACTTTCGCCGCCGTCATCTCCGCAATCACATCCTCCGCAATCCGCTGCTGCTCTTCATCGCTGTAGAAGATGACGGAGCGATATTGCTCGCCACTGTCATTTCCCTGCCGATTCAGCGTGGTCGGATCGTGCATCGTGAAGAATACGTCCAGCAGTTCGCGATAGTTGATCTGGTCCGGATCGAAGGTGACGCGCACCACTTCCGCATGCCCTGTGTCGCCGCCGCATACCTGGCGATAAGTAGCCTGGTCGGCGCCCCCGCCCATGTAGCCGGACTCCACTTGTGTGACGCCGGTGAGACGTTGAAAAACCGCTTCGATGCACCAGAAACACCCGCCGCCGAAAACCGCTGTTTGCTCTTTGGCCATGAAGATTAGATGCGCCTGCTTGAGGAAGGTTCCCAGTTCTCCGTTCTCAGTGTTCTCAGTGTCGTCTCCCACAAGTTCGCGATATAAATCTACGCTGTCATCCTGAGCGAAGCGAAGGACCCATGTATTTGAATTCGCGATGCCGCAGAATCCGGTGGAGCGGAATGCCCGAGAATCCAGCCCCGGAGGGGCGAACTAACTTAGCCCAGCGGGTCAGCGCTGGGTAAAGTGAGAGAAAATGATTCAAGTCCCGGAGGGACGACCGAGTTCTCACGCACACTCTTTAAGGCTGCGATAGTCGGCCTGTTTTCAGACTCGGCTTCACCGATTGAAACTGAGAACCGAGAACTCTCCCCCTACACCGACACGGTAAACGAAGTCTCCGTCCGTGTAACCGGCCGGTAGAGCGTGTCGCGCTCAATCGGTTCGCGCCCGGCTTCCGTGATCAGGCGCACCAGGTCGTGCCGCCGCAGGCCTTGCGGAGTGGTGGCTCCCGCATCGTGGTAGATCTTTTCCTCGACGACGGTGCCGTCAATATCGTCGGCTCCGAACCGCAGCGATATCTGCGCAATCTTAGGAGTCATCATCTGCCAGTAAGACTTAATATGCGGAAAGTTATCAAGCACCAGGCGGCTGACGGCAATCTGCTTGATGTCGGTCATGCCGGTGGTCGTAAAAAGATGCTGCAGCGGCGTGTTCGCCGGATGAAAGGCGAGTGGAATAAACGTCTGGAATCCGCCGGTCTCATCCTGCAAGGCGCGCAGTTTGAGCAGGTGGTCGACGCGGTCTTCGTCGTCTTCGATATGGCCGTAGAGCATGGTGGCGTTCGATTTCAGCCCGATCTGGTGCGCGATGCGCGCCGTATCGAGCCATTGATCGCCGTCAATCTTGTGATCGCAAATAATGTGCCTCACGCGATCGGCAAAAATTTCAGCCCCGCCGCCGGGCAGCGAATCGACGCCCGCCTCTTTCATTTTTTCCAGCGTCTGGCGGATCGTCAACTTAGCCCGCTTAGCCAGGTAAGCAACTTCCACCATGGTGAAAGCCTTCATGTGGACTTGCGGAAAGCGCTCTTTCAATCCCGAAACCAGGTCAAGAAAATATTGAAACGGCAAATCAGGATGCAGCCCGCCGACAATGTGAAACTCCGTGACCGCCTCGGTGTATCCGGAAGCAGCCGTCTGGAAGGCCTCTTCAAGCGCCATGGTGTAGGCGCCAGGAGTGTCTTTCTTGCGCCCAAAGGCGCATAAACGGCAAGCAGCCACGCAAACATTCGTCGGATTGATATGTCGGTTGACGTTGAAGTAGGCTTTGTCGCCATGCATCCGCTCCCGAACCCAGTTCGCCAGCCAACCCACGGCGAGGATGTCGCCGGTCCCATAAAGAGCAAGCGCATCGCCCTCGTTCAGGCGTTCGCCAGCGAGGACTCTATCTTTGATCGGAAGCAGGCGCGGGTCGTCGGTTTGAAATGGGTTGGTTTGGAATGGGTGCGGGTTCAGCATCTCTTCAATAATAACCCAGCCCGCGGAGGATCACTAAAAAGCTGTCATCCTGAGCGTAGTATGGACTTCACGAAGTGAAGTCCATGCGGAGTCGAAGGACCCCTACGCCCTATCAATGCCAAAGACGCGTCAGAGAGTTCTAACCATTCGGGCGCTGTGGAACAGTGACCGGCGAATGGCCCGCTCCGTGCCCCCTCCAAAGAGGCTCCCCATTTTTTAGCTGAGGCGCCACCAAATTCTTCATTGACTTTCGCCGCCGCTTGGCAACATATAATTGTCAGATAATAATCAGCGAGGCCCCTCATGCTCGATACCCGCGAAATCCACTCCTTGACCGATTTCCTCCGTAACCATAAAAAGCATGTCGCGCGGCTTAAAAAGACGCAAGCCCCGGAAGTCCTGACGGTGAACGGCAAGGCCGAGGTCGTTGTGCAGGACGCGGCCAGCTACCAGTTAATGCAAGAACGCCTGCACCACATGGAAACCCTTGCGGCAATTCAAGAGGGAATGGCGAGCGCGGAACGCGGCGAACTGAAGCCCGCCGCTCAGGTGTTGGACGAGATGCGTACCAAGTATGGCCTACCGCGTTAGTCTCGCCGCACCCGCTGAAGCGGATGCTTATGCGGCGTTTGAACGCATACGCGCGGCCGCTCCCCTGCATGCGGAGAAGTGGCTGGGGGGTACAAACCCCAACCACTGAAACTCAACCGCGCCTCAGCAATAAATCTCCCGCGACAAAGAAAAAGAACACCACCGAAATCACCCCATTCATGGTGAAGAACGCGGCGTTCAGCTTGCTCAGATCGTCGTGCCGCACCAGCGTGTGTTCGTAGAGCAAAAGCGCAGCCACGGCAACCACTCCCGTAACCGCCAGCTTACCTAAGCCGAAAGTGACGACCAGCGCAACCAGCAGCCCAAGCATCACGATGTGAAACAAGCGGGCGATGACGAGCGCATTCCTGATTCCGAAATAACGCGGCACCGAGTGCAAGCCGTTGCTGCGGTCGTGGTCATGATCCTGACAGGCGTAGATCACGTCGAATCCGCCGACCCAGAACGTCACCGCAGCCGTGAGCAGCAAAATCCGTGGATCGAGCGACCCGCGAACCGCAATCCACGCGGCAGCCGGAGCAATCCCGAGCGCGAATCCGAGAAATAGATGCGACCAGCGCGTGAATCGCTTGCTGTAGGAATAAAGAAGTATCACCGCCAACGCCACCGGCGAAAGCATCAGCGTCAGGCGGTTCAACTGGGAAGCGGCAAGAACAAAAATTCCGCAAGCCGCCAGAACGAACGCACTCACAAACGCTGGAGTCAACTGTCCGACCGGCAGGGCGCGAGTAGCAGTGCGGGGATTGGCGGCGTCAATTGAGGCATCGGCCAGGCGATTGAAAGCCATGGCGGCGGACCGCGCCGAAACCATGGCCACGACAATCCACCCCAGTTGCCGCCACGCCGGCAAACCTCCGGCCGCCAGCATGGCTCCGCAGAGCGCAAACGGGAGCGCGAAGATCGAGTGCTCCCACTTGATCATCTCCAGCGTGATCTTAAGATTTCGGAGCAAGGCCACGGCACAATTGTAAAGCAGCGCTCAGTAGGGAGTGGTCGGTGGTCAGTGGTCAGTGGCCAGAAAAAGCAAATGCATTAGCGGGCACGGGCTCAACTGACCACTGCCCACTAGCCACCATCCACTGCTCCTTCCACCAGCGGCACAAACCGGCAACCTTCGAGAATCTTTACCTCCGGCCGTCCGCTCACTTTCGAGATCAACTGCAATTCCTGGCTGGATGACGGCCCGACCGGCACCATCATGCGTCCGCCTTCGCGTAACTGAGCGAACAGGGTAGGCGGCACTTCGGGTGTTGCGGCAGAGACAAGAATAGCGTCGAACGGCGCATACTCTGCCCAACCCTGGCTGCCATCGCCGATTCTGATCTTCACGTTGCGGTATTCCAGCCGATGCAGCGTACTTTCCGCCGTAGCCGCCAGTTGCGCGTGGCGCTCCACCGAATACACCTCGGCCGAGAGCAGCGAAAGCAATGCCGTCACGTAGCCGGAGCCAGTTCCGACTTCAAGGACTCGATCAGTGGCCTGAAGAGCGAGGTGCTCGAGCATCGCGGCCACGATGTAGGGCTGCGAAATCGTCTGTTCGGCGCCGATGGGCAGCGGGTGATCTCCGTAGGCGTCCTGCCGGTAAGGCTCCGGAACAAACTCGTGCCGCCGCACCGTACGCATGGCGTCGAGCACGCGAACGTCGCCGATGCCGCGTTCTGCGAGTTGTTTGCGCACCATTTGTTCGCGCTGTCGCTGCAGCGAATCGGGTTGGAAGGGGAAGCCCATGGCTCCTGTCTTTGTGGCGGGTTTCGTTCCTCTACTACTTCGTCGAAAGCAGATAACCTGCCGAGGGCGGCTGTCCCTACGTGTTCAGTACGGGCCGATGATTCCTCCAATGTTGTGCGCAGTGGGCGGCTCTGGCCGCGCCTTCTTTTCTTGCGCTTCGATCATATCTAGATACTTGTAGGCCGAGCCCGTATTGAAGAGCACCACCTTATCTTCGGCGCGGAAGAATCCGCTGGCGCGCAGCTTCTGGTAGGCAACGAGCGATGCAGCCCCTTCGGGCGCGGCAAATACGCCCTCCACGCTCGCCCAGTGCCGCGTGGCCGCGAGGATTTCCTCGTCGGTCGCCGCGACTGCGGTGCCCTGGCTTTTCTGGAGTATCTCGAGAATCAGGTAATCGCCATAAGCCTTGGGCACGCGCAGGCCGGCGGCAAAGGTTGCGGCGCCAGCCCACATTTCGCTGATCCACATTCCAGAAGCGTTCTTCCCTGCTTCCCAGGCCTTGACGATCGGCGCGCAGCCGGCCGCCTGCACCGTGATCATTTTCGGGCGCTCGGCACCGATCCAGCCCAGCTCCTCCATTTCATCGAAGGCTTTCCACATTCCGATCATGCCCACGCCGCCACCCGTCGGATAGATGATGCCGTGCGGAAGTTTCCAGCCCAACTGCTCAGCAACCTCGTAACCCATAGTCTTCTTGCCTTCGACGCGGAACGGCTCTTTGAGGGTCGAGACATCGAACCATCTTTCTTTGTCCTTGCGTTCGGCGACCATGCGGCCACAATCGCTGATCAAGCCGTCGACTAGAGTAACGTGCGCGCCGTAGTAATCGCATTCCATGCGATTCGCCAGCGGCACATCTTTCGGCATGAAAATGTGGGCTTCGATGCCCGCCGCAGCCGCGTAGGCCGCCAGCGCGCCCCCGGCATTTCCGGCGGAAGGAGCGGCCAGCTTCTTCAGTCCATAATGTTTTGCCATGGTCACGGCTGCCGACATGCCGCGGGCTTTGAACGATCCGGTTGGATTCAGGCCCTCGTCTTTGATGTAGACGCTCGAATACTCGCGGCTGGCAAGCATCGGCGTAAATCCCTCGCCCAGCGTGACGGGCTTTTCATCTTTCGGAAGTTCGGGGAGAACTTCGGCGTAACGCCACATGCTGACCACGCGCCCTGATAAATTTTCGGGACGAAACTTCCCTTTCAGGCTGCCAAGATCGTAACGGACGTAAAGCACGCCGGCATCTTTGGGGCAGACATTCTGCGGGCGATCGGCAGAGAGATGCCATCCGCAGCGAGTGCATTCTAAGTAGGAAATTCGCATCGGGGGAAGGATAGCACTTTGGCTGTTAGCTCTTGGCTTTTGAGGGAAGCGGCTTCATATCTCTATTGTTCAGCGACGGTCTTGAGGTTGTCGAGCCCGCTCTCGAAGTGCCTCCCGACTATGCGATCCATGTTCACAAAAATGCTCATGATCTTCATGATATAGAGATTTGTACCGTGCATGGTCCACGTGACCTTGGTCAAGGCTCCATCAGGTTCGAGAGTGAACTCATTGATGTTATGGGCTTCAAACGGCTTCACGAAATCCACCTTGATCGAAATCATGCTGGGCGGCACCGATTCAGTTATCGACATCCGCCCCTTGCCGGCGCTGCCAGTGCTATTCCATTCCGAGACGGCGCCCTTGCCGTTTGCGGCCCCGCCGTATGTCCTATTCATGGTGGGGTCCAGTTTGTCCTGGGGTGCCCATCCACTCCAACTGTGGAAGTCGTTGATGAGCGCAAAGATTTTCTCCCGGGGAGCCTTGATACTTATCGAGCGCTGGACTTCGAAAGTCTTGGGCTTGGTCGCAGCGAGAGCGAGAACAGCTGCGATCAGAACAGCGACGATAATAATAATTCTCAGGATCACGGACCTTGTGTGCTATTAGAATTTCCCGAATTCTAGCCTAGAAGAGCAATCCTAATAGCAATACTGCTTCTTTCCTATGGATTTAAGATATTCGCGAAGATCGACGAACTGAAAGATTATTGTCAAAAACAGGCCGTTTGCACGTAGGGGCAAAGACCGCACCGGGGGGTGCTCTCTCACGATGGCAATCTTTTGAGCACCTCATTCGCGCGCCGAAACCACGGCCGCTCGCGTCGCCGCAAGTAGCCGGGCATGGTGGGTTTCTTGTCGAGCACCTTCTGCGCCCACTCGCGGGCTTCGGCGTTGCGCCCCTCGGAGGCCAGCAAATCCGCGAAATTCAGATAAGTCTCCGACAACGTCGACGTGATCGTTACTTGCCGAAAGAGCGCCTCAGCCTTTTCTTTTTGCCCGGTTTGCGCGTAGGCGTGAGCGAGCAATCCGGCGGCGCGCTGGAAATCGTAGTCGGGCTCTTTGCCGACGACGCGCTCCAGGTCAGGTAACGCGGCTGCCGCGTCGCCTAACTGGATGGCGCAAACGCCGCGCCGATAAAAAGGGTCCGGCGTATCGGCGCGAGCGGCGATGGCTTTATCGAATGCTCCTCGCGCCAACTGGAGCTGGCCGTCATCCATGTAAAGGTCGCCGAGTTCTTCATAGTTTCCCGCCGACGGATTGTCGCGAATCGCAACTTCCAGTTCGCCAATGCGTCTGCGGCGCGGAAAGACTTTGAAGGACTGGCCCAGCAGTCCAATGTCGGGCAGCGCCTCGACGAAAAGATAGATAATCGCGCCGAGCGGACCAAGAAACAGGATGATAAAAATCCAGTAGGTATCCGGGCGACGGCGGATAAAGTGGACAATCGCCAGTCCCTGGAGGATGAAGCCCCACGGATATAGAAGGTAGCTCAGAAATCCCATGCCGGCCCCACAAACTCTACTCCGCGGCGCGCAGCCGATTCTGCCAGTGCGACCAAAGGAACCATACGATCCCGCCCAACAATAAGACTCCGATGATCGCGTCGAACTTATGGAAGTACTTGCCAAGCGAGCGCCAGTTCTCGCCGAGTTTCATGCCGCAGTAAGCCAGCACGAAACACCAGGGCCACGATCCGAGGAAAGTATAGATGTGGAATTTGCCGCGCGGCATGCGGGCGATTCCGGCGGGCAGCGCGATAAAGGTGCGGATCACGGGTAGCAGGCGCGCAATGAATACGGCCATGTCTCCCCAGCGCAGAAAGAAGCGGTCGGCCCAGTCGAGTTCACGGTGGCCCATCAGGATCCAGCGTCCGTAACGCACGACCAGCGGGCGCCCGCCGTAGCAGCCGATTTCGTAGGCGACGAGCGAGCCTAGATTGCAGCCGATCGCGCCGGCCGTCGCCGCCCAGACCAGCTTCATCGCGCCGGCATAAACAAGATAGCCGGCGAAAGGCATGATCAGTTCGGAAGGCAGCGGAATGCACGCGGACTCAATCGCCATGAGCAGAGCAATGCCGGCATAGCCGGTCGCGACGACGACGGAATTGATGAAGACAAAAAGTACGGTTAGGATTTTTTCGGTCATTTTGGATCGGGTGATCGGGTGATCGGGCCATCGGGCCATCTAAGAACAACCCCGGAACACTCACGCATTTGATTTCAGATCACCCGATGACCCGATGGCCAGATGACCCGATCCCCTTCAGAACGCCCCTTCCTGCGTGAAGCTGAAGCCGGGCAAGGTTACGCCCTCCGCCGATTTGGCGACCTTCACCTTTACGACGGGCGCATTGGGCGCGGTGACCTCGGCGGGCCGCAGTACCGCGTATTGCGTGAAAACTTCGCTGTACACCTTGGTGACCAGGTGATCCTGGCCGGTTGCATCCTGGCGCCAGACTTGTCCGAGTTTGATGCTCTTCACTGCCACAAGTTTTTCCTTTGAATCCCAGAGTACTCACCCGGCCGCCAAGCCGTCAATTGCAGCGCAGTTACCTGGGATGTGCGGACGGTCGCAACCCAGCGGTTTTGTTACCATGAACCACTGCTCAGGAGGAAACCGATGGCTCGCGGAAACATGCCGCGTCAACCGAGTCGCAGCGGACGACAGGAAGGTGCGCGCCGGGCGGGTGCGCCGTTGAAGGGTGCGCCGTTAAAAGGTACACAATCATTGCAGGGTAGAAATGCGAAGAATGCGTCCGCGCGTCCCACCGCCGGTCGAGCGCCGCTGAACGCTGGGAAGGCGCCGAAGGCGGTTGCTCTGAAAAAGAAATCTGCATCTGGAGCGGGAGACGCGGCAAGCCGCGTCTCTACCTATGACCCTCTTGCTCCGGACCGTGTGCGCCAGATCATCGCGGGCCTTGATCAACTCTATCCCAATGCGACTTGTGCCCTCACCCACCGCAGCGCATGGGAATTGCTGGTGGCAACGATTCTTTCCGCGCAGTGTACCGATGTGCGGGTAAACATGGTCACGCCTGTGCTGTTTGAAAAGTATCCGACCGTTCAGGATTTCGCCGCGCTTGAGCCGGAACAGTTGGAGCCGGATATCCGCTCGACCGGCTTCTTCCGCAACAAGTCGAAATCGGTGGTGGGCGCGGCACGGAAGGTGGTCGCAGACTTTGGCGGGAACGTGCCGCAGACGATGGAGGAGTTGCTGAGCCTCCCGGGAGTGGCTCGCAAGACGGCGAACGTCGTGCTCGGAACCTGGTTCAAAAAGAATGAAGGGGTCGTCGTGGATACGCACGTGACGCGGATTTCACGCCGTCTGGAGCTGACCAAGCAGGAAGACGCAAAGAAAATTGAAGAGGACCTAATGCGGGTCATTCCTCGCCAGCGGTGGACAGATTTTTCTCACGAAGTGATCTGGCACGGGCGAAAACTCTGCGTGGCGCGGGGTCCGAAGTGTGCCGATTGCGCGCTGGAGAAGCTGTGTAATGCTGCCGACAAGACCTGGTCCACGGTGGAGATTCATCCGGAGGCGCGGCCTTAGCAGGCCTGCCTATTAACTCCGGAGGTATTAGCCCGTGTTTACCACTACCCCCCTACCCCCCCGGTACTGGAATCATGGGGTTACGGGGGATCGCGACGCCAAAATCCAGAGCGCAAAGGACTTATTTTCAAAATATTCCGGAATAAGGAGTTAGCTCGATTTTGCGCCTGATTCTATTACAACTCATAGTTTCAGCGGGGTGCTGACACTCGCTCGTTGCACCAAATACAGTTATCAAAGAGCCAATAGCAAATGGGGCCGGTGCAGCTTCGAAGACCGTCTCTGGAGACGGACGCACTTCAACCTCGGCCAATCAGTTCTTCATTGTCGCGCACGGCGGGTTGGGTGTCTGTGATGCGGGTACTTGTGGTTTGTGATGAAAAAGGTCAGGGGTCGGGATTGCGGGAGTGGGGACGCTCGCAGCGTCCCACGTCTCGAAAACCGCGAGACGTGTGGCACCCGGCCCGAGAAATCAAAGGCAAGATCAAAAGCCCAAAAGGAGGGTGCGTGGAATCCCACCCTTGCGCACAGAACGCGCAAGGATGGGGCACCCTCGGGTGCGGGTTAGTCCGAGAAGATCAAAGGCCAAATCAAAAGCAGGGATCAAAGGCAAGATCAAAGGCAAAATCAACATCAAAGGCAGCGGACAGGAGTGTCCGCTCCACACAGATCCGCTAGCTGCCGGTGTAGGACAGTTCTACTACGGTGCAATCGTCGTTGAGCGGGGTGCCTTGGCAAAAATCGGCGACGGCGGTGAACACGTCCTCCATCGAAGCGCTCTTCCCGGCCACCTCTTCGAGGCGTTCGCTGTCAAACATATCTCCGCGGGCGTTCTCGGCTTCGGTGACGCCATCGGTCACCAGGATCAGCCGATCCCCCGGCCTCATCTGGCAGCGGTCGCTTGAGTAAGTTGCATCGGCCAGCAGGCCTACGGGCAGGTTGCCGTGGGCTGGCCGGAGCACTTCGGTGCCACAGATCCACACCGGAGGAATGTGTCCGCAGTTGACGTATTCAAGATCGCCGTCGCTGCGCAGGCGAGTAATGATCATAGTCGCGTATTTCTCACCGATGTGCTTGTAGGTGAAGAAGCGATTGACCGCGTCGACGATCTCCACGAGTGGCATACCGGAAATGAGCTGCGAGTAAACCATGCCCTGGAGAATGGAAGCCAGCAGCGCGGCCGAGACTCCTTTGCCGCTGACGTCGGCGAGAACGACGGCCAAACCTTGGGGCGTGTTGACGGCCTCGAAGAAATCGCCGCCGATTTCCTTGCAGGACAAGTTGCGTCCGTTCACCCGCGCAAAAGGAACTTCGGGCAGGGTCACCGCCAACAGACGCTGCTGAATGGACGCTGCGATCCCCAGTTCCTGCTGGTAACGGCGTCCGGCTTCCTCGGCCTGCACCAGGCGCGCGTTCTCGACTAGCTGGGCAGCTTCCATCGCGATCGCACGCAGAATATCGTGGCTGACGCTGGTGATATCGCGCGAGGCAAAGCGCGAATCGACATAAAGAGCGCCCATCACTTCCCCACCGGCTGGTTGATCGGCACGGGTGGTTTGCACCAAAGGCTTGCGCAGGGGCATGCAGATCACGGTTCGCAGGTCGAAGGCGACGATGCTTTTCCGCTCCTTTACGTCGAGCATCTGACTGGTGTCGGTGACCAGGTATTCGGAATTCGAGGTCAAGGCACCGTCAAGCACGGAACGGGAAATTGTCGTGTCGTCGAGCAGCGGCTCGCCTTTCGAGTTGCGCCCGGCGGCGAGCGTCAGGGTCCCGTTGAGATCGCGAAGAAAGATGTACCCGCGTTCGGCGCGCGTCAGTTTTAGCGTGGCATCGAGCAGCGTAACCAGGATTTCATCGAGCACGCCGATGGTGTTCAGCTTGCGCGCCGCTTCCATGAACAGCGTAAGCTTATCGAGGTCGCTGGCTTCCGGAGCAATTTGAATGCCCGAGATCTGGCTCAGAAACTCCCGCGCCGTGTTCGTCGAGGTCGAGTGCAGCGGGTGGAAGATCACATAGGCAATATCGCGCGCGCCAAATTCCAGCCGGTCGTTGCGTTGCAGCTTGTGACGGTCAACTTTCTCGCCATTGACGAAGGTACCGTGTTTGCTTCCCAGGTCGACGACAAAGAACTGGCCGTCTTCTGAAACGATCTGGGCATGCTCGCGAGACACGCGCGGGTCCGCGATCACCAGGTCGCGATCCACCTTGCGGCCCACGGTGTAGGGGGTGTGATTCAGCGACAGCGTCTTCTGATCACTCCCCTGCACGAAGATCACGATGGGGAAGATGGTAGATATGCCCGAATGCGACGTAATAGCCGACATGTACGCTGAACTCTCCTCCGGCCTTCGTGCCAAAAAAAGACGCCAGCAAACTGGCACAGGCCCGCCACAGCATTCTACGACGAGCCCGGCCCCGGCGACGCAGGAAAAGTCCTTCGATAATAATGGACCAGCATCAGGGCAGCCACTCCCACGGGGATCTGGCACCGTCCAAAAAGGGACTGACCAGGCTCGCTCGACAGTTTCGTGCGGCAAGACGAAGGGCAGTTCGGCGCTGGAATTAGAAGTGTCCCCCTGCAATCGCAATAGAAATGCCCCCATTTAGAGTGCCTGCAACAGCTCGACGACAAGAGCGGTTCAGGATTGTCACCTGCACGTTGATCCTTCAGCGATAGCGCTTTGGCCGTCTCCCGCAATGAATTCGCCGCGCTCTGGCACGCCCCTCAACATCAACAAGAAAAGTCCCAGCAAAGGGATTGCGGCCAGGTAGCCACAACCGGGAATCATTGCGCACAAGGGCGCTATCAGAAGCAGGATAGCAACGGCACCATTCCAGACTAATCCTGAGCAGAGTGCCCCGGCTATGACAATGATGAGGATACTCGCATCATGAACAATGAAATGATAGCTCGCCAATGAGGCGGCGGCGATCGCCAGAGGCAGCGACGGGCGCTGCCTTGCCGCTGCCAGGAGAACAATAACCGAGCAAGCTGCGATCAGAAATTGGACATAACCGTGGGGTAGCTTGCCGCCAAATATGGCGGACAACAGTCCCCGCAGGTTGATCATATCTCTGGGATGAGTGCCGTAACGAAGCATGTCCACGTCGGAAGTTAACCGGACGCTCATCGATAGCAACATGTTCGCGTATTCTCTCGCTCCGTCGAGGCCCACTAGCCACAGGGAGACGAGGCCAGCCGCAACGGTGGAGGCCGAAAAGCCCGCAAAAAACCGCCAGCGCCGCCATACCAGGAACAGCAGCGCAATTGGAATCACAATCTGGAATTTGAATATGCCGATACCAACTAGGAGCCCAGCCAAGAACTCCTTCTCATGATCAAGTGCCCAAAGCGCGGCCGCCAGAAGCGTAAGCATGATAATGGAATCTTGCCCTTTCTCCAGTGCGCGCGGGATGGGGAAAAAGGCCAGAAGCAGAAGAGCGGAAACCCATTTCCGTTGATTGGGCTGTATCTCGAGTCGGTGCCTCAGCAACCCCGCACAGAGGATCAATAACATGCCATTGAAGGCCATGAACACCCAGTACGCGACCCTATAAGTAAGCAGCGATAGGGGCACAAACAACAATTCCTCGAATGCGAGATGGTTAATTGGCAGCATAAAGTGCCGCCCAGCTGGGATTAACAGGTCTTCGAAACGCTGCTGTGTATCGTAGTCATACAGCTCGGCGGCGTGGCGCGTGCGAACTATGTACCCACCTGTATAAAGTTGGCGAAAATCGTCAACGCCCCGCAGAGCAAGAGGCACATATATGATCGCCAGCAGCATTTGGTGAGCAACAAGGAGCGGGAGAAGTCGTAGGACCAGAACGGTCGGCCAAAATCTCTTCGCGGGCAATGTTTTGACCCCTTCCGCAACTGCACTAGCAGGCATCACTGGCCGAAAAACCCGCGCCTTTCTCGTGAAGGTGCGCTCCCCACCGACTCCGCTGCCAGTTGGAGAGGCCCGATCCTGAACCCCATGGGCTCTGGAAAACGAAGATACTCATGCAGTTCGGCTCTTTCTTCCCACCGAGGGGCTCAGGGCGGAGAAGATAGCCCAGCATGCCGCCGCGCTGGCCTTCATGCCAGCACCTGATTCGGGCCCACAACATTCTACGACGTGCCCGGCCTTACCGGCGCAGTAAAAGTCCTCTGATAATAATGGATCAGGATTAATGCAGCCACTCCCACCGGGACCTGAGTGACTGTCCAGAAGGGGATCGCCCAAGCCCGTGGGTAAGGAACCGTTCCGAATCCAACGGCGCCACAAGGTCGAATTATCGGTGATCGCTATGGCAATCCCCGCGAGCAATATGCCCCCGATGATATCGACAAGGTAGTGCCACTCCAGCAGAAGGATAGAGAGAATCAACAGACCGTCATAAGCACACAGGACAATCAACATTCGTTTCCAGCGGCGTAAGAACCACATCACGATGAGTGGCTGCGCGATATGCATGCAAGGGAAGGCGATGAAGTAGTCAGTGGAGATGCGCTGGATCGGAACATGGTTCCAAAGCGCCAGCGCATGCGCCATCATGGTTTTTTGGATAGCGTAGACCTGCAAGGTGCTGGGAAACCGCGAGAAATGCCCGGGGCACAAGGAATACGGACCATGGCTCGGCCATAGGTAAAACAGCCCGAGGCCAAGATAGTAAGTCATGAGAATCGTGCCCACGAACTGCAGGCCACGGTTCCTCCCGTCAGAAACACTGACGAGGAGAATGGCCGCCCCAATCTGAGGAAACATGCCGAAGTAAATGAATTCCAGGAGGCGGAAAACGGGAAGCGGAAAGGTTCGAAGCGCCCAGTGCGACAGATCGGAAACGGACCATCCGTGGAGAATCCACCTGTCCATCGCATTGAATGCCGCGTCATAAGCGAAATTGAAATGAACCGAGACGATGATGTCGTTGTAAGCGAACACCAACAGAAAACCGGCAAACACATAAAGAGCGGGCAGTAGAACCGCACCAGCGGCTTGGCGCAGTTGGTGGGGCTTCCGCTCGTGGAATTCAAGTATGGCGATGGTATTGACGGCCAGAACCACCGCTGTCATCCAGGTGAATGCCCAGCCCAGAGCCGTGAGGTAGAGCAGCAGGAGAACGATGCGAAGCGGTTCGCGCTGGTAACGTTCGGCAAGAGGTCCCAGTATCGCCTGCCCGGGCAGGCCCACCAGGCACAGCACCGCTGCAACGAATACGGACTGCACCGTCAGGATCCAGTACGCAGTGCCAAACGTTTTCCAATCGAACCTGACCGGAAGGTGCAACCCTCGCAAAACAGGTACGAGGGCCATGCTCAGGAGCAAGCCGATCCAGTAATGCCAATAGCGCGGCTTCATTAGAACCTATCTCAACCTCCCGCCGAGGAGCGCCGAAAGTCCAACCAACCAGCGCTTTTGGACGAATGAAGTCATAAGCAGCTTTTGCGGACAACTGATTCTATAATCCCGTCCAATGGCAACGTTCGGAATTCTTCGCGGGAGGGGAGGTGTGTTTTTCGGCGGCATCCTGTTTTTCGGCTTACTGGCGATGACGGCGCGCAATGCGGTCGATCCCGATCTCTGGTGGCATCTGCGCACCGGGCAGTGGATCGTGGAAACCGGCCGCGTCCCGCATTCCGACCCTTTTTCTTTCACTCGCGCCGGGCACCCCTGGGTGTCGCATGAGTGGTTGTCGGAGGTCGTGTTTTACGAACTCTGGAAGCACGGCGGCGCCGCTGCGCTGATCGTGTTCTCCGCCATCATTACCACCGCTGGCTTTATGCTGCTCTATCTCCGCTGTCCCGGAAAGCGGCACTGGGCCGCGGCAGCGACAGTCTTCGGCGCTCTAGCGTCGGCTCCCTCTTGGGGCGTGCGCCCGCAGATGTTCACCTTTACGCTCGCCAGCCTGCTTCTATGGCTCGTCGAAGGTGGCACAAGAAAAGATCGGCCCAAGCTCCTGTTTTGGATACCACCGCTCTTTCTCCTATGGCTGAATCTGCACGCCGGATTCGCGCTCGGCCCCGCGCTGTTGTTTGCGTACGGTGTCGGCCTGATTATGGAGACTGCCGTAGGCGACACGCCTTGGCAGGAAGCACGCCCCATCATCCTGCGGGTGCTGCTGGTTCTCGTGGCTTGTTTGGCGCTCGTGCCCCTCAACCCCAGCGGCGCGCAACTGTATCGTTATCCTTTCGATACCTTACGGTCACCCGGGATGCGGTCGTTCATTGTTGAGTGGTTCTCGCCGGATTTTCATGAATGGCTCTATCGCCCATTTTTACTAGTATGGCTGCTGCTTCTGACCGCACTCGCCAGTGCCCGCTCGCGGCCTAAGGGGCGTGTGATCGTACCTCTGCTCCTTACCTCTTTCGCCGCTCTGGACGCCGTCCGCCACATTCCAATTTTCGTTTTGCTGGCGATCCCGGTGATTGCCGCGGCTCTCCCGGCCGCTTCAGCGTCCTCAGCGGTCTCACCACGTCGCTTAGACCCCTCGCGGTTCCGGCCACTTCTTAACGGGGCTGTTCTCATGCTGATGGCTGCGTTTGCATTGGTGAAGTGGGTCAGTCTTGCCCGCAACCAGGACGCTCGCGAGGCGCAGCAGTTTCCCCAAAAAGCTGTCGCCTTCTTGCGGGCCAGCGACCAACCCCGTGACATCCTCGTTTACTACGACTGGGGAGGCTATGCGATCTGGAAGCTCTATCCCGAATATCGCGTGTTCGTCGACGGCCGCGCCGACCTCTATGGCGACGATCTCCTGCACCAGTTTGAGACCGCCGTGCAGCTCCGCACCGGCTGGCGAGACGTTCTTGACCGCTGGAAGGTGGAGGCGGTACTTGTGCCCCCCTCCTGCGCGCTGGCGCAAGCCCTCCTGCTCGACCCCAATTGGCATGCTGTATTCCGCGAACCCAAGGCGATAATCCTGTTCCCAACGCACTCCGCCATGGAAAATGCTGACTTTTCCAAGGACCCAGCAAAACACCCAGCACCAAAGAGTTACTAAAGTGAAAAAATGTTTCCCAGAGCCGTCCCGAATCTGCGAAACTAACGCATAGGGACTGGTCCCCAGGATTGTCCCAGATTGGGAGTTCCCCGCGTAAAGCTCGAAGGAGTCTAAAATGGCAGGTCTGTTTAAGCTGTTGTGGCGCAATGAGGAAGGGCAGGACATCGCAGAATACGCTGTGATGCTAGCCGTAATTCTGGTTATCGTGATCGGCACCGTCCGCCTGATCGGCGGCAATGCCAACAACGTATTTTCGCAGGTAGCCAGCTCAGTCGCCGCCCAGTAGGCCGCAACCTCTAGGAGTACGTCGCTCTCGCGGAAAATATAACTCCGCCGTGGCGACGAATAAGTCCGGAGTTGTCCGGAAGGAGAGGAATGAACCGAACCCGTTTGTTGATGATCGGGGGGTTGGCGCTCGCTATCGGCCTGCTCGTCGCCTTTGCCGTCTATAACCGGCTGCGAACCTTTGCGGGCTCAAACAACAATGCAGGCGGAGTACCGGTCGTGGTCGCTGCGGACGATATTCAGGTCGGAGCCAAGCTGGAAGCTCAAGATGTCCGCGTGGTCACTATCCCGCCTTCGGCGGTTCCTCCCGGGGCATTCTCTGCAACCTCGAAGGTCACGGGCCGCGGTGCAGTTCTGCCGGTAAGCAAAGGCGAATTTATTCTCCCCAGCAAGCTGGCGGCGCTAAACGCTGGAGCCGGCCTGCCCTCGTTAATCCCGCAAGGAATGCGCGCAGTTTCGGTACGGGTCAACGATGTGGTTTCAGTGGCGGGGTTCGTGCAACCGGGCACTCGCGTGGATGTGCTGGCTACGGGTAATGAAGGCACCGGCGGTGATCGTCAAACCACCACTGTCCTCGAAAACGTCGCGGTCATCGCCGTAGGTAAGAGCCTGGACCGGAGTGCTGGCACAGATGCGCAAGCCGCCCCGGTGATTACGCTCCTGGTTTCTCCGGATGATGCGCAGAAGCTGGCGCTGGTTTCGCAGGAAGGACGGATTCAGCTCTCTTTGCGGAATCCGCTGGACACAAAAAAGGGAGGCATCGGCGCGACGCGGACAAGTTCGCTGTACCTGGGCCAGAAACCGGAGGCGACCGAGCCCAAACCCAAAGTCCACAAGGCAGTAGTAAAAGGTCCGGCGCCTCCAACAGCACCAGCGCCCTATACGGTAGAAATGATCCGTGGCAGCAAACGGGATGAAACCAGCAAGTTTTGAACCCACAATACCGCAACCATTCGCGTCCGCTCATGCTCGTGCATCCTCGCAGAGGTGCGAATTCATGAAAGCTCTTACGCTCGTCGCAGCCACTTTGCTTCTCGGTGCGACAACAATATTCGCAACCAGAGCGCTCGCGCGCACCGTAGCTCGCGAGGGCAATCCCCAGGCCGCTCCGGCAACCGCCTCGGCTTCTTCTCAGAACCAGGATACGCCGGCAATGCCTCCTCCTAATCCGGCGGCCGCGCAATCTTCCACCCCAGCCACGTCTGCAACCAACCAGAGCGTTACCGCGGGAGCAGCGCCGCTCCGCGTGATGGTGGGTAAGTCCCTCCTGATTAACACCACCGAAAGACTGAAGCGCGTCTCGGTAACCGACCCCACAGTGGCGGATGCGCTGGTCGTCACGCCAACCCAGGTCCTGGTCAATGGACTCGCTCCGGGCGAGGTTTCGCTGCTGATCTGGGACGAACTGGAGCGCTCTCGCAGCTTTGATCTGCGCGTGGATGTCGACATCACGGCAGCTTCGGAAGAGATGCATCGCCTGTTCCCGAATGAGCAGATCAACGTGACGCCTTCGCGTAACGCGATTGTTATCTCTGGTCACGTCACCACCGAGGACACGGCCAAACATGCGGGCCTGCTGGCCTCGGCGTATTCCAAGAATGTCGTGAACGTGCTGACCTTTGGCCCAGTCGGGGCAGAGGAAGTGCTTTTGGAAGTCAAGTTTGCGGAAGTGGATCGTTCCGCTCTGACCCAACTGGGCTTCAATCTGCTTACCAACGGCGCTGGCAACACCATCGGCAGCACGAGCACCGGCCAGTTTGGCGGACTCACCACCTCACCCATCCCCAGTACGATTGGCGGCCCGAGTCCCACGATTTCCACTGGAACGACCACGACCACGACGGTATCGAACCTGCTCAACCTGTTCTTCTTTAACCCTCAGGTCCACCTGGGCGCGGTGATTGAGGCTCTCAAGACACAGAATCTTTTGCAGATTCTGGCCGAGCCCAACCTGGTCGCGGTCAATGGCAAGGAAGCCAGTTTCCTCGCCGGAGGAGAATTTCCCTTTCCCGTCGCGCAGCAAAACGCCAGCGGCATTGCCACCGTCACGATTCAGTTTCGCGAGTTTGGCGTGCGCCTCAAGTTCACCCCCGTGATTCAGCCGAACGGCAGCATCCACCTGCACGTCGCCCCCGAGGTGAGTACGCTGGACTTTGCGGACGCCGTCACGGTTGCCGGAACTACCATACCCGCCATCAGCACGCGCAAGGCGGACACTGAATTCGAACTGCAAGATGGCCAGAGCTTTGTCATCGCCGGCCTGATGGATAACCGGGTCACCAATGTCGCCAACAAGATTCCGGGGCTGGGCGATATCCCGATCCTCGGCAATTTCTTCAAAAGCAAGAACAACCAGAAGAGCAACTCGGAATTGATGGTTCTGTGCACGGTGCACCGAGTTTCGCCCAGTGTCCAGGCACCGAAGGGTCCAGTGATGCCGGTGCCGAATCTGGATCCGGCCAAGTTCGATAGCAAGAACTCCGGGGGCAGCAGCAAGTAGGATCTGGCTCCTACGGGGAGACGGAAGTTGTTGGGCGCTTTGGAAAGCGCGGGGGGGGGCGAGTCATGCCGGAATTGTCAGTAGCCGTGTTCGCCACGGACAATGACCAGCGCGCGGTGCTTCAGGTTCTGGTGGATGGCACCAGCGTAGCCCGCACCGTGTGCAGCAACCCGACCCTCCCTCTGGCCGCCAACGACCCGGTCATCCGCAGAACTCAAACCTTTGCGCCCGACGTGATTCTGGTAGATATCGCCACCGACGGCATCACCTCGGCGCTAAGGGCCGTGGAGTTGCTGCACCAGGAACTTCCCGATACCGTCATGTTCGTCGTCGGCCCCATGACTCAACCCCAGTTGATTGTCAGTGCCATGCGGGCGGGTGTGCGCGAATACATTGAGCGCCCCACCACCACCACCGATTTGCTGGAAGCCTTCGTCCGCCTGACGGCGACTCGCCGCAAGCCCGGGCGCGAAAGTTCACGGGGAAAGGTGTTCACGATCGTGAACGCCAAAGGCGGCAACGGCGCCACCACCGTCGCCGTCAATCTGGCGCTGGCCTTGCAGTCGCTTCACCACAGCACGGCGCTGATCGACCTGGCGCCGCTCGGTCACTGCGCCTTGCATCTTAATCTCAAGCCCACATTCACCATCTCGGACGCCATCACGAATCTGCACCGCCTGGACTCGTCCCTGCTCGACAGCTTCATGGTCCATCACGATCACGGTTTGCAGTTGCTGGCCGGCGCCGTGACTCCCACGGCTCTCGAGCCCTCCGCTTCCGACTTTGCCCGCCTCTTTGACACCCTGGTCGGCCTGTTTCACTTCATCGTCGTGGACGCTTCCTCCCGGCTCGACAGCGCCACTCGCCTGGTCTGCAACCTGTCGGAGACAATTCTGCTCATCGCCCATGCCGATGTCGCTTCCCTGTGGGGCGCGGGAAGAGTGGCCCAATATCTTGGCGAGAGTGGCTCACGGGACCGTTTTGCCTTGGTGTTGAACCGTTATCGCAAGGTGGCGGGCTTCAATGAAGCTGAGACCGAGGCCGCCATCGGGGCGCCGGTGCTCTGGCGAATCCCCAATCAGTACTTCGCGGTCTCGACCGCGATCGATCGCGGCATTCCCTTGATGCAGCACGGGTCCACTGAAATTGCCCGCTCCATTTCCGGGCTGGCAGAATACTTGACCCAGGACGATTTGGAGCTGAAGCGCACGGCCTGGTCGCTGTTTAAGACGGTGTAGAGATGCGTCGTTCGCTGTTCGCTTTTCGCTAAAACCGGCGAACCGTAGGGACTGGCGATTAGCGAACGACGAATAGCGAACGACGGCTTCCTGCGTCTGTGAAAGTGGTTTTAGAAATTATGGCCAATCTGCAAGTTTTCGAACGGGGCGACTACCAGCAGGTCAAAGCAGACCTGCACCGCAAGATCCTCGATCGCCTCGACCTGGAAAAACTCGGTCGCTCCACCGGAGATTCGGCGCGCGAAGAAGTTCTCGTCCTGATCCGCAGTTCGGTGAACAGCGAGGCGGTTCCGCTCAGTTTCGCCGAGCGCGAGCAGTTGTCGCGCGAGATCCTCGACGAAATCTTTGGCCTCGGCCCGCTTGAGCCGCTCCTCAAAGATCCCACCATTTCCGACATTCTCGTCAACCGCTTCGACCGCGTGTACATCGAACGCGCCGGCAAGCTTGAAATCACCGGCTTGTCGTTCAAGGACA
This sequence comes from Terriglobales bacterium, assembly GCA_049513095.1. GTDB lineage: Bacteria > Acidobacteriota > Terriglobia > Terriglobales > Acidobacteriaceae > Acidiflorens. Next base: position 31,589 of record JBEKWL010000009.1, read on the forward strand.
ACCAGCACTTAATGCAGATCATCGACCGCATCGTGTCCCGCATCGGGCGCCGGGTCGATGAGTCCTCGCCCATGGTCGATGCCCGCCTGCAGGACGGCTCTCGCGTCAACGCCATCATTCCGCCCCTGGCGCTCGACGGAGCCTGCCTCTCGATTCGCCGCTTTGGGCATGAAAAGATAACCGCGCGCAACCTGCTCGACTATAAAACCCTGACTGAGCCCATGCTGGAACTGCTCTCGGCTATGGTCAAGGGCCGCCTGAACCTGCTCATTTCAGGAGGAACGGGCGCCGGCAAGACGACGGTTCTCAATGTCCTTTCCGGATACATCCCGAATTCGGAGCGCATCGTAACCATCGAAGACGCGGCCGAATTGCAGCTCAAGCAGGAACACGTAGTCCGCCTGGAAACGCGCCCTCCCAACATCGAAGGCAAAGGCGCTGTCCGTATGCGCCAGCTCGTCATCAACAGCCTGCGCATGCGTCCCGATCGCATCGTGGTGGGCGAGGTGCGCGGCGAAGAAGCCTTCGACATGCTTCAGGCCATGAATACCGGCCACGAGGGTTCGCTCACCACGGTACACGCCAACTCGCCGCGCGACGCTCTGGCTCGCATCGAAAATATGGTATCCATGGCCAACCTGAACATTCCCGAGCGCGCGATTCGCCATCAGATCGCGAACGCTGTCCACGCCGTAGTCCAGGTCGCGCGTCTCTCCGACGGTTCGCGCAAGGTGATTACGGTCTCCGAGGTTACCGGAATGGACGGAGAGATGATCACGCTGCAGGACGTTTTCGTTTTTGACCGCAGCGGCATTGACGAGAACGGAAAGGTGCGCGGCGTATTCCATTCCACTGGCCACCCGCCGCATTTCGCCGAGCGCCTCGCCACTGCCGGTTGCCGCCTGAGTCCCGCGCTCTTCGAGTCCCGGATGGAGGTCTAGCGATGCAGTTCTTTATCGCCTTGCTGGTATTTGTCGTGGTCACGCTGGCGGTCTTTGCCGGCATGTCTTTGTTCGATCAGCGCAAGGCCCAGGCCCGCGTTCTCCGCGATCGCCTCTCCACCGTTCAGAAACCAGCCGAGCAAGACCTGCCCGACGTGGCTCTTCTTCGCGACGAGGTGCTCAGCCGCATCCCGGCTTTCGACACCTTTCTGCGCCGCTCTCAGCGAGTTTCCGTCCTGCAAAAAATGCTGGCTCAAGGAAACCTGGACGTTCGCGCCGGAAACTTCCTGATGCTGTGCGCAGTGTCGGCCCTGGTATTCGCCGCCGTCGCGTTCATCGCCGGCGGAAACATGATTTTCGGCTGGGTGGGCGCCCTGCTCGGGTTTTTTATCCCTTACGCCTATGCCTCGCATATGCGGACCAAGCGCTTCCAGAAATTTGAGGAGAAATTTCCCGAGACCATCGATACCCTCGCCCGCGCCGTTCGCGCCGGACACGCCTTTACCACCGCCCTTGAAATGATTGCCAACGAAGTCTCCGAACCCGTGGCCGGAGAATTCCGCCAGCTCTACGAAGAACAAAAATTCGGGCTCCCGGTTCGCGACGCCCTGCTCAACCTGGCCGACCGCGTTCCTCTGGTCGACGTTAAGTTCTTCGTGACGGCGGTGATGTTGCAGCGCGAAACCGGCGGCAATCTTGCCGAGATTCTTGACAACCTCTCTTATGTCATACGCGAACGCTTTAAGATCCTGCGCCAGGTCCGCGTCCACACCGCCCAGGGACGCCTCACCATGGCTTTGCTCATGGCTCTGCCGCCCACCATTGTGGTTCTCATGCTCCTCATCAACCCGGGATTCATTCGCCCGCTTTTCACCGACCCGTTGGGGCACGCCTTGATCGTCGGAGGCATCACTTTGCAGACCATGGGCTACTTTGTCATTCGCAGAATTATCAGGATCCAGGTTTGATTATGAGTTCTCAGTTGTCAGTTGTCAGTTGTCAGTTGTCAGTTCTCAGTGAAGATGGACGAACTATAGGTTTCGGCTTTTACTGAGAACTGAGAACTGAGAGCTGAGAACTAAAGGTTCAAATAAGGTCTGAAATTCATGGTACTGGCACTCGCTATTTTCGTGTTTCTCACGATCGTGGTGATCGTGTTCGCATTTGGAGCGGCCGCGGTTGTGCCCTCGTCGGTGCTCGGCTCCCGCCTGCGCGAAATCGGCTGGCAGCGCCCCAAATCCCAGGCCAAACCCGCCATCCGCGAACGCATGCAACAGGCTCTCGATCCGCTGAGCCGCGCCTTGCCGTCCTCGTCCACCAACGTTTCGCAAACCCGAGCCTGGCTGATTCAGGCGGGATATCGCAACCCCCAGCACTTTACCATCTATCGTGGGTTGCGCGTCCTGTTCGGCGCCCTGTGCTTCTTCTCGGTTTTTCTCTTCACCGGATTCAATTCGCCCCTGCTGCTCTTGGGTGTGACCGCATTCGGCTTTTTTATCCCGCGATTCTTGCTAAAAAAGAAGCTGCAGGAACGGCAGCGCCGCATTCGCATCGGCCTTCCCGATGGATTGGATTTGACTGTGATCTGCGTGGAAGCGGGCTTGTCTCTCGATCAGGCGATGATGCGAGTGGGCGAGGATCTGCGCACCGCGCACCCGGAACTGAGCGGTGAATTCCATCTCTTCGATCTCGAAACTCGCGCCGGGAAACCGCGCGTCGAGGCGCTCCGCAATCTGGCCGAGCGCACCGGGGTCGATGACATTCGCTCCCTGGTCGCAACCCTGATTCAGACCGACCGCTTCGGAACCAGCGTGGCTCAGGCCCTGCGCGTGCATTCCGATTCCCTGCGTACCGAGCGCCGCCAGCGCGCCGAAGAACAGGCCGCCAAGACTACCGTCAAAATGATCATTCCCCTCGTGCTGTTTGTCATGCCCTCCCTGATTTTCGTCACCGTCGGCCCGGCTGTAATTCAGTTGATGCACATTTTCATGCCGGTTGCCGGGGGGAAACGCTGAACAAATTTGTAATTGCTAATTTGTAATTTGTAATTGAAGACCGTAAAACCGCCCGCGCAGCTTTCAATTACAAATTACAAATCACCAATTACAAATTCGGAGTTTCCATGCCCCCGCGCGGGCCCAAGGGATACGCTTTTAACCGTACACGCACCACCTATCTCGCGACCGATCTCCTGATCGCACGCACCCACTGGTCCCGCTTTCGCGGCCTCATGGCCACCGACTCGTCCCGTTTCTCACGTGGCCAGGGACTGTGGATTAACCCTTCCCACGGCATCCACACCTTCGCCATGCGCTTTCCGATCGACGCCGTTTACCTTGACCGCGAGCGCATTGTCATTCACATTGAAGAGAGCCTCAAGCCCTGGCGGTTGGCAGCCGTTCGTGTCCAAGCCGCGTCGGTGCTCGAGGTTCCTGCGGGCGTCGTCCACGAGTCCCTAACCGCTCTCGGCGACCATGTGGATATTTCTTTCGAAGAACGTCCGATTCACACTGAGGCTGCCTGAAGCACGCAGCTTCTACCATCAGCAGGCTGCGGAAAAACTGACGTTTCGTATCAGGGCATCGCTTTAGCGATGCCGTAAGTCTTCGCAATCAGACGCCCCTTTAGGGGCTGGGGCGCGAAGTTAGACTTTTTCCGCAAGCCTGTTAGAGCTCTTCGCGCAAATGGTTTCGGAACAAGGTAGTGGGCCAAAACAAGAGGTAATTGCATGATTAATCCATCCAAACTTATTGACAAACGAATAGCAGAGCTTCCTGACTGGCGCGGCAAAATGCTCGCCAATCTTCGCAAAATCATTCATGATGCCGACCCCGAGATAATCGAGGAATGGAAATGGATGGGCAGTCCATGTTGGTCTCACGATGGACTAATCGCGGTGGCCAACGCTCACAAGGATAAGGTAAAACTGACTTTCTCCCAAGGCGCAAGCCTTCCAGATCCAGACAAGCTCTTCAACGCCGGCCTTGAAGGCAATAAGTGGAGAGCAATCGATTTCCACGAGGGTGACAGAATTAACGAGCGCGCTCTGAAAAATCTTGCCAGTGCTGCTGTGGCACACAATCTTGCTCGGTCTGCCAAAAAAAAGAAAAAGTAAAGCAGAACTTTATACGATGGGATAATTCGATTCAGATGGCTCTGAATTCAAAACCGCCCACACTGCCCGGAACAAAACAAGCTTGACTCAGCTGCTAGAATAGATTCATAGCAACCAAAGTTTTGCTTTAGCGATCTGCTCCTTGACAACAAGACGGATGGTTTCTCCTTATTCTTGAATACTTTACATGTAAGTCGTTATTATTCAAGACTTTGGCGTGAGATTCTCCCTAAGTCAATGATTCCAATAGACCGGGAGCAAGGGGGGGTACCCCTGGCAATCATTTCGCTTTCGAACCTCTGAGAACCGCCGTTCCCATCGCCAAAAAAAGAAGACGAAAAAAACTCCAGTTACCACGAAATCTCAGAATCCTTCTGGCAAACTACACTAATAGGAATCCCCAAGAGAAAACGTAGCCAAAACAATGTCCGAAGTTGACACCATTCCGGAAACTATCACCCAGTGGCCCGAACCACCGCGCCTGCTGGTGGAATGGTCGTCCCGATGGGAAGAGTTCAAGTCTGCCCTGCATCCAGCGCTCACCCGTTCTCCGCGGCGCTTGGCCGGAGAAGCGCCCGTCGGCATGTTCCCGTACCGCGGCATGCTCGTCAGCTGGCTGCTCGAGTGCCTTCTGCTGATCGCGGTCATCGTGCTCCCCGAACGCTTTGCCAGTCTTGAGATGCCCCTTCCTCCAACTCGTCCCCAATGGGACGTCATCTATTACTCCGGCGACGAACTGCCGCAAACCCAGGACCGGGGCGGAGCGCAGTCCGGTAAGTCCGGACGCGCCGGCGGCCAGCAAGCCCACCACCGCACGCAGACCATCCGCGTAGCGCGCGGCGACAAGCCCACCGAGAAGGTTGTGGACGCTCCCAAGGTAAATCTGCCTCATTCGGATTCCGCAGTCGCCAATCTGCTCGCCTTCAAACCCAATCCCGGACCGCCACCCGCCGAAGGCCTGCGTTCCGCTCTCCCTGCACCAACTCTGCCGGCGATGAGCGTGGTGGCGCCTTCGCCAGAACTAAATTCATCGGCAAGCCGCAGGTCGAGCATGCTGACCCCCAGCATCATCCCACCCGCTCCGAATGTCTCGCGCGACAAGATGCGCACCGCCAACCCGCTCGCCCCTACCGTTATCGCACCCGCTCCACAGGACGCGCAGCGTGACTTGGCCAGTTCTCGTGTACCGCTGACGCAAACCGTCGACGTGGTTGCGCCGCCGGTTTCCGCGCCCCAGCGCGACGTTTCGTCCACTCCCAAGCTGCAGTTGCCCGCCCCCGCAGTTGTGGCGCCGCCGCCGTCGCAGGTCAGCCGCGATCTCAACAGTTGGGGAAGCTCGGCAACTGGTGATTTGCGCCCTAAGCCCGTGCCGCCGCCACCGACCGCATCTGGCGGAGGGTCACTCGCAAGATCTGGCGTTGGCCCCCTTACGCCCCAGGTTGTGCCACCACCGGCCAGCATCGACGGCCACGGTTCTCAGCAAAGCGGCGGCGGACGCTCCGCTCAATCCGCAGGCGCGCTCCTGGGCGACGCCAACGTCGTGCCACCTCCGCCGGGCCTGGGCGGCGGCAAAGCCCTCTCTGGCAGCGGACGTGGCAACAGGGGAACCGGTGCCGGCGGTCCGCTCGACCTGGGTTCCTCCGTAGCTCCACCGAGTAATGCTGGAGGGAACGCTGCCGGCTCCGGCGTCGTCATCTCCAGCGAACCGGGAACCAAAGTTGGAGTACCGAACTCTAGCGGAGCCGGCGCCCTCGCCATGTCGCCCAGCGGTACAGCGAAAAGCGGTCTCGGCGGAAGCGGCGGCGGATCGGGCATCGGCAAAGGCAATGGCCCCGGCAGCGGGTTGCAAGGAGAAGGTTCAGGCGCGGGCAGAGAAGGCACGGGGCGCGGCTCCGATCCCAACGCGCGTGGAGGGATTTCGCCCTATCCCGGCCCCGGTGGGGCAGGAAATGGCACCAGCGGCACGCCCGCCATGCCCGGCGTATCCGTGGAGGGCGGCACAACCACCGTCAACCTGCCCAGTTTCGGATCTCCCGGCGGCGACGCCCCGGCTACGGGCCCCGGACATTCCTCGGTGAATGACCACAAAAGATCCGGGGTCACGGTGGTCGCGACAGCGCGCTCGGGTGGCGTGTTGCCCTACTATGATCGGTTGAAGGGCGACAACTATTCCATCTACATCGAAACCTCGCTGGGAACTGCGGTCATACAATACTCCGATCCGTCTTCAGCTACGCATCCTTCCCGCGTAGCGTTAAGCGAGCCCGAGCCTCTACTCAAAAACCTTCCCGATGGCCTGCGGCCCACGCGCGTGGTGATTGCCTGCATCCTTGATCGAACGGGAGTTCTGAAGGACCTGAGAGTGCTGGAACCGGGGGCGCCCGAGTCTACCTCGAAAATCCTGGCTGCATTGTCCAAGTGGAAATTCCGTCCCGCATTTCGCGGGGATGAGCCGGTTGAAGTAACTGCGATTATCGGGTTTGGGATTGATACGGGGATTGATAAGCGCTAAGGAAAGATCTTTAAACCGCAGAGATTGCCGAGGACGCAGAGTAAGGATAGGCCTTTGGCAAGCAACTGGCGTCGCGGTATTGAGGACGTCCAAAGCCTCGAAGTCAGTATCCCTTTCGTTTATCCACCATGGCCACCAGCGGCTCGCCGTTCAGATAGCGGCGCAGATTTTCGGAGAATTGCGAGTAATGCCGCTCCCATAACTTGTCAGTCAGCGCCGCCGTGTGCGGAGTGATGAGCAGATTAGGTACGTCCCACAGCGGCGAGTCTGCCGCCAGTGGCTCTTTTGGAAACACATCGAGCGCCGCCCCGCCAATCTTCCTTTCACCGAGAGCGGCGGCGAGCGCGGCCTCGTCCACCAGCGGCCCGCGACCGACGTTGATCAGACAGGCATCCGGTTTCATGAACGCCAAGCGTTCGGCGTTCGCAATCGCCTTTGTACTGTCCGTGACCGGTGCCGCCAGCACGATGTAATCCGCTTGCCGAAACACTTCGTCGATCTGCGCTGGCCCCAAAACAGCGTCCGCGCCTTCACTTCCCTTCTCCGGATGCTCGCGCACCGCGATCACTCGCATGCCCAGGGCTTTCGCGCTTTTGGCGACCGCGCGTCCGATGCTGCCGAGACCCACCATGCCGACGGTTGCGCCCGCAACTTCCCGGATCCGAGGCAGTTCGTCCCACAGGATCTGCTGCCCCCAAACGTGCTTCTCCTGCAACCGCACCGAGCCCGGAATTTTCTTGGCCAGCGCAAAGATGAGCGCGATCACGTGCTCCGCCACCACCGGCCCGTGCACTGCGCGCGCGTTGGTGAGAACAATTTCGCTCTGGACGAGTTCCGGAAACATCAACTGATGAACCGCCGCCGCCGGAGAATGGATCCATCGCAGTTTCTTTGCCGCCCCGATCTGCTCGGGACGGATCGACCAGGCGACAACAATTTCAGCATTGACGATCTCTTCATCCACTCGCTTGTAGTCGGGAAGATGAACGATTGCGATTTGCGGGAACTCGCGCCGCAATCGCTCGGAAAACCACAAGGGAGCGTTCCACTGGTCAAAAGGATGGCGAACGCAAATCAGAAGCTTGCGCATCGGGTGGTCGCGGATCGGGCCATCGGGTGATCGGGTCATCGGATGATCTAAAGATCTTCTCGGCGCACTCTGCGTCTCGGCGGTTCAAACTTTTAGCGGGCTGCGCAGGTCCGAGCCAGTCATTTCTTTCGGTTCAGTAATCCCCAGCATGCCGAGCATCGTCGGCGAAATATCCCGCAGCGAACCGTTCGGTTTCAGGGTGAACTGCTTTGCGTCCTCTGCCATCAGGATAAACGGCACCGGATTCGTCGTATGCGCCGTATGCGGGCCGCCGGTTACGGGATCGATCATCATTTCAGCATTACCGTGGTCGGCCGTAATCAGCATGGCTCCGCCTTTAGCGCGCACCGCTTTCTCAATCTCGCCCAGGCAGGCATCGACGGTCTCGACCGCCTTGATGGTGGGCTCAATCTTGCCCGAGTGTCCGACCATGTCGGCATTGGCGAAGTTGACAATGATCACGTCGAAGCTGCCGTCATTCGTTGCTTTTACAACCGCCGCGGCAACGCCGGCGGCGCTCATCTCCGGCTTCAGGTCGTACGTGGCAACCTTCGGCGACTGCACCATCACCCGTTCTTCTCCCGGAAAAGGCTGTTCCACGCCGCCATTAAAAAAGTACGTCACGTGCGCATATTTTTCTGTCTCCGCCACGCGCAGGTTGCGCATGTTCAGCCCGCCCATGACGTTGGCCAGGATGTTCGCCATCGACTCCGGCGGAATCACCACCGGCAGGTTGAAGTTCTTGTCGTACCTCGTCATGCAAACGTACTTCAAGTTCTTGGGCGCGCGCTCGCGCGGGATGGTTGCGTCGAGTTCGGCCGCGCCCGGCAAATCGCTCCCGCCCTTCTCGTTCAGCCCGCTGTTGCGGCACAGCGCGCGCGTAATCTCGCGCACACGATCCGCGCGAAAATTAAAGCAGATGCAAGAATCGCCGTCGCCGATCTTTGCCAACGCTTCGCCGCGATTGTCGGTGCACACGAAAGGCATCACAAACTCGTCGGTCACGCCTTTGTTGTAGGACTCTCTCATACCCTGCACGGCGTCGACATAGCTACCGCCCTCGGCTTTGCCCTCGACCATCGCGCTGTAGGCCTTAGCGATGCGCTCCCAACGCCGGTCGCGGTCCATGGCATAGTAGCGGCCGTTGACGGTCGCAATCTTGCCGGAGTTGTACTCGCGCATCTTCTGCTGCAGTTGTTCGAGATAGCCGGCGCCGTTGGTGGGCAGAGTATCGCGGCCATCCATGAAGGCGTGCACGAAGACGCGATCGGCTCCCTGCTGCTTGGCCATTTTCAGAAGCGCATACAGGTGCTCCTGCCGCGAGTGCACGCCGCCATCCGACACCAGCCCGAACAGATGCAACTTGCGCCCGCCGCCGCGAGCATTCTTCATCGCCTCGACGAGCACGGGATGCGAGAAGAATTCGCCGTTCAGGATCATCAGGTCGATGCGTGTGAT
>JBEKWL010000010.1:0-38719 GCA_049513095.1 Terriglobales bacterium
ATCGACGTGCGGCGCTTCTTCAAGTACTACGACCAAAAATTGTTTGACTCGATGCATCTGAAAGAAGCCGTCTTCTTCGATAAAGAAACATTTGGCACAGACCGCCTGGTACCCCAGAAGGGCCTCCACTATTTCGGCGTCGATTTCACACTGGAGAATGTCTCTCAGATGCCAATCGCAGAAGCCGCCCGCAAGGATCTGCTCCGTTTGCAGCACGCAAGCGTCGATTACATGCCGGAACTTACACCGGAGAAGAAAAGATCCAAGCTGATCCAGACTAGCTACAAAGATTTCTTGCTGCAATACGTCAAAGTCCACCCTGATGTGGTCAAAGTGTTCCAAAGCTCAACCCACGATGTATATGCCGTCGGAATTGACGCCGTTTCGGCGTATGACTGCGCGGGTGAAGGATTTCCAGGTTTCAAGGGAATGAGTCTCCCCAAGAGCGGTGAGCAGAATCCCGAACAGGATGAGCCTTACATCTTCCATTTTCCGGACGGCAACGCTTCCATTGCCCGAATGCTGGTGCGATCCCTGGTGCCCGGGGCCCTTCCCAGCCACACCATGGAAGACATCGTCACTGCCCGGGCAAACTATGCGCGCCTGGATGATGCCTCCTCCACAGTTCGCATTCGCCTGAACAGCACCGTGGTGAGAGCCCGACACATCGGAGATCCAAATCCAAAGACCGCGAAGGAAGTCGCGGTAACCTACGTTCGCGGCCGACAGGCCCACCGGATCCGCGCCACGAATTGTGTACTCGCGTGCTACAACATGGTCATTCCTTATTTGTGTCCGGAGATGTCAGGCAAACAAAAGGAAGCTCTCGCTTACTGTGTGAAGATCCCTCTTGTCTACACGAACGTGCAAATCAGCAACTGGAAAGCATTCCAGAAACTCGGCATTAGCGCGATCTACGCTCCGGGAGCATACTTCAGCAACGTTACATTGGATTTCCCGGTTTCCATGGGCGACTACCACTTTCCCAGTTCGCCGGATGAATCCTGCCTGCTTCACCTTCTTCGCACTCCATGCGAGCCTGGCCTGAGTTGCAAGGACCAGTACCGAGCAGGACGGTGGGAACTGGTCAACACGAAATTCGAAACCTTCGAGCGTCAGGTACGAGATCAACTTGGTCGCGCACTCGCATCCGGCGGTTTCGATCCCGCCCGCGACATTCAGGCAATTACGGTCAACCGCTGGCCGCACGGATATGCATACGAGTACAACGCATTGTTCGAGCCTCTCGACCGGCCGGCGTCCGAACGTCCGTGTGTGATTGGCCGACAGCCCTTCGGTAGAATCAAGATCGCGAACTCGGACGCTGACGGTCATGCCTACACCAATACCGCCATCGATCAGGGCTATCGCGCCGTGCGAGAGATCGTCGGAGCATGAGTCTCGGAGAACTTAACGGTTGACGTAATCGTCCAAAGACCCTTCATCTGGTGCAACAGTGTAAAACATACTCTCGAAGGTGACCCGCAATGCCTTGCCAAGACCGAGCGAGGGCTCCAGACAAAAATCGTTTCACGATGTCGCGAACAGACGAGATGGGTGTACTATGATTGTGATTTTGGCATTCACTGCCAGGCGCATTACGGGTGGGCGCGACTCAGTTTACGCGCTAAGAAACGCCCGAGCAGACGGCGTTATCGCAACAAAGCCTTAGGCAACCGAGAGCCCGTTGCTCATGGTTCTCCCGCGCGAGGGTCCTCATGCAACTTACTGACACAATTGAATCGCTGTTAAGGCAGAAGAGCGACAAGAGAGTCCTGTCAGTAACGCCCGACCAGTCTGTCTATGAAGCCATCGAGAAAATGGCTGAGGAGGGTATAGGTGCGTTGCTGGTGATATCCAACAACAAACTGGTTGGCATCCTGTCGGAGCGTGACTATGCCCGCAAAGTCACCCTCAAAGGCCGATCCTCGAAAGAGACCCTAGTCCGGGAGATCATGACTAGCCCGGTAGTCTTCGTGGTTCGGCGGAACACAGTGGACGAGTGCATGGCCATCATGACCAAGCACCATTTTCGTCATCTGCCGGTGGTGGAGGAGGACACTGTAGTGGGTGTGGTGTCGCTTGGCGATCTGGTGAAGTGGATCATCTCGGGTCAGGCGCAAACTATTCAGGAGTTGGAGGGCTACATTACCGGGAGGTATCCCCGCTAGAAGCGGCACGCCAATGCCAGAACGGGCCAGTCTGAAATTTCCATGCTGAAGGCAGTGTTCATTGCGCTGTCGGAAAGCCGGTCGCTGCGCGCCGTTGCCGAACACTCCCGATTTGGTCAGCGCATTTCCACCCGCTTCGTCGCCGGCAAAGAGGTTGCGGACGCAATTCGCGTCGCCGCCGCCGTTAATCAATTTGGCGCCAGCGTCTCCATCGACAATCTGGGCGAGAATGTCACCAACGCTGAGGAAGCCCGCGCCAGCGCCCAGCTTTATCACCATCTGCTCGACGAAATCGCCGCCGCCAAGCTGAACGCGAATGTCAGCGTGAAACTGACCCACATGGGCCTGGATGTGAACGAGAACCTGGCTTACGACATTGTCCGCGGGTTGGTCACCAAGGCGGCCCACATGTCGCCCAGGAATTTTATTCGCGTCGATATGGAAGGATCGGCACACACGCAGCGCACGCTCGACTTCGTTCACGAGCTTCACCGGGTTCCGGGGAACGAGGACAGCGTGGGGGCGGTGATCCAGTCGTACATGCGGCGAGCCGAGGCCGACATCGAGAAGTTGCTCTCCGAGCGCATCCGCATACGGCTCTGCAAAGGCGCATACAAAGAGCCCGAGGAAGTCGCCTTCCAGAAGAAATCCGAGGTGGACGCCAGCTACGTGAAGCTCATGAAGATCCTGATGAAGAGCGGCGTCTATCATGGGCTAGCGACCCATGACGAGGCCATTATTAAGGAAGCCAAGGCCTTTGCCACCCGGGAGAACATTCCGCGCAACGCTTTTGAATTTCAAATGCTGCACGGCATCCGGCGCGACCTGCAGCAGAGCCTGGTCAAAGATGGCTGGGGCGTGCGCGTCTACATCCCCTTCGGCACCGAGTGGTATCCCTACTTCATGCGGAGGCTGGCCGAGCGCCCAGCGAATGTGCTGTTCATCGCCAAGAACCTTCTGCGGCGGTAAAACGCTCGTGTAGGGACGGGCACCCTCGCCCGTCCAGTCCGAGCGAAGCTCGGCAGCAGCCTGGAGTTACAGCAATTGGGCATTTCCATCCCTGTCGGTTTGACCGCAAATTGACCAGTTCGTACACTACTTCTAGCGCATCCGTCTATGCCTGATATCCGAAGGAACTTCCTCCGACAACCCGTGCGACTGACGCTCGCTCTGAGCATGGCGGTCGTGCTGGTCGTGGCGTCCGGCTTTGCGCAGAAGCGGCCGCAGGTGACTTTGGAGACCAGCGAGACGCTGTTCACGGTACTGACCGTCATCAACACGTGCGGCTATGACCAGGAGTTGAATGTTTCCGACCCGCTGCGGGCGCAGATCCGGTCGGAGGTTGGCAAGGCAGTGGAAAATGCCGCCGGAGCTCAGGACGTGGTCGGCCCGATGTGCTTATTCTACCGGCAGCACCAGGCGGCGGAGCCCGCTCACGACCTGTCCCATTATGTATCGCTGGCGCTTTATCTGGAGGAGCCGCCGGCTTTCGCATTGAAAGTGCCGCAGACGGAGCTGCCGCCCGATGCGGATGTGGTGGCGGACATGGTGCCGCTGATGCAAGCCTTCTACCAAAAGATTGGGTTGCACGCCATCTGGGAGCGGCACCGCGAGCGCTACAGGGAATTGACCGAGATCTATCACGATCCGCTGGCGAAGATGACGTTCGATACCGAGATCTATCTGAAGATGCCATCGGCGGGTTACTTGGGACGCCAGTTCACCGTGTATTTGGACGCGATGGGCGCGCCGGGGCAGACCAATGCGCGCAACTATGGTTCGGATTACTACGTCGTGATTTCACCGACCTCGGGGACGGCGATCAAGCTGCAGCAGATTCGGCACACGTATTTGCATTATCTTCTGGATCCCCTGGCGTTGAAATACGGCGGCGCCTTCGAGCGTCTGGAACCGTTACTCGGCGCCGTGCAGGATGCTCCGATGGATGAGGCGTTCAAGAGCAACATTTCGCTGCTGGTGAACGAATGCCTGATCCGAGCGATTGAAGTGCGCTTGAGCAAGATTCCCGAGGCGGAGCGGGCCCAGGGCGTCGACCAAGCCGGCAGGGAAGGGTACGTCCTGACGCGCTATTTCTATGACACGTTGGGCAGGTTCGATCAAGATCCCGAGGGCTTGCGCAACGCTTATGCTGACCTGCTCCGCTCGATCGAAGTCGGCAAAGAAATGAAGCGGGCGTCCCGGATCCAGTTCGCGAGCAACGCGGCGCCTGAACTTTTGCACCTGGCGCGTCCCCAGAACGAAAACCTCCTGCTGAACGCCGAGCGGCGGCTGGCGGCGGGCGATACGGAAACGGCGAAGAAACTGGCGCAAAAGGCGCTCGATGAGCAGAAAGAAGATTCGGGACGCGCGCTATTCATTTTGGCGGAAGTTGCCACCGCGAATCGGGACATGGAAGGGGCGCGCACCTACTTTGAACGGGCACTGCAGACGGCCCATGAACCCAAGGTGATCGCGTGGTCTCATATTTATCTTGGCCGCATTTTTGATTTGAAGGAGAATCGGGACGCCGCCTTGGACCAGTATCGGGCGGCGCTGGGCGCGGCTGGAGGAGCGCTTCCGGAAGCGAAGCTGGCGGCGCAGCGGGGTTTGGAACAGCCCTATGAGCCTCCGGCGGCGAAGCAGCCGGAGTAAATTTCTTTGTAGAGACGCAGCTTGCCGCGTCTCCGGAGACGGGACAGGCCCCGTCTCTACCGGCGTGAGCAGATCTTAGGTTTGAAACTTTGCGTTACAGGAGACAGCATGAAGCGAGCAGCAGTCATTCTAGGAATACTGAGCATCGCAATTTGGGCCGAGGCCCGGAGCAGCGGACAACCGGCACAGCAGAACCCACCGGCAGCGGGTCAGGCGGCGCCAGCGCAGGGCGCGACGGTACCACCGGCAAAGAGTCCACCGCAAGCCAAAAGCCAACCGGAGTACGACGCCTGGAACGCGGCGGCGAAAAATACCGAGCCTGCCGCGCTGGAGAAGGCGGCTGACGATTTTGCTACCAAGTTTCCGGACAGTGAACTTCGCGTGCTGCTCTACAAGAGCGCGATGCGACTCTACCAGGCCGCCAACAACGCCGAAAAAACCGACGTCATGGGCCGCAAAGTGCTCAGCTTTGACGGGGACGATCCCGAGGCTCTGGTAATCGTCGCCGAGGTGGTTGCCGAGAGAACGCACGACTCCGATATCGACAAGGATCAGCGCTACGGCGAAGCGATCGCGATGGCGAAGAAGGCGACGCAGACCGTGGACACCGACATCCAAGTGCCCCGTGGCACTCCGCAGGAGAAGATCGACGCCTACAAGGCGATGCTGCGCTCGAACGCGTATTCGATTCTCGGCACCATTGAGTTCAAGAGAGAGAATTACCCGGGAGCGCAGGAGAATCTGCAGAAGTCCATCGACGTGTTCCCGAGCCAGCCGGATCCGGTGGTGGTTCTGCGTCTGGCCCTGGCGCTCGATAAGCAGGGTAAATATCCGGAGGCGCTCAAGGAGGCCAACCGCGCCGTAGAAATGACGCAGGACAACACCGTAATTGGAACCCCGGCGCGTCGTGAACGCGACCGCTTGCAACAGCTCACCGGAGGCGCGGCCCCGTCCCAACCGCAGAGCCCGCCAAAGAACTAACCGCCACTCCCGTAGAGACCAGGCTTGCCTCGGCTCGGACGCGGCAAGCCGCATCTCGACCGGAATTCGGGCCGCAGGATCATCGATCATTGGCCCCGCTTTGTGATGAAGTCACGCGAAATCATGGCGCTGGAAGAAAGCCTGGGTCACCACTTCCAGCGCCGCGAACTGCTTGAGCAGGCGCTTACCCACAGCTCGCAAGCGCGCGAGGTTGAGGCGCTGGGCGCGGGCAGCGGTTCGCCTCGCAGCGGTTCGTCTCGCAGCGGTTCGTCTCGCAGCGGATCGTCTGGCGGTGATAACGAAAATCTCGAGTTTCTCGGAGACGCCGTGCTGGGGCTGGTCACCACCGAGGCGCTGTTTCATCGCTTTCCCGAATTCCAGGAAGGGCACCTTTCCAAGCTGCGCGCTCATCTGGTAGGGCAACGGCATCTGCTGCGCGTGGCCGAACAGCTTGAGATCGGTCATTACATGCGCCTGGGCCGCGGCGAAGAAAAAAGCGGCGGCCGCAACAAGGCAAGCCTGCTGGTGGACGCGCTGGAAGCGATCCTGGCGGCGCTCTATCTCGACGGCGGGTTTCCGGCGGCGCGAGACTTCATCGTGCGCGTGATAGTGGAACCCGAACTGGCCCACATGAAACTGGAGACCAGCGCCATCCCGGTGATGGATTTCAAGTCCGCGTTGCAGGAAGCGCTGCAGGCCAGAGGAGGACCGCAGCCGGTTTACGCGCTCGTAAAGGAGGAAGGCCCGGAACACAAGAAGACCTTTACGGTCGAGGTGAGACTGCCGGAGCCTGCAATGGGACAATTCGTGGGGCGCGCCCAGGGCGCGACCAAGAAGCGCGCCGAACAGGAAGCGGCGCGCCAGGTGCTGGAGCATCTGGCCACATTGCCCGGCGCAGGGCGTCCAAATGCCGCGAAAGACGGCGGCGCGTCTTAGTCCTGCCTTAACGGACTGCGGAAGAACCTAGCTTCGTATCAGGGTATCGCTTTAGCGATGCCGAAGGCTCTTCGGAGCCAGCCGCCCCTTTAGGCGTTCGGCGTTGGAATGCCAATTGTTATGTCGTGGAGCGAGAAGATTGCCGCCGGGGATTGGCCCGCGACCATTCAGTCGGTTGCGGGGACGGTCGTGATCGCAGTTTTTGTGGTTACCTTTCTAGTGCAGGCGTTCACCATTCCTTCGGAATCCATGGAGCAAACGCTCTTGATCGGCGACTACCTGCTGGTGGATAAATTTTGCTACGGCGGCAGCATCGGGTGGAATCGTCTGCTGCCGTACCGCAACGTCCGGCGCGGTGACATCATAGTCTTCCATTACCCGGTAAATCCTGCCCAGGACTTCGTGAAGCGAGTGGTGGCCCTGCCCGGAGATCGCCTGCGGCTCATCAACAAGCGCGTTTACGTCAACGGCGCTCCGCTGCAGGAGCCCTACGTGCAGTACATCACCACGCTGCGAAATGTTTATCGCGACGACTTTCCGCGTACCGATTCTCCCGACTACGGAGTGGACGCGAAATGGTGGAAAGAAATGCCGAAGCTGGTGGAAGACCACCAGTTGATCATCCCCGAGGGCCACTATTTTGTACTGGGTGACAATCGCGACGACAGCCAGGACAGCCGGTACTGGGGATTCGTGCCGCGCGAAAATATCGTCGGACGTCCGCTTTTGATTTACTGGTCGTCGGGCAATTTGAACAATGATCTTCCCGGATCGCCAACCGTGGGTGATAGACTTTATCACCTTGCCTACGCGGTAACTCATCTGTTCCAGATAACGCGCTGGGAACGGACTTTCAGGCTGGTTCGCTGAGAGAGTACGCTGATGAAGGTGCGCTGAGAAGAAATCCTCTGAAACGGATGCCAAACGTGCCTAAAAAAGAAGAAGAAATCATTGTGGACGAAAAGCCGCGCGAGACGACAGTGGAGTTCCTCGCCTCGCTGGCGGGAGTGCTGGTCACGGGCCTGTTCATCATCACGTTTGTTCTGCAGGCGTTTGAGATTCCCTCCAGTTCGATGGAGGACACGCTACTGATCGGCGACCACGTATTCGTGAACCGGGAGCAGTTCGCGCCGCCGACGCGTTGGATGGGGCCACTGATGCCCTATCGCGATGTCCGCCGCAATGACATCGTCGTGTTCCTGTCACCGGAGGAACAAGGCCTGTTCGTGGTGAAGCGGATCATGGGCGTCCCCGGCGACCATATCCACTTGCGCGATGGCGTTGTGTACCGCAACGGCGAGAAACTTGTTGAGCCGTACGTCCAGCACAAACTGGCGGACTACAACCCCTACCGGGATAATTTCCCTGCCGTGCCGCCGTCGGAAATGTACGGGGTACGAAACGAAAAATGGACGCAGGAAATGCCTTCGCATCTGGAAGGCGGCGACATCGTCGTGCCCCCGGACAGCTACTTTGCCATGGGCGACAACCGCGACGTGAGTTATGACAGCCGTTACTGGGGCTTTATTCCGCGGAAAAACGTGATCGGCCGTCCCATGTTCATCTACTGGTCGTTTGTAACTCCACCCGACCAGTACCAGATGCGCAGCGCGGGCGACCGGCTGGGGTTCCTGGCGCATATCATCATTCACTTCTTTGATGAAACGCGCTGGCCGCGAACTCTCAGGATCGTGCGGTGAAATTTCTGCGTTCCAGGCGCGGGGTGGCTGCGGTCGCGGCTCTCGTGCTGATCCTGTTTCTGTTCCGACCCGGCGTGTACCACTTGCGAAACCGGATTGCCGGTTCCATCGGCAGCGCCCTGGGCCGCAGGGTCGCACTCGACAGCGTCCGCTTGCGTCTTCTGCCGCGGCCGGGCTTTGATCTTGAGGGACTCGTCATCTACGACGATCCCGCGTTTAGCGCGGAGCCGATGATCCGCGCGCAGGAAGTTTCCGCCGCCATCCGGTTTCGTTCCCTGCTCCGCGGGCGACTCGAGATCGCCACCCTAAGCGCCAACGAGCCCAGCATCAACCTGGTGCGCAACAACCAAGGCCGTTGGAACCTGGCGAGCCTGCTCGAGCGCAACGCGCAAATTCCCGCAGCTCCGACCGGAAAGCCCGCTTCCGAGCGGCGCCCGGCTTTCCCCTATCTCGAAGCCGGTCATGCTCGCATCAATTTCAAGATTGGACAGACGAAGAAATCTTACGCGCTGATGGATGCCGACGTGGCGCTATGGCAGGATTCAGAGAATTCCTGGAGCGCGCGCATAAAGGCTGAGCCCGTGCGCACGGACTTTAATCTCACCGATACCGGGCTGTTCCAGATCGATGCCACGTGGCAGCGCGCTCAAAGCTTGCGGTCGACCCCGTTGCAGATCACCGTGCAATGGCAGAAGGGGCAACTCGGACAGATCACGAAGTTGCTGAGCGGAAAAGACCGGGGATGGCGCGGCGGAGTAAGTTTCACGGCGAAGGTATCGGGCACTCCGGAGGCTCTGCGGATCGAGAGCAAGACCGCGATCGAAGGTTTCCACCGCTACGACATTGTTGGCAGCGAGAACGTGCGCCTGGCAACCGGTTGCTCGGGACAGTACAACGCGGTTACCAGCACCCTTGCCGATCTGCTGTGCGAATCGCCAGTAAGCGACGGGATGCTCCGCCTGCGCGGAACTTTTTCCCTTGCCCTGGTCGAACCACCACCCACCTATGATCTGACGCTCGAGGTCGAGCAGGTGCCGCTCGCCTCCATGGTTCGATTGCTGCGCCAGGCAAAGAAGCAAATCTCCAGCGATCTCACTGCGAGTGGATTGCTGAATGCGGAGTTCCGCGCTACGCGCAACGCTTCCAACGCTTCTGAAGACGCGCGGCGCGGCTTATCGCGGCAATGGACTGGTACCGGCTCGGCCACCAACGTGCGCCTGTCATCGCACGCAGGGAATGCGGGGGACGAAGAGGATGAGGTGGCCATCGGCACGATTCCACTGGCACTGGTGGCCGGCGATTTGTCGCGGGGCAACCCTTTCTCCCCGAAGATAAAGGAAGAAAAAGACCAGGAGCCCGCTGCAACTCACTTGCGGATTGGGCCGGTCACACTTTCGATGAACACCTCCGCGCCGGTGAACGCCGGCGGCTGGGTGTCCGCTGCCGGTTATCGTTTTTTTCTGCTTGGCGACATGGAACTGAAAGACCTGTTCCGCCTGGAGAACGTGCTGGCCTTGCCGGTGAAGCGTCCAGCGGCAGAAGGTTCGGCCAAGTTAGATGTGAGCGTCTCCGGGCCCTGGCAGGGATTTGCCGCTCCCGGCATCCTGGGGACCGCTCAGTTGCGCAACGTGCGCGCTGCAATGCGCGGTTTGAATACGCCGATTGAGATTAGCTCAGCGGCCATGATTCTCGCTCCGGACGCGGTATGGATGCAGAAAATTTCCGCACGCACCGGAAGCACGCATTGGAGCGGCGGGGTTACGGCGCCCCGGCATTGCACCCCGCCAGGCGCAGTTCCAGGCTTCGTCCCAGGCGCCGCTCTGAACTGTGTGTTTCAGTTCGACCTCACGGCCGACCAGCTTGCGATTGGAGATCTCGCCGCATGGTTTACGCCGCATCCCGCCAAACGTCCCTGGTACCGCATCTTGAATTCCAATTCCAACCAGCCGCTGGGCCCTTCGCCACTGCTCGCAATTCAGGCGCACGGAAACCTGCATGTTGGCCAGTTCGGACTGAAGAAGGTCTCCGTTACCCAAATTGCTACACAAGTGGACCTGGATCGAGGCAAGATCACACTAACCGCTCTGCGCGCGCAACTGCTGCAGGGCACGCATCATGGGAACTGGACCATTGATCTGTCGAACCATGAAGTCTCGACTCAGGATGCATCCACCGACGACGCGTCCACCCCGAGCCCGCGTTACCACGGCGCCGGCACGTTGAACGACATTGCGCTGGCGCGGGTCGGCACATTGATGAACGATGCCTGGATTGCCGGAACGGTCGACGGGAACTTCGATGTCGAAGGATCCGGAGACAGCTTTCGTGAGCTACTGGCGCAGTCCCACGGCAAGCTGCAGTTCGAAATGAGGAACGGGAGCCTGCCGCATATTGAAATTCCGGGCTCGCCCGTGCCCCTACCGGTTCACCGGTTTACGGGAGCGCTCCATCTGAAGAAAGGTATTTGGGTGCTCTCCGCCGGCAGACTGGAATCGCGCGACGGCATTTATCAGGTAAGCGGGACCGCTTCCCCGGGCAGCGATTTCGACTTTGTTTTGACGCGTGGTGACGAGCAATCGTGGACCCTCACCGGGACGCTCGCCAATCCGCACATCGCGCCGGGCAGTCGAACGGTAGCCAAGCGTACGGACGCAAACGCAAACGCAAAGACCGTCAAGCCGTAGGGCATTTGTCAGCTGTCAGCTCTCAGCTCTGCTCCGGCTGCATCGTGGCAAGGTACACCCCAGCGGCTGGGACCTACGGCACGCAGCCGCTGGCACGCTGTCCACCGCGCGCGCGGCCAATCCGCGGGTGCCCAATCAACGTGCCCAGGATAATCCAGAGTACGAGCACGAGCCATTCCCAACCGGAAAAGTGGCCCGGTACAAAAGGCACAAACTTCATCAACACCATCGCCAAGCCGACCAACGCCCCCAGCAGAGCGATCAAGCGGTCGGCGATTCGGGGCCTCATCCAGAGATAGGCGGCGCACACCGCGAACCATCCGGTGGCGGAAGCAACCGATCCGACCTCAGAGATCGGAACCAGAATCGCACTGCCAAGAAACATGCACAGAGCCGTGGCGATGCCAACCCAGACGACAGCGACGCTAGGTGTCTGATTTCGTGGATGCACGCTGGCCAGTCGTGCATCCACCAATCCACGGCGCCCCATGGCAAACAATAAGCGGCTGGCGGCGATGAAATTTCCGTTGAATACTTTGAACAGCGAAAGCAGCGCGGCACTCAGAATGATGCTCACGATCCAGCGCGAGCCGACGGCATGCTGGAAAGCGACGGCAGTCATGAATGGTTCGCCGGTCAGCCGACGCCACGGCGCCACGAAGGCAACCGCCGCAATCACGATGATGTAGAACACCGCGCCGACGATGATCGCCGCAAAGATGGCGCGAGAGAATCCGCGCGAGCGAAATTCGGGATTAGCTTCCTCCGCAGCCTTAGTCACCGATTCATATCCCGTCATGTAATAAGGGACGATCTGCAGCACCAGCAAAATAGACACAAACGAAGTGTGCGTGAACAAAGGGGGGAAATTGGCGGGCGATCCGCGCGCGACGCCAATGGCGACGAAAACCACGAAAAGCGCCAGCGTGCCGAACGTGGTCCCGTTTTGAAACGTGGCGCTCAGCCGGATGCCCCGATAGTTCACCACCGTGACCAGTGCCGTGAGCGCCAGCCCGATGGCCAAGTGCGGCAGGTAAACCGGCTTTCCCGCCACGCGGTACAACTCGATGGCATCGAGCGCGGGAAAAATGTAGCCGGCGATGCGGCCCACGGCCACGGCTTCCCACGGGCAGACGATGAAATATGCCAGCATCATCATCCATCCGGTATAGAAACTGACCGGTCGCGGGAAAACCTTCGCGGTGTAAGCCACCTCGCTCGCTGCGTCGGGCATAGCCATCACCAGCTTGCCGTACACATAGCCGATGGGCAGCAGAAGAATGCCGCCAATGGCGAAACCAAGAATGCCGCCCAGCGGGCCGCCGCGCAGCAACCAATCGTCCATGACGACGAGCCAGCCCACGCCCACCATCGTCCCCCAGCCGAGGGAGAAGTAATCGGTGACGCGCAATTTGCGGGCTAGTTGTGTCATCGGGAGCGGCTAGAGCCTGCCGAGCTGCGCTCGGCTGGACAGCCGAGGGCGGCTGTCCCTGCGTGTGTGGGAGGGCGGACTCATCTTTGGTTTATGGGCGCGAATTATATCGCATCGCACCCTTGTGGCTGGCTTGCTCAGGCGACCGCGAAGCGCGGCGGGCATTCCTGCGAGCGCAAGATGCAGATTGCTTCCTTGAGGGAAGAGATCTCAAACATCGATGTGAGATGCGTCGCCTCCAGCAGTCGGCGGAAGAAAAGCGGCGGGTTCACCAGCTTCATCTTCGCCGACCTCTGTGTCGCCCAACGGCGCACCTGCAGCAAGGTTCCCAAACCTCCCGCATCCAGTTGTTCGACTTCCGAAACATCCAGCACCAGCACGCGGACGCGTTCGAGTTGCTCGATCCGGCGCCGGAACTGGTCGAGCGCTGCCCCACGCACCATGCGCCCCGAGCACCTCACGACCGCCAAATCCTGCAAGTATTCGACTTGAAAGTTCAGTTCCATATGTCTGTTCATACGAACCCGCCTTGATGTCTATTGGTACGAACCAGCCCTGGAAAAAGTTCCCCAATCTGTTGTCCTTGAATTGGACGTGGAAAAACGGGAAAGGTCATCAACTGAAGACCACTTTAACGGATAACAAATTTTTGATTGTTACGAATTTGTAAACAATTCTTAAAATTACAACCCCGCCTCAATCCTGGATCTTGGATCCAGAAGGTCGCGCCATGCGTCGCCGATAAAGTTGAAGGCCAGAATCGCGAACATCACCGTCACCGCCGGGAAGAGCACCAGATGAGGAGCATCGAAGAGGTGCGAGCGGGCGTCGTTCAGCATCGATCCCCAACTCGCGGTGGGCGGCGGCACACCGAGACCGAGGAAACTCATGGTCGCCTCGGCCAGGACCGCACCCGCCATGCCGATGGCCGCCTGCACGATCACCGGCTGAATAATGTTGGGCAGAATGTGCCTGACGACGATGTGGAGATCTCCGGCGCCGAGCGCCCGCGCCGCTTCGACAAATTCGCGTTCGCGCACGGCCAGCACCTGCGCCCGCACCAGGCGAGCGTAGCCCACCCATCCTCCCAACGAGAGGGCAAGAACGAGGTTGAAAATGCCGGGGCCGCGAAAGGCCACGAAGGCGATCGCGATGAGAATGCCGGGAAACGAAAGAAACGCGTTCATCAACAGGATGTTGACGAAGCGGTCGATGCCTCCGCCGTAGTATCCGGCAAGGCTGCCGATGATGAGGCCGAGCAGAAGCGAACACGCCACCACGCTGCTGCCAACGAACAGTGAAATTCGCGCTCCCCAGATCAGGCGGGAAAGAATGTCGCGTCCGAGTTCGTCGGTTCCGCACCAATGCTGCGTTGAGGGCGTCTGCAGGCGGTTCGGCAAATCGATGTGCGCGGGATCTTGCGGAGCAATCCAGGGCGCGAAAATCGCGGAGAAGGCGAAGATTGTAACCAACACGACTCCGACGGCGGCCAACGGATTGTGGCGGGCTACGCGCGGGAGCGAGATGGCTAGCGTGGACATGAGCGACTTGGCTTCCCTTATATAGAAAATGCTCGGGCGGAGCAATGTGGCGCTAGTCGGTTGTTCCCTAACCTCTGCCAGTTACCAGAAAGATATTAATCCGGGTTTACTACCACCCCCCTACCCCCCTGGTAGTGAAATCATGGGGTTAGGGGGATTCTTCCCGCCAAAATCTAGAGCGCTAAGGATTTATTTTCAAAATATTCCGGAATAAGGGGTTAGCTCGATTTCTCCCTGAATTCTCTTAAAAATCATAGTTTCGGCGGTTTTTTGAGGGCTCGTTGACCGCTTCAAGAATCGGTCATTTAGTTATCACAAGAGTAACTGCCAAACCTATGGGCACAGCTCTTCGCTGCTCCTAATGAGACTCATTGTCGCGCAGTTCGGGTTGGGAGTCTGTGATGGGGTACACAGGTTGTTTGTGATGAAAAAAGGTCGAGCGTCGGATTCCAGAAGGGAGACGCTCGCGGCATCCCACGTCTCGAAAACCGCGAGACGTGGGGCACCCGGCGCTGCGCCACCCAAAATCACGTGCAACACAAATCCCATGCGCGACGCTTCCCTTGAATCCCACCCTTGCGCACAGAACGCGCAAGGATGGGGCACCCGGCACCCGGCCAAAACAAGAACAACAGCAAAGTCAAAGGCGGCGGACAGGAGTGTCCGCCCCACACACATCGGATTATTGTCTTATCCTCGGGTTCACCGCCGAGTACAGTAAGTCAGTTAGAAAGTTCACGGCTACGTAGGTCAACCCGATCGCCAGAATGCATCCCTGCACCAGGTAGTAATCGCGGTTGGCTATGGCTTGAATTGTGAGGCGTCCGATTCCGGGCCAGGAGAAGATGGTTTCGGTTACGATTGCTCCGGCTAGCAGCGCGCCGAATTGTAATCCTAGTACGGTCAGGATTGGAATCATGGCGTTGCGCAGGGCGTGACGATAGACTACGGTGCGCTCCGGCAGACCTTTGGCGCGGGCGGTGCGAATGTAGTCTTGGCCTAACTCTTCTAACATCGAGGTTCGCACCATGCGGGTCAGGATTGCGGCTAGCGCTCCGCCCATGGTGATTGCGGGAAGCACTAGATGGGCTATGCTGCCGGAACCGGAGACGGGGAGCCATCCTAGTGTGACGGCGAAGAACAGGATCAAGACTGGCCCCAGCGCGAAGTTTGGGAACGACAGACCGAAGAGGCTTACCACGCTTAGGGTGCGATCATCCCATTGATTGCGGCGCTGGGCCGAGCGCACTCCTGCCGGAATGGCCAGGACAATGGCTACGAACAAACTCGCCAGGGTTAGTCGCAAGGTGAAAGGATAGCGCTGTGCTATCAGGCTTGTAACTCCCTGGTTGAAGCGCAGCGACTTACCTAGATCTCCGTGGAGAACGCCTCGCCAGTAATTCAGATATTGCTGGCCTAACGGAACATCGAGACCGTAGGCATGTCTTGCGGCCTGGAGGTCTCCGGCGGCGGCGCCTTCTCCTAACATTTGCTGAATGGGATCTCCGGGGACGAAGTGGATCAGCAGGAAGACGGCGGAGACGACGAGCCAGATGACCGGCAGGGTGTAGAGGACGCGGGAAATGATGTAGCGCGGCATCGGGAATCAGAACCATGCTGTCATGAGCGAAGCGAAGGACCTATGAATTTCGTCGGCGCTATCGAATCCATAGGTCCTTCGCTTCGCTCAGGATGACAATTCATTTCATATTGCCAATTTATGTAACTGATCTTTAGTCCCCGGCTTATGTAACTGATCTTAGTCCCCGGCCCGCTGCACCGAGGTTGCCGCCGACACCGCCGACGCCGGGGGCGCGGGCACGGGCTCGATCCGGACGGTGGCGATGCGATGGCCGTCCATTTTTTCTACTACAAAACGCCGCCCTTCATAATCGAACGCCTCGCCACCTGCGGGCATCTTCTGCAAGCGGGAGAGCAGGAAGCCGGCGAGGGTCTCGAAGCCTTCGTCCTGCGGAAGTTTCAGCTCGTATTGGGTTTCGAGGTCGCGAATGTTGACCGATCCGTCGAGCACGAGGGGCGCATTGGCATCGATAACCACGGGCTGCGTGGAAGCGACGTCGAATTCGTCTTCCAGTTCGCCGACCAGTTGTTCGAGCACGTCTTCCACGCTGATGACTCCCGCGGTGGAGCCGAATTCATCGACCACCACCGCCAAGTGCCGCTTGCGCAGTTGGAATTCACCGAGCAGGTCGAGCAATGACTTGGTTTCGGGCACCACCAGCACATCGTGCATGATCTGGCCGATCTTCATCTGGGCAATGCGCATGGCAGCGGCCGGGGCAGGAGTTGCGGCGACGTGGCCTAAGCGCAACCGCGTCCAACGCATCAAGTCCTTGGCGTAAAGCACGCCGATAATATGTTCGGGCCCGCGCTGCGGATCATACACCGGGACGCGCGAGTGTTGGTCGTCAACGATGCGCGACAGGGCTTCGTCCATGGTGAGGTCGGAGGGCAAGGAAAAAATTCTGGTCCGCGGCACCATCACTTGACGCGCGGTGATGCTGTCCAGTTCGAGCGCATTCAGCAGCATCTCTTCCTGGGCGGGGGAGAGCTGTCCCGAGTGGTGGGCGGCGGTTACGATCAGCTTGAGTTCGTCGGGCGAGTGAACCGAGCCGTGGCGGATTTCGCGCGTCCCGAAGGCGCGCAGGACAAAACCAGCGGCGCGGCTCATGCCAATCGTCAGGGGTGCGGTGACGGTCAGGAAAACGTCCATGGGCGCCGCGACCGCCAGTGCGACCGTCTCGGCTCGTTGCAAGGCGAGCGACTTGGGAACCAGTTCGCCCAGGATCACGTGCAGGCTGGTGATCAGCACAAACGCCACCGCGACGGCGATGGTATGAGAATAGATCACCGCATGCGGGATGCTTCCGATCCAGGTCTCGAATAGCCGCGCCAGAACGGGCTCGCCGAGCCAGCCGAGGGTCAGGCTGGCGACGGTGATTCCCAGTTGCACGCCGTTCACGACGCGGCTGAGTTGCTGGTGAAGTTTGAGGACGGTGCGGGCGCCGACGCGGTGGGCTTCGATCAACTGCTGGATGCGGGTTTCGCGCACGCTGACCAGCGCGAACTCGGCTGCGGCGAAGAAGGCATTGGCCGCCACCAGGAGCAGGATGACAAACACCCGCAGCAGCACGTATGCAATCATGGAACTCTAATTCTAACATTCCAAAGGGATAATCGTTCGGCAGTTCAGAATTGGTGGAGACGATCACCGGCTTTGGGAACGAACTGACGCTACCATCACAATGCAAACTGTGATCCAGCGCCAATTGATCGCTTTCTTTTTCCTCGCTAACCGGTCTAAGTGGGTACAGAAGCGCGACGATTTACGAGGAACTATTCCGATGTTTCTCCCGTAACAACAGGTGAATGCCAGTTCTTAAGATTTGAAACCAGGCAGGAGGCGGTCGTGGAAGGCAACGGCAATGGCAACGCCAAGAAAAAGCGGCGCCGGCGAATCATCTGGGGCGCGATAGCGGTCGTTCTGGTTCTGGTAGTTGCCGGCGCGCTGATCGCAGCCACGAGCGGTGGCACCAAGATCGACGCCTCGAAGCTCGCCAAGGTCGAGAAGGGAGACCTGGCGAAAAGCGTGGTGGCGACGGGTAAGATCGAGCCCATCACCAAAGTTGAGATCAAGTCCAAGGCCAGCGGAATCGTGAAGAAGCTCTACGTCGATTACGGCGACAAGGTGAAGAAGGGGCAGGTGCTCGCCGAACTCGACAGGGAAGAGATTCAGGCCCGTGTCGACCAGGCCCGCGCGCAATTGGAGGGCTCGAGTGCCAGCTTGAACGGCACACGTGCCGACCTGGAGCGCGCCAGGGTCGACGCCGAGGGTCCCGACGTGCCGCTGCTGAAACGCGCGTATGAGCGCGCCCAGGGCATGGCGAAGGACGGCGTGGTTTCCGCTTCCGCGCTCGACGACGCGGAGAAAAATTACGAGATGGCGCTGAACAAGCAAAATGTCTCCAAGGCGCAGTTGCAGGTTTTGCAGGCCAAGATTGGCCAGGCCCAGGGACAGCTGTCGCAGGACCGCGCCAACCTGAAACAACTGGAAGAACAGTTGGGTTACACCACGATTGAGTCGCCGATTGACGGAATCGTGCTTTCGCGGGACGTGGAAATCGGCGACGCGGTCAGCTCCATCCTGGTCTTGGGCTCGACGGCCACGCTCGTGATGACGCTCGGCGACACGAGCGAGGTTTACGTCAAAGGCAAAGTGGACGAGAGCGATATCGGCAAGGTTTATCTGGGGCAGCCTGCCCGGATTAAGGTTGAGTCGTTCAAGGACAAGACGTTCACCGGCAAAGTGACGAAGATTTCTCCCATGGGCGTCGAAAAAGACAACGTCACTACGTTCGAGGTGCGCGTCTCGATCAACAACCCCGAGGGCGTCCTCAAAGCGATGATGACGGCCAACGCCGAGATCATTCTCGAAGAGCACAAGAATGTGCTCCAGATCCCGGAAGGCTCGATCATTTACGACAAGGATAAGAAGGCGTCGGTCGAGATACCCGACCCTAAAGCCAAGGAGGGCAAGAAGAAGATCGCCGTCAACATCGGCATCTCAAATGGCGCGAAGACCGAGTTGCTGCAAGGGCTGAAGGAAGACGACCAGGTCGTGCTGCAGTGAGAGAGCGGCTCTTAGCTGTTAGCTTCTGGCTCTTGGCTCTTGGCTCTTGGGAAAAATGCGCTGACCTGACACTCTAGAAATTACTTATGGAGTTGGACCGTGATGACTAACACTTTCTTGATTCGACATCGAGCCGTTAGAACGCTGGTCTTTATTATGGCCTCGTCGCTGACCGGCTTCGCCTCCGTCATCGGAACCTTTGACCGTTCGTTCCAGGTTAACGGCCCTGTCGACTTGGAAGTGCTGACTCGCTCCGGCGACATCACCGTGCGGAACGGTGCTGCGGGCACGGTCTCGATTCATGCCAAGATTCACTCGGGCACTTCCTGGCTCGGCGGCGACCACAAAGCGGAGGTGCAGGAACTGCAGAACAATCCTCCGATTCGCCAGAACGGCAACAGCATCCGCATCGACTACGTCCACTTCAGCAACATTTCAGTCGACTACGAAATCACCGTCCCAGAGAACACCGCGATTCGTACCCATACCGGCAGCGGCGATCAAACCGTCGAAGGCCTGAAGGGCAATGTCGATCTTGAGAGTGGGTCGGGCGACTTGAAACTGGCGCGCCTCACCGGTGAAATGCGTTTCCAGACGGGCTCGGGAAACGTGCGCGGGCACGAACTTTCCGGTCCGGCGAAGGTCAAAGCGGGCAGCGGCGACATCGAAATCGAGGAAATGGGCGCGGGCGACGTGGACATCCGCACCGGCTCGGGCAACATTACCGTAAACGGCATCAATGGTGGATTTCGTGCCGAGGCGGGCAGCGGCGACATTCACGGCAAGGGCTCGCCCAAGAACATGTGGAGCGT
This sequence comes from Terriglobales bacterium, assembly GCA_049513095.1. Lineage (GTDB taxonomy): Bacteria > Acidobacteriota > Terriglobia > Terriglobales > Acidobacteriaceae > Acidiflorens. The sequence continues at coordinate 19,561 of JBEKWL010000010.1, forward strand.
TCGCACCGGCTCGGGCAACGTGACCCTGTATGTGCCCTCCGACGCCGCCTTTGACGTCGACATCTCCTCGAATTCCGGAAACGTCACGCTGGGCCATCCGGTGACCACCACCATCGAGGGCCGCGTTCGCGAGTCGAGGAAGAGTGTGGTGGGCAAAGTACGGGGCGGTGGTCCCATGGTTTCCGTGCACACCGGTTCCGGCGACGTGCAGGTCGAATAGAACAGCCGTCAGCCATCAGCCGTCAGCCGTCAGCCAAACCTGTTCTCACATTGAACGCTGAAGCTATCCCTTTGCTAAAGCTCGCGTCATTATGGCTCCGCGCGGCACAGCTGAGCCGTGCCCTTCCCAAAACCTGAATTGGCTGAATGCTGACGGCTGATGGCTGACGGCTGAATGCTCTCCTGCCTTGACGTGCCGCGGTGCGACGGCTGATACTTCGTGGGTTCCTGAAAACTTTCAGGCTCAACGAGGTAACGAATTGGCAGGCACCGCGATCATCACTCTCACTACTGATTTCGGACTCAACGATCATTTCGTGGGCGCCATGAAGGGGGTCATCCTCGAGATTGCCCCCGAGGCGCAGATCGTCGACATCAGCCATGCGGTGCAGCCGTTCGACATTCTGGATGGCGCACTGACCATTTCTCAGGCCTACTCCTACTTCCCTTCCGGCACCGTGCACATGGTGATCGTCGATCCCGGAGTGGGGACGGCGCGGAGGCCCGTGATTATGGCCGGCGAGCGCCATCTGTTTGTCGCTCCCGACAACGGCGTGCTTTCTTTGATCTACGACCGCGAAGAGCGAATCTCCGTGCGCCATGTCACCGCCGAGCATTATTTCCTGCAGCCCCGCAGCAACACCTTCCACGCGCGCGATATCTTTTCCCCAGTCGCCGCTTATCTCGCCAAGGGGGTCGAGCCCGATCGCTTTGGCGACGAGATCACCGACTATGTTCGCTTTAGCGCGCCCCGTCCCAAGCCGGTGGATGAACGGACGCTGCAAGGAGTAGTCCTGAAGGTCGATCGTTTTGGCAATCTCATCACCAACATCACTCCGCAGGATGCGCCGCAACTTTTCAGTGCCACGCCGCCCGCCTTCAAGATCGCGATTGGAACGAAGGCACAGGCAACGCGCATGTACACAAGCTACGCCGAAGGCGGCCCCGGCGAAGTCTTCGGAATCCTGGGCAGCATGGGTTTTCTGGAAGTCGCAACCAACCGCGGTTCAGCCTACCAAATGCTGGGCGCGGGCAAAGGCAGCGAAGTCAACGTGGTGATGGAAGGTTGATGAGGCTTTGATCAATATAGAGGTGTCCCTCCCTCGGTTAAGGCCGTTATGGGCACCACCACTTGTCCTGCGACTTTTTCAGTTAATCGCTGTGCCGGAGGAACGGAAGGATTACCTGGATAAGTCTTGCCATCGAACGAAAGTTTCGCCTCGTAGGCATGGATAATGCCTCCTCCCTGCACCCGGACGGATATGTCGTGCCAGCCATTCGATTTGGTGGCCAAGATGCGGATTGGAGGCCGCGTGATTGTGATTTTCGTAACAACCTTGTACGAGGAGCCTTCGGGAGCCAGTATCAACGTGGTACAGCCGCCGCTCCCGCACCAACCGTCAGATGTGAGGTAAACAACCACCTCCTGTGTTCCATCATCGTTAAGGTCAACGAACGCGGAAGAATATCGCGTCGTTTTTCCTTCGTCCGAACCTGGAACTCCCGCGTAATTCTGAAGAAACCTCTTTAGCGAGTCACCTTTTGAACTCAGCTGACGTTCTGATTGGGCAAGACAGCCGACTGCCAAGAAAGTGGAGCAGGCCGCGAAGAGTGCGACCATCCCGAAAGACAACCCGCTAAACCGTCTCCGCGTATTCATTGCACTAGAAGCAGTACATCAGCAATAGCACATCACTTCCCTGATTGTTATGAGCCGAGCCCACATCGATCGTAGCTACGAGTTTTTCGCCCCGGGATGGACGTAGCCATCCATCTCCGCCGTCCACTTGAGGAAGCGCCACAGGTTGCTTCGCTCTGTCCACAAGAATTCCCAGAATTCCAGGAATCCGATTTGGGTCATTTTGACGCCGGTGTAGGTCTCGATGCGCCACAGAAGATAGGGACTGCGCCAGGGGGCAATCCGGTGGCCACGGGTGGAGTTCCAAAGAAAGCGCAGCATCGGCCGCATCGGGTTCCAGTATAGCGCCGGCGAGACGGGGCGAGCCCCGTCTCTACTTCGTAATCTCGACGCTGGCGCGGGTGTTTTCCCACTCCATGCGCAGTGTGCATTTGCTGCCTGCCGGGTCGAACGCGATGGTGAAGTTCTCGACCGGCGCCGGCGTTTTCGAAACCTGCATGTCAACCCGGCCTAACTCGTCGGCTTCGTACTTGTACGGAATGCCCCACTCGGCGGTCTTCTTATTGATAATGAGGGTCCACTTGTCAGCCTTAGGGATGGTGAAGATGGTGTAGCTGCCTGCGGGCAAGGACTTGCCGCCCACCGTCACATTCGCATCGCTGACGAATGTGGTCGCTTCATTCGCGCCGGTGCGCCAGATTTCCCCGTACGGCACCAGCGCCTTCTCGCTGGCCTCGCCGAAAATCTTTCGCCCTTTCGCACGCGGACTGGAATAGTCCACCTTGATGGTTTTGCCATCGGAAAATTTGCACTCCGCACTGGCCGGCGGACTGGGCCGCTTGGATTTGTCCTGCGGCATTTGCGCCGAGGCGAGAGTGGCGACCGCAAAGAGTGACGCTGCGATTAAAGCAAATTTCTTCATGACTTGTTTCCTCCGGGAATAGCGCTTCGCGATTGGCTTTTGGCTGTTCGCTGTTCGCTGTTCGCTGTTCGCTAAGAGCTAAAGGCTAAGAGCTAAAGGCCGACCTCAAGAATTATACTCACATCCCCGTTACAATCTGTTCATGGCTGTCTTCAACGAAAAGCGGGAAGAAATCGAGCACTACGAAATCCGCATGGGCGTGCCCCGCGGACGCCTCGCCGTCACCATGGACCTGGTCACCGACGCCATGGCCCTGGTCGGGCAGCATGGCGTCTATTGCCAGAGCCAGCGCTGGCCCGGCAAGCCGGTCATGGATTTGCAGCTGATCATGAAAAATCTCACCGACGCCAAAGAGTTGATCCAAAGTGTGATGGAAGAACTCACGCCCAAAGCCTGATGGTAGAAACGCGGCTTGCCGCGACTGAGACGAGGCAAGCCTCGTCTCTACTGGAGGACGAGATTGCGGCATCGTTAATGCGATGCCCTGATCCGAAACTGAAGTTTTTCCGCAGCCTACCAACTGGGATCGTACATGGCGGGAAAGACTTACAATCCAGAATATGGAGCGCAAGATCTTCTGGATCTCGTTCACCGTGCTCGGGCTCGCCGCCGATTTCGTTCTGCCGCTCTGGTGGGCCCTGGGCGCGACCATTCCCATCGTCTTCATCTCGTGGTGGGTGGCTTACCGCAGCGGCTGGTTCGAATGATCAGAAGGCCTTTCCTGCAACCTGCCGCGTAGCCGATTTGCGCTTTTGCGGACCGTCATTATAATTGCTCTACCGCATTTCCAATCTCACAGGGGTAATGAATGAAAATCCAATCGAAGTTCTCAGCAGTGCTGTGTCTCGTCCTCACGCTTGCCCTGGCGAGCGTCGCTCAAACCACCGCGGCTCCGGCATCAACGACTCTGACGGCCGAAGAGCGTGAAGCTGCGCTGCGAAGTCTGCAGGCCACTCACGATGCATTCCTGCAATCCATCGCCGGATTGTCGGATAAGCAATGGAGATTCAAGCCCGCCCCGGACCGCTGGTCGGTGGCCGAGGTGTCGGAGCACATTGCTGTCTCCGAGTCCGCGATCTTTGGCATGGTTCAGAGCAAGGTAATGACATCGCCCGCTGCGCCCGAAAAGCGTGCCGAGGTTGCTGGAAAAGACGAGACGGTCCTGAAGATGGTCCCCGACCGCAGCCACAAGGCGCAGGCGCCGGAGTTTCTTAAGCCAACCAATCGCTGGGCAACGCAGGCGGAGCTGACCAAGGCCTTCGAGGAGAGCCGCAAAGCGACGATGGATTACGTCCGAACCACGAACGACGACCTACGCGACCATTTTGGCCCGCACCCGTTGCTGGGATCGCTCGATGCGTATCAGTGGATTTTGCTGATTTCGGCGCACTCCGAGCGCCACACCAAGCAGATCGAAGAGGTGAAAGCGGACCCGAACTTTCCGAAGGAGTAGGATCCTCCGCAGGCTAACCAGGTCCAAGACTGCTGGTGGAGAGCCGGGCGTCCCCGCCCGGCTGGACGGGCGAGAAGCCCGTCCCTCCACCGTTTAACGCACAGCGTTCCCGTCTACGCCAACTGGTACTTCCCTGCCTCGATCGTCTTCTGTGCAATCTGCCGGCGCAGCGCAATCGTGTTGAAGGGCTCGTGCTTGGACAACCGCCGCACGATCGCCAACTGCGTCCGCAGCATGTCGCCTTCGGCCACGTCGGCAATGACTTTCCTTGCCGCCGCCTCGACTTTTTCCAGCGCCTGCGTCAAATACACTCGCGTCATCGCAATCGGCAGCGCAGCCGAGGCTTCGCCTTTCTGCTCGACTATCTTCTGCGCGCGCAGAACGGCCGACTCCATGGCGTAAATCTCGATGGTCATATCGGCCATCGCGCCCATCACCTCTTGCTGGTCCTGAATTGCCTGCATGTATTTCTGCGTGGCCGAACCGGAGACGAAGAGGCCGAGCTTCTTCGCCTGCGCGACCAGTTTGCGCTCTTCCGCCAGCGGACCCTCGATCTCCTCGCCGGCAGACGGGCCGCTGAGCACTTCGTCCATCAACTTCTTGATCGCGGGCAGCAGCGGCAACTGACCGCTCATCGCCCGTTTCAGCAGGAATCCGGTGATGATCAGCCGGTTGATCTCGTTCGTGCCTTCGAAAATACGGTTGATGCGAGCGTCGCGATAGGCGCGCTCCGCCGGATACTCTTCCACGAAGCCGTAGCCGCCATAGATCTGCAGCGTCTCGTCGACCACGTAGCCGACCATCTCCGAGCCCCAGACTTTGAGGATCGAGCACTCGACCGCGTATTCCTCGATCGCCTTGCGCCGTTCTTTGATGGCGTCGGGGCTGGCGGAATCGATTTCCGAGAGCAACGCGTCCATCATTCCGACGGTGCGATAGACAAGCGATTCGCCGACATAGATCAGCGTCGCCATGTTCGCGATCTTTTCGCGCACCAGGCCGAATTCGCTGATCGTCTTTCCGAACGCCTTGCGCTGCTTGGCGTAGGACACAGCACTCTCGATTGAAACCCGGGCTCCGCCCACGCACATCGCGCCCAGTTTGAAGCGTCCAACGTTCAGAATATTGAAGGCGATGACATGCCCCCTGCCAATCTCGCCCAGCAGATTCTCGACCGGCACCTGGCAGTCATTCAGAATGATGGGGCAAGTTGAAGATCCGCGAATGCCCATTTTGTGTTCTTCGGCGCCGACGGAAAATCCCGGAAAAGTTCTTTCCACCAGGAACGCGGAAAACTTCTCGCCGCCAATTTTCGCGAACACCGTAAACAGGTCGGCGAAGCCCGCATTGCTGATCCACATCTTCTCGCCGTTCAGGATGTAGTGCTTGCCGTCGGGCGAAAGCACGGCACGGGCGCGGCAATTGAGGGCGTCGGAGCCGGAAGTCGCTTCCGACAAGGCATAAGCGCCGACAATTACTCCCGCGGCCAGGCGCGGCAGATATTTTTTCTTCTGCTCTTCGGTGCCGAAATAAACGATCGGCAACAGGCCGATGCCGCTGTGCGCGCCCCAAGTGGTAGCAAAGCCGCCGTACGCGGCCATGCGCTCGGCGATGATGGCGGCGGTGACCTTATCCATATCGAGGCCGCCGTAGTCCTCGGGAATCTCAACCCCGCTGAGGCCGAGGTCGCCGGCTTTTTTCAGCAGAGCGCGCGAAATCGAGAAATCCTTGTGTTCGATCTTCTCGGCTTGGGGCAGAATCTCGTTGATGACAAACTCTTCGGTCGTCTGCCCGATCATCTGTTGCTGCTCGGAAAAATCTTCTGGGGTGAAGACATCGGCAGTCTGCCGCTCTTCAAGCAAAAAGCTGCCGCCGGAAATCTTGGTTTTAGGTATTGCCGATATGGTGGCCATTCTTAGACCTCGAAATTCTGACCTCTAACGTTAGACTGCTAAATGAAGACCGCTGAGTGGACACATGACAAGTGACAACAGCTATTCTAACGCGGGGAGCGTCGCAAGTGCAGACTCGCTAGCGTCAAAGAACATAATGGTTGGGTACAAAAGTGTCACGGCAGGCATTCAAAAATCCCCGCTGCACCCATGCCGCCGCCGACGCACATGGTTACCATGCCGTAGCGTCCCTTGCGACGCTTCAGTTCGCGAATAATGCTGGCCGTCAGCTTCGCTCCCGTGCATCCCAGCGGATGGCCCAGCGCAATTGCTCCTCCGTTAGGATTCACGCGCTCCGGATCCAGTCCGGCTTCCCGGATCACCGCCAGCGATTGCGTCGCAAACGCCTCGTTCAGTTCGATCACGTCAATGTCCGAGAGCTTCAACCCCGCCAGCTTCAGCGCTTTGGGAATCGCAAACACCGGCCCCAACCCCATCTCTTCCGGCTTGTATCCGGCGGTGGCGAACGCGACGTAGCGCGCCAGCGGAGCGATGCCCAGAGCCTTCGCCCGCTCAGCCGACATCACCACAGCCGCCGCGGCGCCATCCGACATCTGCGAAGAGTTCCCCGCCGTGGTCACGCCTTTCACGTGAAACGCGGCCTTAAGCGCTCCCAGAGCCTCGATTGAGGTATCGGCGCGCGGGCCCTCGTCCACTTTGAAAGAAATGTGGTGCTTCTTCGGCTTCGATCCATTCGGCGTAGTAAAGCTCACCGGCACGGCCACAATCTCATCCTCGAACTTGCCCGCCGCGATTGCCGCCAGCGCCTTCTGATGGCTGCGCAATGAAAACTGGTCGCACTGTTCGCGTGTGATGCCGAAACGATGCGCCACCCGCTCCGCCGTCAGGCCCATCGAAAGATACGCATCCGGATAATGATCCACCAGCCAGGGGTTCGGAGAAATCTTGTGCCCGCCCATGGGGATCATCGACATTGATTCGGTTCCGCCCGCCACCATCACCTCGGCGCCGCCGCTCAGGATGCGCTCGGCGGCCATGGCAATCGCCTGCAAGCCGGACGAGCAGAAGCGATTGATGGTCACCGCCGACACCTCAACCGGCAGCCCCGCGCGCAGCGAAGCAATGCGGGCCACGTTCATCCCCTGCTCGGCCTCGGGCATGGCGCAGCCCAGGATGACGTCTTCAATTTCCTTGGGATCAAGCTGGGGCACGCGATCGAGCGCGCCCTTGATCGCAACGGCAGCCAGTTCATCAGGACGCGTAGCCCGCAAAGTACCCTTGAACGCGCGGCCCACCGGAGTGCGGACGGAAGAAACTACCACGACTTCTCGCATAGGACAATTTTACCTCGCAGAGGGCGCGTGTGGGGACGGGGTTAGTGTGGAGACGGGCGCCCTCGCCCGTCCAAGCCGAGCGCAGCTCGGCAGCTGCTACACCGCAGACAGCTGAGCTTCCGTCACCACGATCCGCGCAGTCTTGCGCGATCGCGGTTTCTTGCGGATCACGATCTCGACATCTCGATCCAGCGCATTGAGAAAATGCAGCAGGCGCTCGACGGAAAAACCGTCCAGATGGTAGTTGACCAGCGCGGAAATCTTCGGCTGGTTGATGTCTAACAGCCGCGCCGCTGCGGTTTGCGACAGGCGACGCGCCTGAATAATCTGTTGAATCGCAGCTGCAAGACGCACCTTCGTCTGCTTCTCGCCGGCATCGCGCAGCCCGAGGTCGGCAAACACGTTCCCCGAACTTCGCACTATAGATTCGCTATTTCGCCCGTTTGCCATATCGTGCCTCGTAGTCCTCGCTGGCCATTCTGAGCCGTCGCGAAATCAGATCCACATCGCTCTGAGGCGTCTTTCTGCCCTTCGGCGACTTCTTCTGGAACGCGTGCAACACATAAATCGCATGCTCGAACTTTACCGTGTACACGGCCCGGTAAGTATCGCCGCGGTGGTCCGCGACGATTTCCAGAACGCCCGGCCCCTCGCCCTTCCACGGCTTCGCGCTCGGGTGCTTGCCGCCAAACTGCGCCACGCTCAGAGCGGTTCCGATTTCGTCTTTCACGGCCTCGGGAAACTCCATGAGGTCGCCCTTCGATGAGCCCACCCAAAACAACGGCTTTTCGCCGGGAACGCTCTGCGCTCGGACCATAGTTATTATCCCAGTTCTGGGATGTCGTGTCTAGAGCTATATTCCCTTCTTCAACTGCTGCTTCCACCCCAGCACCCGCGCCTTGTTCCCTTCCGCCTCGGCCTCGGGAACCATTCCTTTCTTCTGATACAGGATCGAGAGGCTGGTGTGCGCCAGAATGTCGTCGGGATCGATTTCTGAAATTTGCCTGGAGACTGCGATCGCTTCGTCGAAGCGGTTGAGGTCCTGCAGCGCCCGGCTCAGTCCATGCAGCGCATCGGTGAACCTGGGATCGGCCTCGACCGCCTGCCGGTACTCTTCGACCGCCTGCTCGTGGTGGCCTGCGAGAACAAAGTCGAGCGCGGCGTAGTAGTGCTGTTCGGCCAGTTGGCGGGCGCTGGCGGAGCTGGCCGGATCGTCGGGCATAGGGGTAGGCTCAGGTGATTCTAGCAAGACGCAAGCAGGCACGTGCGCCCCCTCAAATTTCAGATTTTGTCATCCCGAACGGAGTGAGGGATCTGCAGCTCGCGGCAAAATGGAGATCGATGACAATCCACGAGAGGCGGAGAGCCAGGTAATAGCTGATTTTGAGACAATATCACCGGCTTTGTCGTACCGGGAGGTCTGATCGCATGTGCCGCAATATCAAAACCCTGTTCAACTTCGATCCGCCCGTCACTGACGAAGAAGTTCGGGCCGCTTCGCTCCAGTTTGTGAGAAAAATCACAGGGTTCAACAAACCTTCAAAGGCGAACGAAGCCGCATTCATGGACGCGATCGATGAAATCGCAGCGATTTCCGCTCGTCTTCTCCGCTCGCTCGACACAAATGCTCCGCCCAAGAATCGCGAAGAAGAGGCCGCCAAGGCGAAGGCTCGCGCAGCGGAAAGATTCGGCGATTGAGGAGACGTCAGCTGGCGTTCTCCGGCTTCCAGCGCAGCACCGGCTTGCGCGCGGCCAAGGTGTCGTCCAGACGGGAAATGCGCGCGTTGTGGGGAGCGTCGAGCACGAACTGCGGATCTTCTTCCACCTCTTCCGCGATCGACTTCATCGCCTCGATGAACAGATCCAGTTCTTCTTTCGGCTCGCTCTCGGTTGGCTCGATCATCAGCGCGCCGTGTACGATCAGCGGGAACGCCGTCGTGTAGGGATGGAATCCGTAATCGATCAGGCGTTTGGCCAGGTCGATGGTCTTCACGCCCTTCTTCGCCTGCACCTTGTCGCTGAACACCACTTCATGCATCGAGGGCGTCGAGTACGGCAGGTCGTAAACGCCTTCGAGTCCCTTGCGAATGTAATTGGCGTTGAGCACCGCGTCTTCGGTCGTCTGGCGCAGGCCGTCCGGGCCGTTGGCGAAAATGTAGGCGAGCGCGCGGATGAACATGCCGAAATTTCCGTAGAACGCGCGCACGCGCCCCACCGACTGGGGGCGGTTGTATTCGAAGCCCAGCGTGCCATCCGGCTTGGTGATGACGACCGGCGTCGGCAGGAACGGCTCGAGAATTTTCTTCACCGCCACCGGCCCCGACCCCGGACCGCCTCCGCCATGCGGCGTCGAAAACGTCTTGTGCAGATTCATGTGCATGACATCGACGCCGAAATCCCCGGGCCGCGCCTTCGCGACCAGCGCGTTCATATTGGCGCCGTCCATGTAGAGCAGGCCGCCCTTGGCGTGCATGAGTTCGGCGACCTTGTGAATCTCCTGCTCGAAAACGCCCAGCGTATTCGGGTTGGTCACCATCAGCGCGGCGACGTCTTCATTCATCTGCGCCGCCAGCGCCGCCACGTCGACCATGCCGCTGGCGTTCGATTTCAAATTTTCGACTGCGTAGCCCGCTGTTGCCGCCGTCGCCGGATTTGTCCCATGCGCCGAGTCCGGAATGAGAATCTTCTTGCGCGCGTTTCCTTTGGATTGGTGATACGCCCGCACCAGGAGCAATCCGGTCAGTTCGCCGTGCGCTCCCGCGGCCGGTTGCAGCGTGATCGCGTCCATGCCGGTGATCTCGAGCAGGCAGTCGCTCAACGTCTTCATGATTTGCAAAGCGCCCTGCGAAATCCGCTCCGCCTGATACGGATGCCCGTTGGCGAGACCTTCGAGGCGCGAGACAAACTCGTTGACGCGCGGGTTGTACTTCATGGTGCAAGAGCCCAGCGGATACATGCCGAGATCGATGGCGTAATTCCACGTCGAGAGGCGGGTAAAGTGGCGGATGATTTCGATCTCGCTGACCTCCGGCATATTGCCTAGATCCTTGCGCTCCGCCTTGCCCAGCAACTTCGCCGTATCCACTTCCGGAACATCGAGCGGCGGCAACTTCCATGCGGCTTTGCCGGGCGACGACTTCTCGAAAATCAATCCTTCGTTCTGACTGATGTGACGGGTGGCTTTGCGAGTTATGTGCTTCATCGCGTCACCTCCTCGACTTCCTTCATACTTCGAACCGAGCGTTCGCTCTCGGCGACGAGGCCGGCCGCTGTGTCGATCATGGGCCTTGTCGTCAATTCGGTGCAGCACCAAAGAGCCGCGTTGCCAAATTCCGGATAGAACTTCTTCAGCGGAAATCCACCGACGATTTTGTGTTCCAGCAGGCGCGAGTTGATGGCGTAAGGATCTTCGCTGGTCTGGACCACGAACTCGTTGAACCGCGGCGCGCCCGCGAACAACACTTTGGCATGTTTGCTGAACTGGCCGGCTGCGTACGCTGTCTTCGCCAGGTTCTGCTTCGCCAGTTCCCGCAAGCCGATCTTGCCGTACACGGTCATGAAGATGTTCACCATGAGCGCGACCAGCGCCTGGTTGGTGCAAATATTCGAAGTCGCTTTCTCGCGCCGGATATGTTGCTCGCGCGTTGCCAGCGTCAGCACGAAGCCACGCTTGCCGTTCTTGTCGACGGTCTGACCCGCCAAACGGCCGGGCATTTGCCGGACGAATTTGTCTTTCGTGGCGAGCACGCCGCAATAGGGACCACCGAATCCGAGCGGCACTCCGAACGACTGCGCTTCCATGGCCACGATGTCGGCGGTACGCGGCGGCTCCACAATTCCGAGCGAGGCCGCTTCGGCGATGGACACAATCAACAGCGCTCCGCGTTTGTGTGCGATCTCGGCAATCGAGTCGACGTCTTCAATCGTCCCGAAGAAATTCGGGGACTGAATCAGGACGCACGCCGTATCGTCGCCCACTGCCTTTTCGAGTTCCTCGAGATCAATCGTTCCCGAGCCTGTGAACGAGAGTGTCTTCAGCGGAATCGCCTGGTGGGTCGCGTAGGTGTTGAGCACCTCCCGATATTCGGGATGCAGGCTGCGCGCGATCACCGCCGAACGCCGCCCCGTGATGCGAACCGCCATCATCACCGCCTCAGCCGCGCCCGTCGAGCCGTCGTACATTGAGGCATTCGCCAGGTCCATGCCGGTGAGTTCCGAGATCATCGTCTGGAACTCGAAGATGGCTTGCAGAGTGCCCTGCGCAAACTCCGCCTGGTAGGGTGTGTAGGAGGTCAGAAATTCGCCGCGTTGCACCAGCGCATCAATGACCACCGGCCGGTAATGGAAGTAAGCGCCTGCGCCCAGAAAACTGGTGTAACCTTCGCCGTTTTCTTTCGCGCGTTGCTTAAACCAGTCCACGATTTCCGACTCCGCCATTTGCCGCGGGACAGCGAGATCGCGCTTCAGACGGAATTCGGCCGGAATCGGCGAGAACAGTTCGTCCACGGAGCGGATCCCGATCGCCTTCAGCATGGCGGCGCGATCCGCGGGAGATTTAGGCAGGTATCTCATAGGAACCTTTAATTGGATGTGAATAGCAGCTGAAACGATTGCAGAGGTTAGAGGTCAGATTGCAGAGGTGAAAGGCTTGGCCTTCAGCAGTCATCGATGGGGGCAAGGTTTTCAACTTCTGACCTCCGACCTCTGCAATCGTCCTTTAATGTGCCGCCTCTTCGCTCACGAATTTCTCGTAGTCCGCCGCCGAAAGCAGCGCATTCATCTCCGCCGGATCCTTCACCTTGATCTTGACCATCCAGGCTCCGTGCGCATCTTTGTTCACTTGCTCTGGCGCCGTGGCCAGAGTTTCATTCACGCCGGTGACGGTCCCCGAAACCGGAGCGTACACGTCGGACACGGCCTTTACCGACTCCACCGTGCCCAAAGTCTTCCCCACGGTGATCTCTGTCCCCACCTTGGGCAGTTCCACGAACACGATGTCGCCGAGCGCCTCCTGGGCGTGGTCGGTGATGCCCATTGTGCCATCGGCGGTGATCCACTCATGTTCTTTTGTATATTTGCGGTCGGTTGGATAGGACATCGGCTCCTGGCTCCTTGCTTCTGGCTTGTAGCGCCATCTTGCCGGCTGTCCCGAGGACACCCGCCCTCGGCGCGGCGGGCGAGAACGCCCGCCGGACAGCCGCCGAGACGGCGGCGCTACGTTTTTTTCGGACGCTTATAAAACGGAATCGGCACCACCTGCGCCTTCACGCCCTGTCCTCGGATTTCGACTTTTACGGTCGTTCCGACCGCAGCCTGCTCTGGTGGAACGTATGCCAATGCAATGTTCTTCTTCAAAAATGGTGCCGGGGAACCACTGGTCACGTAGCCGATCTCGCGCCCGCCCTCGTCCAGAACCTTGTATCCGTCGCGGGCGATACCGCGGTCGACCATCTCGAGACCGGCCAGCGTTTTCTTCAGGCCCTCGGGTTTCGCCTTCTCCAGTGCCGCGCGTCCAATAAATTCCGGCTTTTCCATCTTGCAGAAACGGTCCAGTCCGGCTTCCCACACATTGATCGTGTCCGTGATTTCGTGTCCGTAGAGGGGCAGCTTGCCTTCGAGGCGCAGCGTGTTGCGCGCACCCAAGCCGCAGGGGACGACGCCAAACTCTTTCCCCGCCGCCAGAATCTCGTGCCAGACCCGGGCGCTGGTCGCCTCGTCCGCTGGAACGTAAATTTCGAATCCGTCTTCGGCAGTATACCCGGTGCGGCCCATCAGGACGTTCTTCAGGCCGCATACCGTCCCGCGCGTCACCCAGTAGAACTTCACCGCGCTCAGGTCTCGGTCCGTCAACTTTTGCAGCACGTCCACGCCCTTCGGCCCCTGAATCGCGATCTGCGTGAAATCGTCCGACAGATTCTCAACCGCGCAGTCAAATTGCCGGGTATTGTCGCGCACCCAACTGAAATCCTTTTCCCGCGTGCCCGCATTAATCACAAGCAGGTACTCGTCCTCGCCCAGACGGTGAACGATAACATCATCAACGAAAGTGCCTTGCGGATAGAGCAACGCCGAGTACTGCGCCTGCCCGAGCGCCAGTCGCGACGCGTCATTCATCGAGATATGCTGCACGGCGGCCAGCGCTCCAGGGCCGGCCAATCGGATATCCCCCATGTGGCTGACGTCAAAAATGCCGACGCCGGTGCGCACCGCCATATGCTCGGCAACAATGCCGCACCCGATCGACGCAGGGTATTCGACCGGCATGTCCCAGCCGTTAAACTCCACCATCTTCGCGCCCATCTGGCGATGGACGGCGTTCAACGCAGTCTTGCGGACGTTTCCTGGGACGACGGGCGGAGTAGCTTCAGCAACCGACAAGAAGCACCTCGGTCAAGCTTCGGTCAGACAATCGCTCCCACAGTGGCTGGGCGGCCGGAGTCTGGAACTGAATAACTTAACACCTAGGCGGGAAGGGCGCAAATTGGTCAGGTGTCAGGTCTCAGGTGTCAGGTGTCAGGTCTCAGGAAAATCGGACCGGATGCACGATCGGTTTCCCTGAGACCTGACACCTAAGACCTGGGACCTGCTTCTCAGTGACTTCCGTTACGTTCCTTCCTGGCCTCTGTCGGACTAAACTGCAACCATGTCTTCAAAACCGGGCCTAAGGCGCATCGTCTGCGCCCAATGCGAACAGGCGGAAGAGCGTTGCTGGTGCGAAAAATACTGCGTCTTGTGCCAGTCGCAACTCGATGTGCACCTGTGCACCGATGGCCTGCTGTACTGCGAAGCCTGCCGCACCGCCTGCGACTACAAGCTGGCAAACTGACGCAGCCTTTCGCCCTCAGGGGCTAAACCCCGCTGTTCATACGGCTCTGAGCGGCACCCTTCGGCTTCGCTCAGGGCAGGCTCTAAAGCCGTGCCCTTCCCCGAGCCTCTCTTGATCTGATTTCCCGTAGAGACGCGGCTTGCCGCGTCTCCCGCGGCGGAGACGGGGCAAGCCCCGTCTCTACCGGCGTGATCACTCAAATCACCATCACTTCCTTGTACTCCCCGTACACCTTCCGCATCGCATCCGAAATTTCGCCGACCGTGGCATTTGCCTCTACTGCCGCCAGTATTCGCGGCATTAGATTGTCGCCCGAGCGCGCGGTGTCTTCGACGGCGCGGATCGCGGCTTTCCAGGTCTCGACATTGCGCTTGGCGCGCACCGCTCGCAGGCGCTCCACCTGTCTCGGCTCCAGCGCGGGATCAATCCGCTGGATCGGCACCGCCTTCTCTTCTCCTATCTGGAAGCGGTTCACGCCGACCACCACTGCCTCCTGCCGATCGACCGCCTGTTGATATTCGTAGGCCGCGTTCTGGATCTCCTGCTGCACATATCCGCGTTCGATCGCCTTGAGCATGCCGCCCATGGCTTCGATTTTTTCCAGATAATCTACGGCTCGCTTTTCGATTTCGCTGGTCAGCGATTCGACGTAATACGAACCCGCCAGCGGATCGACCGTTTGCGGCGCGCCCGACTCAAACGCGATCACCTGCTGCGTGCGCAACGCGATGCGCGCCGACGCTTCGGTCGGCAACGCCAGCGCTTCATCATAGGAATTGGTGTGCAGGGACTGCGTTCCGCCGAGAACCGCGGCCATGGCCTGGATCGCCGTGCGCACAATGTTGTTCTCCGGTTGCTGCGCCGTCAGCGTGGAACCGGCGGTCTGCGTGTGGAAGCGCAGCATCCGCGATTTTGGACTCTTCGCCTTGAAGCGATCGCGCATGATCTTCGCCCACATCCGGCGCGCGGCGCGGAACTTCGCGACCTCCTCCAAGAAGTTGCTATGTGCATTGAAGAAAAACGAAAGCCGCGGCGCAAACTTGTCCACATCGAGGCCGGCGCGGATGGCCGCTTCCACATAGGCAATGCCGTTGCCCAGCGTGAAGGCGACTTCCTGTACCGCCGTCGAGCCTGCCTCGCGCATGTGATAGCCAGAAATCGAGATCGTGTTCCACTCCGGCACGTTCTCGTTCGACCAGGCAAAAACGTCGGTGATGATGCGCATCGCCTGCTGCGGCGGATAAATATAGGTTCCGCGCGCGATGTACTCCTTGAGCACATCGTTCTGCACCGTGCCGGAGAGTTTGCGAATATCCCTGCCCTGGCGCCGCGCCACGGCCACGTATAACGCCAGCAGAATCGAAGCCGTAGCATTGATGGTCATCGATGTTGAAATCGCGGTCAGGTCGATGCCATCGAAGAGCCGCTGCATGTCTTCGATCGAATCGATGGCCACGCCGACTTTGCCGACTTCTCCCACGGCCAGCGGATTGTCCGAATCGAGGCCAATCTGCGTCGGCAAATCAAAGGCCACTGAGAGCCCGGTCGTCCCGTTGGCCAGCAGATACTTGTAGCGCTTGTTCGACTCCTCGGCATCTCCCATGCCCGCGTACTGCCGCATCGTCCACAGGCGGCCGCGGTACATCGTGGCTTGTACGCCGCGCGTGTAGGGGAACTCTCCGGGATATGCCACATCGCGGTCATAGTCCCACGCCGCAAGATCCGTGGGCGTGTAGAGGGGTTGTACGGCGATATGAGACGACGTCTCTTGGATCGGGAGGCGAGCTTCCCGCCTGGTTACGGATTCGGGCGTCTTGAGTTCAGTCATGTTGTCCTGCCCTTCTTCGCTGTTCGCTGTTCGCCGTTCGCTTTTCGCCTTTCGCTCTTAGCTTTTGGCTCTTTTTTTTACCCGCCAGAACGAACTCAGCCCGAACCACGTGAATGACACCGTGAAGCATATCGCGAGCACCAACCGGCCTGGTCCAGTGGCGTGGCCAGACTGGTACTTCCCGTACTCGCGCATACCGGCCATGGCCCCGATCCCGGCAATCGCCAAGAACGTGAATCCGGTCACTTCCAGCCAGAGTTGGTGCAGGACCCGCCCGAAAGAACGCGCGGTCGCGCGGATCCCGGCCAGGAGTGCTGCGCCCGTCCGGCTGCGCTCCAGCCACTGGACGGCTACACGGAAAACAAGCTTGATTTTTTCCCCCGCCTGGCCGTCGATCATCAGTCGATTTTAGCAGCGACCGGGCGTACAATGACGATGGGCGGGGTCACAACCAAGTGTGATGTCCCCCATCAGCGGCGTCCGATTCCAGGGGGACTCGTGGATCAGCAACTGAAACAACTCATGAAAGAACTCGGCGAAGCGATCAACGAGTCTCTTTCCGATTCCGAATCGATCGCCGAAGTCGTGGCCCGCATCAAGGAAGGCGGCTACGACATTTTCCTGGTTCTCGAAGCCACCATCGGCGTCAGCAAGCAGGGCGAACACACCACCGACAAGACATCCCTCGTCTCCACGCTGAGCACCAATGCCGAACTCAAGATCAGCGATCAGGATCTGAAGTTTCTCAAGTCCCTCCGAATCAAGATCGAAGACGAAGAGGACTAGCGGTGTGGGGCGGACACCCTTTTCCGCCGGCTTTGATGCTCATTCATCGGTCCAGCGATTCCCGGCATTGCGGCCGCTCGGTGGCCGCCGAGGACTAACCCTTTTGAACCTGTCCGCGTTCAGGGCAAAATCTTCCGATTCCTACCAAGTTTTCCCATTCCAAATAGGAAAAATTTTGCAGGTGGGGTCTTTCGGTCTGTTAGAATACGTGATTAGAATAGATCCTCCTCCATGTAAGTGGCCGCTTAGCAGCATCTTAAGAGTGGAGAGGCTTCGTCGGAAATGGCCTTCGGCGTGCGCTTCACGGTTTAGAAGTGTCGTCCTTAGGCCCGTCTCCCGCGGTCTCTAAAGTGCTGGTTCGTGGGATTGACCACTTCTTTTGGCAAGCGCTAAGCAGATAGCTACATCATTAAGGTGTTGGACATGGATTCCCAGGCTTCACAATTGACCCTAGGCCTTCTTCCCGAGCCTGGCACCCGCTGGCAGAGGTTCGTTCTCAGCTATGGGGTGCAGTCGGTGGTGCTGTCGTTCTTCGTGATGGCGGCCATCGTGTACCCGGAAGTTCTTGTGTTGCCGGTGCACGACTACCACTTCGTCAGTTTGGTCAGCACTCCGCCCCCGGTCCCACAGGCTCCGGCGCCGGTCAAGAATTTTCCTGTTCCGGTTCCAAAGATCACCGAACCGGTAACGCCGCGGCCCGAAGCTCTGCGCGTTCCGTCAGAATTGGTCCAGCCGAAAAAGCCTCCAGTTCCCGAGGACCAGGCGCCTAAGGTAAAGCTGGCTGCCAGCAAAGAACTTCTGCCGGACATGAAACCGCAGATTCCCAGGCCGCCGGTCCAAACGAATGTGTTCTCCACGGGAAGCTCGGCTACGCCAACCATGGCGGCCGCGCCGCAGAAAGTACAAACCGGCGGCTTCGGCGATCCCAACGGCGTGCCCGCATCGGATAATCACGGCCGCCCGGTTACGATCGCGCAGGCGGGGTCGTTTGATTTGCCGTCCGGCCCAGGCTATGGCAACGGCACCGGCGGATCGCATGGCGCCCGCGGGGTGGTCGCGAGCACCGGTTTTGGCAGCGGCGTCGCTACCGGCGACAGTTCCGGCACGGTTTCCGCCTCGCGCGCTGCGGTTCGTCAGGGCTCTTTCGGAGACACCGACGTCGTAGCCGCTCAGCCCAAAGCCAAGTCCGCCGAACCCGTCGTCACAACCTTGCCCGCCGAGATCACATTCAAGCCGCGACCGGTTTACACTGATGAAGGTCGACACCTTAAGATTGAGGGCGAGGTCCTGATCGATGTTGTCTTTACAGCGACGGGGCAGATTCGCATCGTGAGAGTGGTGCACGGTCTCGGACATGGGCTGGACGAATCTGCGGTTCGCGCCGCGGAACAAATTCGGTTCAAGCCCGCCCAGAAAGACGGCCACCCCACTGATTCGGAGGCGGTATTGCACATAATGTTCCAACTCGCATCATAGATGAAATGAAACAAACGAAAATGTTGCGCTCCCTATTCGCACTCTTTGCGCTCTCCCTGGTCTGCTGCGCCGCGTCCCTGTTCGTCCAGACTTCGTTCGCCCAGACCACGCCGGAACCCCAACTCTCCACCCGCGACGCCGTCACCCAACAGGCGGCCGCCGCCAGCAGCGGCTTCGACCAGGTTATCGACCGGGCGGTGGAGCGCGAACATTTCTTCATGGCCCAGATGAAGCATCTGCATCCCCTGGTAGAAACTTATCTCCAGAATCTGAAGGAAGACAAAGACCTCGGCGCTCCCGTCCCCACGAGCGACGTGTACTTCCTGGGCCGATTGGACATGAGCGATGGTACCGATGACCGCGCTTTCTATTCGCCTACCACGGCCGGGCTCGGCAAGCGCATGCTCAACAAACTAAGCAACGTGTATTCCATGAAGTTCCTGCCCCTGGGCTTTGCCCAGATGGCGGTGCTCGATGAGGATTTTCAGCGCAAGTATTACGACTTCACTTTTGTCCGCCGCGAGTTTCTCGGCGAGGTGCGCTGCGTCGTGGTCGACGTTGCCCCGAAGAAAGACGCCGGCAAGGGGCGCTTCCTCGGCCGCATCTGGATCGAAGATCAGGGCGACAACATCGTCCGCTTCAACGGCACTTACTATCCTCATCCGCGAGCCAGTTATTACCTGCACTTTGACAGTTGGCGTCAGAACCTCCGCCCCGGCGGCGTCTGGCTGCCTTCGCTGATTTATTCCGAGGAGTCCGACCT
>JBEKWL010000011.1:0-38433 GCA_049513095.1 Terriglobales bacterium
TGTCGCGAGCGCCGAGGATGTAGTCATCTCGAAGCTCGAATGGGCAAAGCTGGCACAATCCGTAAGGCAGATCGAGGACGTTGCCGCGATATTGAGAATGCGGTGGGACTTGCTGGATCACACCTACCTGGAGAAATGGATCCGAGGGTTGGGGCTTGCGACGGAATGGAACGATGCTCGGAGTGCAGCGGGTGTCTCCGAATGAGGGGAAAAGCCCAGGGCCGCGTCTTCTGAAGATCGCCTTCAGTTCCTCCCGCAACAAAATTCTTACCGATATTTCCCCATCGCTGGACGCCAGGCTGGAGGGGGCAGGTGCCGGCCTTTGGCAACTTCATCAAACGCAATGAAGTGAGGTATTACGGCGGAATCGACCCCAGGACCGGCCAAGCGGACGAGAAGCTGCCGGAAACTTTCGATTTGAAGGTGATCTCGGTCGACTGCGCCTTTAAGGATCTGCCGACCTCAGATTTCGTGGCCGTAATGGTCATCGGGATTAAGGGCCGAAAGCGATTCGTTCTGAACATCGTCAACCAGCGTCTGGATGCGGCTGCGACCGAGGCGGAGATCCGGCGGCAGCGGCAAGTGCATCAAGCATGGACTGTGCTTGTCGAGGACAAGGCTAACGGGCCAGCGGTAATCCAGCGCCTCAAGATGAACGTACCTGGCGTAATCGAAATTAATCCCCGGGGTGGAAAGATTGCGCGCATGTTCGCGGCTGCTGCTGAGTGGCAGGCCGGGGACTGGTTCGTGGACCGGAACGCGGCGTGCACCGAGCCCTTCATCGACCAAATCACGATGTTTCCGAACGGCAGAAACGACGACATGTGCGATGCGATGTCGCAGGCGGCGTGCTGGCTGTCACAGAGGCCGGTTCATACCGTCAGCATAACCAACGCCTTCACCGGAGAGTCGTTGATTTAAGGAGATTCGCTTTGATGACCAGGCAGGCGAGCAATCTATTTTTTTCTACTTTAGATACTGCCTCAATGAGCGGGGTGTTATATGTTTCGGACGAGAGCATTCCAAGACCTGTTGCGCCATACAGGATTCCACCCTAGATTCCGTTCCACATTTCAAGCGGATGGCGCAAAGAAGACGGGGTATCTCTATTTTCCTTAATAAATTCGGTATACAGCCGCGCTGGCAGTGCTGCTGGCAACCAATGTACTAGCAGCGACAAACTCCTTCATACGGCTGCTCGGGACGAAGATTATGTCCTCGGCCGAGACTGGAATATCTGCAGCTTTGCCGCGCAGGAGGGCCTTCAGTGGCACTGGTAGCTCTTGCAACCCGTTCGGGGTCCTCCGCAGCATCCTGGTGCCGCCTACAGCAGCAGCGTGCGTTGGTCCCCCCGCTGCGGCCACTAACTGCAACACTGTTACGGCGCCGGTCGAGTTTAGGATATATCCGCCTGGTTTAGTCACTTCTCCTAAAACATAAACCATCGGTGCCTTGGCGACGAACACGGTGTCACCGGGATGTAATTCGACGTTGCTGCGTACCATCTCCGCCGGGTTCTTCGAAAGCTCAACTGTGACAGGGTTTTGTTCGTTGCCTTGTTGCGAGATGGTAACTGAACCCGAGGCTTTTTCCGAAAGCCCTCCGGCGGTTTGCAGGATGTCGAATAGCCTGTGCGGCCCCAGAGCCGAATAGACACCGGGCCTAGTGACCTCGCCGGCCACGGAAATTCCGCTGCTGGTGTACTCCTTGACGTATACCGCGACTTGGGGATCGTTAACAATGTTATTTTGGCGCAGCTTCGCATCGATGGCCGCTTGCGCTTCACTGCTACTGAGGCCGGCCACTCGAACATAACCGATGAGCGGCATCGAGATGTTTCCCTCGGCGCTCACGCGAGTGTGCACGGAAAGATCAGGCGCGCCGTACACTGTGACCTCTACCTCATCTCCAGGACCGATGACGAGTGCGGAAGAATTGGCCAGCGGAGTGGTCTTTTGTTCTGAGGATCCAGCCGGAGACTGAGTGGCAATTCTCGATGGTTCTGTGGCTACGTTGCCTTGATGGGTGGCGTCTTGCACAGGCCCGCTGTTCTGTGCCAGGGCCACTTGGGGCAACCCAACGATGCCAAGCACAACCACTAGGTTCAAGAGGTGCGAGAGGAAATTCGGAATGCGCTGCATAGCTCTATACGATTCTAAGCCGCGCGGTGCAGACGCACAACCCGAATGAGTGATTTGGTATTGTCCTGACACTGCGTTAATGACTGGTGGCAGCCTCGGAGAGCCGGTATCAAGATGCCGTGCGGGAGGTTCTCGCCGCCAACGCCGAACTCCTGGTGCTGGCAA
The DNA here is from genome assembly GCA_049513095.1 of Terriglobales bacterium. GTDB lineage: Bacteria > Acidobacteriota > Terriglobia > Terriglobales > Acidobacteriaceae > Acidiflorens. The sequence continues at coordinate 2,307 of JBEKWL010000011.1, forward strand.
GGAAGCAAGGACAAAACGCCGCTGATGAAAAGCGCCCACGCCGCGGCGATTGTCGTACAAGCCCAATAACGGGTGCAAACTGAACTGGCGACTCGCCTCTGGAGTGTCAATTTTAGAGGTCAGCGTCGCCTCTGGCCAGTGTCAGCTCTTGCCAAGAGAATTGCTCTGCAACCGAATTTTTTGACCGACCCCCCCGCTTCGGCGCTACAATGTCATGACCACACAAGAAATTTGGGTTTCCGGCAGTTTGGCATCATATCCGTAACAAGGAAGAAGACCTCGTTTCCCGGGTTTGATGTTCTGGTTTCTTGGCTATGTGTCGCCAGCACTGGCCATCAGATTGGAGTGGAGCCCTCAGGCTCCCCACTCGGAAGGAAGATGATATGAACAATCGCATATTCATACCGCTGCTTTTGTCCACAGTACTTGCGCTTCCCGCGTTCGCGCAGCAACCCAACTCAAATTCAAGCGCGCAGCCGGCAACATCTGCGGATCAAACTGCTCCCCCTTCACAGCCCGTGACGGCCACCGGCAAAGAATCGTTGCAGCCTAGGGCCGACCAGGACTTCTGGGACGGCGATGAGCCCGGCTTGGCATGGCTCGTCTTGCATCCGTTTGCCAGCAAGCAGTACGTGCGGTGGCATCTTCAGGCCATTCATGACCGGATCAACGAACTCGATGAGCTGACCGCATCTAACAGTAAAATGATCAGGGACGTGGATGCCCGTGCCCAGCAAGGCATTCAGCTGGCTTCCACCAAGACCAAGATGGCCGATGAGCATGCGCTAGAGGCCGCCAACACGGCTCAGATGGCCCATCAGACGGCGACCGCCGTTGACACCCGCCTCTCCACAGTCGAGACAGGGGTGGGGAACATCGATCAGTACAAGTCCGCGCCGCCGACCGAGATTCGTTTCCGCCCCGGCCAGACCGTGTTGAGCAAGCAGGCCAAGGACGCGCTTGATGAGATAGCTACCCAGGTGAAGAATCAGCACGGTTACGTCATCGAAGTGCAGGGCTTCTCTTCGGGTCAGGGCCAAGCCGCGATCGCAAACTCCCGGAAGATGGCGGATTCGGTGGTGCGTTATTTGGTATTGAACCACGAGATCCCGGCCTACCGCATCTACGTGATTGGGATGGGCAACGCTCCTGTTGCCAAGCGCGCGAGCGGTACTCGCGTAGAAATCAGCCTGCTGAAAAACGATCTCGAGCAGACTGCCAAACAATGAAGAACGGTGTGGGAAGTGTCGTGGTCCCACGTAAAGGAGTGATAAGTCCATGCAGTCCGATTCCGAAAGCAAGAAAAAACCGTATTCTCCTCCCACCGCAACAAAAGTGACCCTAGAGCAAGCGAAACAGTTCGTGGCAGACCATACCAATTGCAGCGATCAGGAAGCAATGGATTTATTGGAGTCGCTACGCCGAGAACAGCAGCAGAATTCAAAGTAGCGGACCCGAGTGGGAACACGACGGAAACCTGCGCGATTCTGACCACGATGCCAAATGCTCTGACATCAGCCGTCCCATGGCCGCATTCGCCAGTCATCCTGCTGCTAGAAACATTTGCCCACAGCAAGCCGGAAGATGTATAGTTCCTGCAACCAAAATATTGCGAATTTCCTGCGCTTGTTAAAAAACTTCGTCTGGAAGAAAAGACGCAAAATCGATTCTGCGAGCTTGGCCTGAAATGACGGATGTTTCAGTCGGAAGGGAAGTCGGGGTTTGACGCTCCTGTTCTTTGGGCTCTTTGCGTTCTCGTTGGTTGTGTCGTTTGTGGCGACGCGCCAAGTGCGCGACATGGCTACGCGTCGAGGATGGGTTTCCCTCCCGCGGGACGGCCGCCGTGTCCATGAATCTCCTCTTCCCCGGCTGGGTGGCGTAGCGATTTTCCTGGCTTTCTCGGTCAGCTTGAGCGTGTGGCTGGGGATCTCCCTCGTATTTCCCCGTCTGCTCGATGGACTCGCTCCCACCACGCTTCTCCGTATCTATGTTCCGGCCTGCCTGATTTTTTGTCTCGGCATCTACGATGATCTCCACGGCGCCGGCCCGTATTTAAAGTTTGCCGTGCAGGCGATCGCCGGGGTGATGCTCTTCGCCGGCGGAATGCGGATTCTCGATCTGCCAGTGATCTTCGGATCCTACTCGTTGCCATGGTTCGTCGGGTTGCCGCTCACGGTGTTGTGGGTGGTGGCGGTTACCAATGCTTTCAATCTCATCGATGGCCTGGATGGTTTGGCCGCCGGATCGGCCTTGTTTTCGACGTTGGTGTTTTTTGTCATCACGCTGGTCAATCATTCGTGGCTGTTTTCCCTGATGAGCGTGACACTCGCAGGTGCCATCCTGGGATTCTTGCGCTTCAACTTCAATCCGGCTACGATTTTCCTGGGTGACTCGGGCAGCCTGTTCATCGGTTTCATGCTCAGCGCGCTGGCTCTGGCAGCATCGCAGAAAGCGCCGACGTTCGTGGCCGTGGCCATCCCGGTGGTCTCGTTCGGATTGCCGATCCTTGAAACGTTGCTATCCATCCTGCGACGGCTGATGAGCGGGCGCCCGATTTTCACCGCCGATCGCGAACACATCCACCACAAGTTGCTGCAGATGGGTTTTTCGCATCGCCAGGTGGTGATCGTTCTGTACGCTGTCTCCGCGGTGTTCGCCATGCTCAGCCTGTTCCTGCTTTGGCCGACGGGCAGCACCCTGGGACTGGTGCTGGCGGTCGTGGGGTCCGGCATCTGGCTGGGAGTGCAGCACCTGAACTACCTCGAGTTTGGCGAACTGCGGCGAGTGGCGCAGCGCACCATTGATCAGCGGCAGATCGTGATCAACAATCTCTCGGTGCGCCGCGCGGTCGAGGAACTCAAAGTGGCCGGCGATTTCAATCAGGTGCGCGGCGTCCTGGTTGCCGCCTTCAAGAGCAACGATTTCGACGCGTTTGAATTGCATCTTAAGTCGCTTCCCGGTGATCAAGCGATGCCCGGCGAAACCGACCGCCCCTTTCACTGGAGCAAGTTTCCTCACATGGTGGCAATTTCCAGCCAGCCTTCGTGGAAGCTGACGCTGGACCTGGTGACAACTTCGAACCGGCAGCGCGGCTCACTGGTCGTCTACCGCATCTACAGGCACCGTGACCTTCAATTGGATGTCAACATCCTGACGTCCGAATTTCCCCCGACCCTCGCCGACGCGCTCGATCGAGTGCTGACCATGGCGGAGGTTTTCGTGCCGGCCGCGCAAGGCGACATCCCATCTCTAGCCGCGAACCTCTAACGTGCTGAGCCAGAAGTTCATTGATTGACTCGAGCGGCTCTAATGGAGTGGCCTGTTTACGAGATGAGTCTACAATGACTGACATGAAGAAGCGTTTTTCGATCGTGAGTGCGGGGGTGATCGTGGTTGGGCTTGGCTTGGTTGGGTTGGCGCGGGCTCAGGATGAGGTTGAGGGGCCGATGTCGGATTTGCGATTTGTGGTGGTGCGCGACTACAACGGCAAGCCGGTGAGGGATGCGGCGGTAGTGTTGCATCCGGTGGATCGTAAGGGAAAGCAGTCGCGTGGGGGGATGGAGTTGAAGACGGACAGCAATGGGCGGACGAACATTGACGGGATTCCGTATGGTCCGCTGCGGGTGCAGGTGCTGGCGCCGGGTTTCCAGACTTTTGGGGAAGACTACGAGATCAACAAGCCCGAGTTGCAGATTACGGTGAAGCTGAAGCGTCCGGCGGGACAGTACTCGAAGTACGGGAACAACGGAGACGCGAAGAAAGATGACGACAAGAAACCGGCAGAGCAGAAACCGCAATAATTAGAGGCGGGATGACAGAGGTTCGAGTGAGATTGCATATGAAAAGAAAGTTTTCGATGGTGATGGTGGTGGCGATCGTAGTTGGGTTCGGCATGGTTGGGTTGGCGTGGACTCAGGATGATGAGGGGCCGACGTCGCGTTTGCGGTTTGTGGTGGTGCGCGACTCCGACGGTAAGCCGGTGAGGGATGCGGCGGTGGTACTGCATCCGGTGAAACGCAAGGGGAAGCAGGCGCAGGGAGAGATGGATCTGAAGACGGACGCAGAGGGGCGGACGAGCGTTGACGGGATTCCGTACGGTCCGCTGCGGGTGCAAGTGCTGGCGCCGCATTTCCAGAGTTTTGGGGAAGACTACGAGATCAACAAGGCGGAAATGGAGATTACGGTGAAGCTGAAGCGCCCGGGCGGGCAGTACTCGGTGTATGAGAATCACGGGGACGACAAAAAACCGCAGTAAGGCGCGGAAGAGCCGAGGGTATTGTATTTGTGGGAGGTGACAGGGAGAGCCGGGTATCCTACAATCGGCTGCCATGGGATTGCAGGAACTCACCGTCGAGCGCTATGCAGGAATGGTGGACGATCAGCGGATTTTGTTGCTGCGTGGGCCGATTACGATCGAAACCGCGCCGCGATTCGAGCAGGCGGTGCGCCACGAGAGCGCGGATACGATGATTCTGGATTTGTCGGATGTCCCTTACATTGATTCGGTGGGGTTGGGGTCGTTGGTGACGGCGTACGTATCGCATCAGAAAACGGGACGCTGCCTGGTGCTGACCGGCATGAAGCCGCGGGTGCGCAAGATTATGGAAATGACCAAGGTCAACGAATTCTTTGTGACGTTTGGCACGACGTGGGAAGCGGTGGAAGCGCTGGCTAACACCGGTACAGCTTGAAAGCGAAGACGGCTAACCTTGGGAGTTCACCTGGCGTAGAGATGGTTTCATAAATGCTCTGGTCGGCCGGCCAAGGACTCAATTGTCTGTATTGCGTCCGGCGGGAGCGTGAAGTCGCGGCTGGCTAGATCCTGCTTCATGTGCGCGGCGTCGGAGGTGCCGGTCAGAGGCAGAATTCCGACGGCGCGGGCGAAGCTGAACACGACCTGGGCCGGCGTGGCGTTAAAGCTCGCGGCCAGACTGGCGGTCGTTAGTCTGGCGGTCGTTAGCTTGGAGATCAGGGGATGGCGTAGCACCTCCTGATTCGCGGTGAGAAGCGAGAATCCCTGATAGATGATTTTGCGCTCCCGGCAAAACAATCGCACGGCGCGGTCCCAGCCGAGGCGAGCGTAGCAACGGTTCTGCACGAATGCTGGAAGTTCGGCGCGGGCGGCTGCCATCTGCTGCAGGTGGCGCAGAGAAACATTGCTTACGCCGAGGAGACGGGCGCGGCCGGCATCACGCTCTTTGCGCATCGCCTCCCAGGCTTCGGTGTCAACGTCGGTCCAGTCATGGTTGGAGGCGGGCCCGTGCAGCAGGTAGCTGTCGACGTAGTCGGTCGCGAGATGTTCGAGCGAACTGGCCATTGACTGAGCTACCTGAACGGAAAGGGAGGCTGCGGGATCGTAGGGCAGGCGGTGGTCCTGACCGGGCTGATAGGTAAATTTCGTTTGCAGAAAAAGATCGGTGCGCACAACCAACCCGGTGCGATAAGCGGCGGCCAATCCCTGACCGACTCCTTCTTCGAAGTAATGCCGACGCTGGTTCGCTGTGTCAATGGCTCGAAAGCCCATGCGCAGAGCGAGTTCTGTGAGGGCCGGGGTGCGGCCTTCCTTCCAGGCGGTGCCGTAGAGGAAATCGGGAACGAGTGAAGGTGGCCGAGGTGGCATCAAGGTATTCTGACATGATCGCGATCATCGCGTGCTTTCTCGCGTGCCATCCTCTGCGACAGTCATGAGAAAATCAACCGCAGTGACCTTTAGAGAGGTCTTTTTTTGTGGACTGGCTGACTTGGGGAAGGCAAACACGGTACTATCAAATTTCTGCATGAGACCGCCTCGGCCCTTCACCGCTGCACCCCGGAGTCGCTCGTTCGTACTCCGAAGTTGTTCGTCCTTATTCCGGAGCTGCTCACCGCTATTGGTTGCGATGGGGCAGGCCCATGGTTGGGCAGAGGTATCTGGGCGTGCGCAGCATGCGCTGGCGGTCGGGGTTTTGCCCGCGATGTTCCTTCTGCGATCGGGCCGCGAGGAGATTTACAACATTCTCTGGGCGCTGGTGTTTGGCTTCGCCACGCTGAATATTTTGAGCCTGGGGGCGCGCCGTTTCGAACAGGACAAGGGTCTGAGCTTTGGCGAGATTATGGCGATTCTGGTGGTGGTGGTGTCGATCGTTCTGCTGGGTTGGGAAATGCTGTATCTGTTCCATATTCTGCCGATTCGCCTCACACCGCGGTAACGCGGATTGCGGTATGATCGCGTGTGGTGAAACGCGAACCGAATTTCGACGTGACTTGCCCTTGCTGTGGCGCAGTCATGAAAATCGACGCTGGAACACGCAGCGTGATTGCCCACACCGCGCCGGTCAAGCCAAAAACTTTTAACGACATGGAAGAAGCGGCCCGCGCCATGAAGGAACAGGACAGCAGGCGCGACTCGATCTTCCGCCAATCGATGGAAGCGCAAAAGCATGCCTCGGAGCTGCTGGAGAAGAAATTCCAGGAGGCGGTGAAGAAAGCCAAGGAAACGCCGGACACGGGAAAGCCGATCCGGGACTTCGATTTGGACTGAGAACCGTTTAACGCAGAGATCGCAGAGCAATCGCAGAGTACGCAGAGAAAAACAATTCTTGTTGCCCTTTTCCTCCTTTCGTTGCGGGACTTGAATGACTGGACCTCTTCTTCTGGGGCATCGCGGGGCTCGGGCTTCTCGCCAAATTCCTGAAAATACGCTGGCATCGTTCGAGCTTTGCTTGCAGCATGGCTGCGACGGGTTCGAATTCGACGTGCGGCTTTCCGGCGACGGGCAGTTGGTGATCTGCCACGACGCGACCGTCGGGGGGATGAAGATTGAGAGCACGGCGGCGAAAAGTCTGCCGTTGCCCACACTGGAAGATGTTCTACGGCAGTTTGCGCAGCGGGCATTTCTCGATGTCGAGTTGAAGGTTGCGGGGCTGGGTTTGCAGACGCTCGCAGAGTTGCGGAAGTATCCGCCGCAGAAGGGATACGTGGTTTCGTCGTTTCTTCCCGATGCGCTCACGGCCATCCACGATCTCGATCCGGCGATTCCGCTTGGATTTCTTTGCGACACGCGGGGCCAGCTTCGAGGATGGCGCGGAATGCCTGCGGAGTGGGTGATTCCGCAGTTCAAATTGACGGATGGAGAATTGGTCGAACTGGTTCATGCAGCCGGGAAAAGAATCATGGTCTGGACAGTGAATCGCGACGACCGCATGCGTGAGTTCGCAGCCAGCGGCGTGGATGCGATTATCTCGGATGAGACGGAATTGCTGGTTCGCTCGTTGCGGTAGGTGCAAGAAAAATCTGACGTCTCTCCACCGCCATTGCTCCCCGAATTCGCCTCATTTACATTGAACAGGATGCCCACCACAGGCGAACGATTCGAGCGAGCGGTTCAGATCATGGCACGGTTGCGGGCTCCGGGTGGATGCCCTTGGGACCGCGAACAGACCTTCGACACCATCAAGCCCTACACGCTGGAAGAGGCTTACGAAGTCCTGGAAGCGATCGACAATCGCGATTGGCCGGAACTGACCGGCGAATTGGGTGACCTGCTGCTGCAGGTGCTGTTTTATTCGCAGATGGCAAGCGAGGAAGGCCACTTTTCGGTGGATGATGTGCTGGACCGGCTTTCCAACAAACTGGTAGATCGGCATCCGCACGTGTTTGGCGATGTGAAGGCGGACACTCCTGCGGAAGTGCTGCGCAACTGGGAGGCGTTGAAGGCGGAAGAAAAAAAGAAACGGCTGGCGGCGGGCAAAGGCAAGAAGCCGAAGCAGGGTGACGACGCGCAGGCTGAGGGCGCAGAGGGCGTCGATGCTCAATCAGTGCTCGCGGGCGTGTCGTCGAAAATTCCAGCGCTGATGGAAGCTTATAAGCTCAGCTCGCGCGCGGCGCACGTGGGATTTGACTGGTCGGAGATGGAAGGGCTCTTTGCCAAGCTCGAAGAAGAGACGGTGGAGTTGCGGGAGGAGTTGAAGGCTGCGCCAATGTTTTCTTTCAAAGGTCAATCGGTTGGGAAGGGAATTGCCGGGTCGGGAAAGCCGCGTGTTCCGCCGGAGCTGCGCGAGCGTCTGGAAGATGAGGTCGGAGATCTGTTCTTCGTTCTGGTGAACATTGCGCGCTTTCTGGCGCTCGATCCGGAGTCGGCGTTGAGGAAGACGAATCGCAAATTCAAGCGCCGGTTTCAATGGATGGAGGAGCGCCTGCGCGCCAGCGGGCGAGCGCCGCAGCAGGCGTCGATGGACGAACTGGAAACACTATGGCAAGAGGCGAAGCAGCAGGAAAAACCAGCGTGAGCGGAGCGACAGCAGGAGTGGTGGTCATCCGCAAGTGCGAAGCGCTGGCGGAGATGCGGGCCTGCTTTGCGTTGCAGAAGGAAGTATGGAAGTTCTCGGATGCGGACCTGGTCCCGGTGCGGATGTTCGTTGTGGCCGCGAAGATCGGCGGCCAGGTTATTGGCGCCTTCGTTCAAAGAAACGACAAAAGGGATGACGAAGCGGAACTGATCGGCTTCGCGCTTGCGATTCCGGGAATGCGGAACGGACACTGCTACCTGCACTCGCACATGCTGGCCGTCCGCCAGCAATATCGCAATGGGGGCTTGGGGCGGCGGATGAAGCTCTATCAGCGTGAAGATGCGCTGGCGCGGGGTTTCGAGCTGATGGAGTGGACGTTCGATCCGCTGGAGATCAAGAACGCGTATTTGAATATCGAGAAGCTGGGTGCGATCGCGCGACGCTACAACGTGAACCAGTACGGAATCACATCGTCGCCGTTGCAGGGTGGTCTGCCCACCGACCGGCTGGTGGCAGAGTGGTGGATGAAGTCAAAGAGGGTCGAAGCGGTGCTGGCGGATGCTCCGCGCGCGCAGTTCGAATGTCGTGCGGACATCGATGTGGCAGCGGAGATCTACGACTGGAAGGCTGCAGTGACGACGCGGGCGCAGGCGCTGGCGGTGCAGGAAAGGAATCGTGAGCGCTTCCAGCGGGCGTTTGCCGAAGGACTGAGTGTGCTCGGATATGAGCGCGACGAGCGCGGGAATGGGCGGTTTCTGCTGGGAGAGTGGGAGGAAGACTGGCAGTATTAGCAGGGGCGGCGTCTGATTTCTACAGGCGGAAGGATCGCTAAAGCGATGCCTTGATACGAACCACAACTCATTATGAAAATCGAATCTGTGACGCTGCGTGAGATTCACATGCCGCTCGTGCATTTTTTTGAAACGAGCTTTGGGCGGGTTTACAGCCGGCACATTCTGCTGGTGAGCGTCGAGGCCGATGGAGTCCGCGGGTGGGGCGAGTGCGTCGCCGGGGAAGACCCTTATTACAGCCCGGAATGGACGGAAACCGCGTGGCCTACGATCAAGCATTACTTAGCGCCCCTTCTGCTGCAGAGCGAATTATCTGCCGGCCGGGATTGTGCGGCGCGGTTTGCCAGAGTTCGCGGCCACCGCATGGCAAAAGCGGCGCTCGAAAACGCGGTGTGGGACGCGGAGGCGCGGCAGAAACAACAGCCGCTCTGGAAGTTGCTGGGAGGAACGCGGCGCGAGATCGCCTGCGGCGTTTCGATCGGCATTCAGGACACGCCGGAACAGCTTATGCAGAAAATCGACACTGAACTGGCGGCAGGATACCGGCGGATCAAGATCAAGGTGAAACCGGGATGGGATCTGAATGTGCTGGAGAAGATCCGCGCGCGCTGGGCGGATATTGTTCTCAGTGTGGATGCGAATTCGGCCTACACGCTTGACGAGGTTGAGCACCTGCGCAAATTCGATGCCTTCAACCTGCTCATGATCGAACAGCCGTTGTGGAATGACGAAATCTATCTTCATGCGCGGCTGCAGAAAGCCATCGAGACGGCGATCTGTCTGGACGAATCGATTCTGAATGCGCGCGACGCCGATTTTGCGCTCGAGACCGGCGCCTGCCGGATCATCAATATCAAGGTGGGTCGCGTGGGCGGCTTCAGCGAGGCGAAGAAGATACACGACGTCACTGTGCGGCATAACGTTCCGGTGTGGTGCGGTGGAATGCTGGAATCGGGGGTGGGACGGGGGCACAACATCGCTTTGTCGACGCTCGACAATTTTCGCTTGCCGGGAGATGTGTCGGCATCGAAGCGCTATTGGAAAGAAGACATCATCGAGCCAGAAGTCGAAGTCCGCGCCGATGGAATGATTGCCATCAGTGACGTGCCCGGAACGGGCTACCGGGTGCGCGAAGACCTGGTGCGGACGTTCACCGTGCGCGAAGAAACATTTCGCGCCGGGAAATCTTAACGTCCTTCGTCCCTCACTTGTGGCTGAGTTTGCTGGCAGCAGGATTGCCGGCGGACAGGGTGGATTCTTCCTTCTTTAGCAGTTCCAGCGCCTGGGCGAACGTCATGTCCGAGGGAACCCGTTTGAAGCCGCTGAAAACCTCCGTCGAGCTGATGTTGAGATTTTTCAGCAGCAGGATTTTTCCGGTGAAGCTCAAGGTCATGCTTGAGATTTCCCAGAGATTGTCGCCGACCTCCTGCTGCTGAACCAGGAAGCGGCCGCCCCGATCGAGGTGTCCGAGAATTCCCCACCCGAAACCGACTGGCTTAAAGAGCGTGCCGTCAATGCTGGCAATGCGGCAACGGACGGCGTCCAGCAGCACGTAGCCCTGCATGCCGGTCAGGACCTCTTCTACGTGCGACGGCGGTTGGTAATGGGGATTGGGCACGAACTTCAATTTGACCAAAGGGTCGCCGGCCCGGCCAATGCCTTCCGAACCCTGTTCCTCTCCTGCGTACTCGAACAGGAAGGCATCGGGCATTGCGCGTACGATGCGCATAGTGCGCTCGTCGCTCTCGCGTTCCTGCTCGCGCTTCTTTTTCAGCTCTTCGGGATGGTTGATGAAACGTTCGACGCGCGCCTCTTCCGCCTGGCGCTGTTCGGGAGTCAGAGGTTTGCCGTTGTAGGCGACCACCAAGCCAGCAGTAGCCTCCTTGGTCTCGACATAGAGTCTTGTGGTGGATCCCTTGGGCGTAGTCTTGGTGCCGCGAAACAGGAAGCGGGCGGTATCGTCATTGGCCGCCTTGATTTCATTCTGCACTGCTTTACGCACCAGGTCCAAGGGATCGCGATAGGAAGAAACCGTCGCTGACTGCCCGGCAAAACTGGCCGCGGCGAGGAGCAGAATCCAGGCGCCCGTGTGGGCGATGCTGTGGGCGATGGAGTTGCGCGAGATCGAGTTGACGACCACCATGATGGGACTGGGCACGGACACCCGCTTAGATTTTCTTTTCCGCTTACACCATGGTAGCAAACCGGAGGTTGCATCGGAGTGAAGCCGCGCTAGCGGTCGCTGCAGTAAGTTCCTGATGGAGAATGATTTCCGGCTATGTGACCGACCGTAAGAGGGCGGAATGATTTACAATCGGTTCATTCGCGGCAAACAGAACGCGAGGAAGATGGAGGCCAAAGCATGGATGCTCCGCAGACCGGAGAGGGCGCCCACATCGGCAAGTCGGTGGTAATCAAGGGAGAGCTGTCGGGCTCCGAAGACTTGTACGTGGATGGCAACGTCGAAGGGAAAATTGAGCTCCGCAACCACAGCCTGACGGTCGGGCCAAACGGAAACGTCAAGGCCGACGTCAGCGCGAAAGCGGTGGTGATTCAGGGCAAGTTGGATGGGAGCGTGAATGCCTCCGAGCGCGTGGAGTTGCGAAAGTCGGCGGTGGTAACTGGCGACGTCACTACGCAGCGCATCGCCATTGAAGAGGGCGCTTTCCTGAAAGGGAAGGTTGATGCTCAGAGAGAGGCTGGAAAGGCGGCGCCCGCGTCGTCGTAAGAGATGGCGGGCTGATCGCGCGACCGGGCGCACTGGTCACCTGTTCTATGGCATCTGTTTCTGGCAACGTAATGAAATTCTTTCGTAGCTCTTCCAACCAGGCTGCGGGTTCTGCAGTCTCGCAGAAGCTAACCCGCCGGTCGAGCGGCATGGGAGAGGTTTCCCGGCTGCTGAATTCGCAGGAGGGGCTGTGCGTGCTCGACATGGGCTCGACCTCCGCCAACAACATCCGCTTTTTCACCGGCAAGGGACACAAGAACTACAGCGAAGATTTATTGCGGTCGTCACTCGACCCGACGCTGCGCATTCAGGACAGTGCGGGAAACTCGGTTCTGGACAGCAAGAAATTTCTGGATGAGAACCTGGCGTACGCCAACTCTCAGTTCGACGTGGTGCTGTGCTGGAATCTTCCGGACTACATGGAAGAGAGCCTGGTGAAGCCGACCATCGACCGTTTGTGGTCGGTGATGAAGCCGGGCGGATACCTGCTGGCGTTCTTTCACACGCGCGAAGCCGGTCCGGACTCGACCTGCTATCGCTATCACGTGACTGGCACCGACATGCTGGAGATGCAAGAGGTGAAGTTCGCACCGCCCGGTCGTCCCGCGGGCGAAAAGCAATCTCCGCGCCTGCAGCGCGTGTTCAACAACCGGCACATTGAGAACCTCTTCCGGGATTTCGCCTCGATCAAGTTTTTCCTGGCGCGCGATGCCATCCGGGAAGTGCTGGTGGTGCGCTAGCTTCAGCCATCCCCGAATAATCAGTGGATTTCGGCCACTCCCGGCACGGGATTGGGGAACTTCGCGAAAACCGCGGGATCGTGCCCGGGTATGATGAGCCCGGGGCGGGCAGCGATTTGTTTCATACGATCTTGCGCCCGCAGATTCGACGCGGCATCGAGTGTGGCTGCGATCGGCGCATGCCTTTCCAGATTCTCATACAGATACATGTTGTCGCTGGCCAGCACGGCGGTTCCTGCGGTCGTTTGCACGCCTACGTATTGCGATTGATAAGTATGTTTGCCACCGGTGTAGCAGGTTACTCCGGGAATAATCTCCTGAGCGTCACCGTTCACCAGACCCACCCGCCCCTGCATATTCAGTTTTACCAGAGTGAGCACGTCCTCCTCATCAATGCCGCCGTGAGTGTCCTTCGACTGCCACGCTTCTCCGGCATAGTACTGCAGCTCATCTTTCTGAATCCAGATGCGGGCGTCGGGAAACAGATCCATACCGTCGGCGTGGTCCCAGTGCATGTGCGTAATGATGACGTCGGTGATGTCCTCGGGCTTCAGTCCAACTCGCTTTAGCGTGTCGGACGGCTTGGTGAAGTCAGTCACATGCCAATCTTTGAAAAAGCGATCGTGATAGAACCCGGAGTCGACAAGGATATTGCGGCCGTTGCCGCGGACCAGCCAGATCATCATGGCGATGTCGAGCTTGCGCGCCGGATCGGCGCCCGCCACCAATTCTGAAACGGGGAAGTCGGGTATGGTCGCGTAACGGATCGCGTATATCTCATAGTTGGGTTTCGATTGCGCCACGGCCGTCAATGCCATGGCAAAAAGGAGCGCCAGATGAATGATTTTCATGAGCTTGGTAAGAAAAGATTTAACCACAGCAGCTGCAGAGATCACAGACAAATTTACACGTTGGACATACAGGTTGGACAAGTCTTTACGTGAGCCAGGCGCGCCTTGTGAGCTTGCTGATACGCTTCCATTTCTTCTTTCTGATGCTTCCGCTTTGCCTTCTCCGAAAGCCTTGGCTTAACTTCATTCCGGTACAGAAAAGAAGTCCATGCCGCGTGCGCGCGAGTCTCGCGATCTTTTAGTCGTTTGTAGGCGGCGCATTCTGACTCAGCCATAGCGCGATGATAATTGAAAAGCTCCGAGTGTTGCCGGTGCCGAGACGCGGCAAGCCGCGTCTCGACCAGCAGCCTGGCGGAATCTGCGCCCATTCCTGTTTTCGTCGGTCTCTTGATACTATGGACGGTCAGGCATCGGTTCCGCGCGACGTTTTCCCGCCAACCCCGCCAGGTCCGGAAGGAAGCAACGGTAACGGGCTCTTTCGTGTGCAGTGGTTCGCCGGTGCCTGACTTTTGTTTTGCGCGCGGAAGCTCCCAGGTTAGCGCCCAAAGGACGGGCGCGAACCTGGGGCACCAAGCCCTAGGTCATGACCAAACGTCTCTACTACGACAGTTCTGAAATCCACGAATTCGATTCGGTTGTCGAAGAGGTTGCGCCTTCCTCGCCCGAGCAATCGCGTCCGGCCATCATCCTGCGGGAGACCGCGTTCTATCCGACCAGCGGCGGTCAGGTCCACGACACCGGATGGTTAACGCCGGATGGGGGCGAGCGCCTGCGAGTCACGGAAGTTGCGGATGCGGAAGACGGCAGGATTGTTCACTACCTGGAAGCGCCGGCGAAGTTGCCGCTGGCAGGGGCCGCGGTGCATGGCAGCATCGATGGCGAACGCCGCCACGATCACATGCAGCAGCACACTGGACAGCATGTTCTCTCGGCGGCTTTTATCGAGCTTTACCAAATGCCGACGGTCTCGTTCCACATGGGCGAAGACTATTGCTCGATTGATCTGGCAGCGCCGTCGGTAAGTTCGGAGCAGATTGCCGGGGCCGAGAAGCGGGCCAATCAGGTTGTGTTTGAGAACCGTCCGGTGCGGATTCTCTATGTTTCCCGCGCGGAAGCGGAGAAGATCGGCCTGCGCAAACTGCCTCCTGCGGAGCACGACGAGCTGCGTTTGGTCGAGGTCGCGGATTTTGATCTGTCGGCGTGTGGCGGAACTCACGTCAGCGCCAGCGGGCAGATCGGTTCGATCGTTCTTCGGAAAAGCGAAAGGGTGCGGCAGGGAACACGAGTGGAGTTTGTCTGCGGCGAGCGCGCAGTTCGCATGGCGCGGCGTGACTACAGCGCGCTCAGTGAGGCGGCCGCACTGTTCTCGACGCAGCTCTGGGATGTGCCGGATCAGATCCGCAAGAATGTCGAAGAGAGCAAGCTGGTGCGTAAGCAAAAAGAAGATGCGCTCGATCAACTCGCTGAGTTTATGGCTTTCGACGCGCTTCACAATCAAGCGGAGACGAATGGGCGGAAGATAGTAGTGCGGGCGTTTTCTGATCGCGACATCGCCTTCGCTAAACTGTTTGCGCAGAAAGTTACCCGCGCGGGTACGCCGGCTATCGCTCTGGTGGCGAGCAGCGTGGATCCGCCGGGTCTGGTTTTTGCGCAGACCCAGTCTGGCCTGTCCGGCGCGACCGCCGACATGGGCGCGTTGCTCAAGCAAGTGTTGTTGTCGGTTGGAGGGCGCGGCGGTGGAAGCCGCGATTTCGCCCAGGGCGGAGTTCCGGCGGCCTCGAATGTCAACGTTGAGCAGCTTTTGCAGCAGGCAGCGGGTACAATCGGAAACTGAAGCGGGAGTCGTGGGCAGTTCAACTAAGGTAGGGGTCCTTCGACTCCGCCGAAACTTCACTTCGTGAAGTTTGGGCTCCGCTCAGGATGACACTCCATGCTGGAACCGCGGCTGATACTCGTCAACCTGCTGATCAAGCTGGGCGTGGCTGCAGCCTTGTCGAGCGCGCTGGTGCGCTCCAAGGAATTCAAGAGTCTGCTCTTCCGCGAGCAGCGCGAAACCAGGCACAAGATTTATCTGGCGTTGTGGATGGCAATCCCCATCGCACTCGGCGTCTGGATACGATGCAGCGTCAAAAGCTTTCTCGCCGGCGATCTGTCGCTGGAAACAGCGCTGCTGCTGGGCGTGATCGGCGGGCGCTTATCGGGAGGGCTCGGCGGAGCGCTGATGTCGCTGCCTGCGGCTTTGCACGGAGAGTGGGCCAGCTTGCCGTTGAATGTGCTCGCCGGTGTTATTGCCGGGCAGTTGCGCCGGATCGCGCCCGAACAGGAAGATATCTGGTCGTTCTCGCCGTTCATCGACCTCACCCTCTATCGCATGCTTCGCCGCAACCTGCCGAGGCCTCGCGTATTCGATTGGCAGATCGCTTTTTTCGTGACCATCGTAGGGATGCGTTTTCTGCAGACGGAAATCTGGCGCTTCTGGCCGAACTCCATCTTTAGCATGGAAAGCTCGGGGCTGTGGGTGAATGGCGCCGGTGGAACTCTGAACGGGTACCTGGTGGAGAGCGCGATCTACCTGACCGTGGTCATGGTGGTGGGCACGGAACTGAAGATCTTCAACAGCGTCCGCATCCAGATCAAGCTGGAAGAGCAGGAGCGGCTGTTGCTGCAGGCGCGCATGGCGGCGTTGCAAAATCAGATCAACCCCCACTTCCTGTTCAACACGCTGAATTCCATTTCGTCACTGGTGCGCTTCGATCCCGACACGGCGCGCGAAATGATCCTGAAGCTCGCTGCCATTCTTCGCCGCCTGCTGCACAGTGCGGATTCATTCGTTCCGCTGCGCGAGGAAGTGGAGTTCATCGACAATTATCTGGACATTGAAGTCGTGCGCTTTGGACGGGACAAGCTCAAGGTCGTCAAGGATCTGGACCCGGCGTCTCTTGAAGCCATGGTTCCCAGCATGCTGCTGCAGCCGCTGGTCGAGAACTGCATCAAACACGGACTTTCTCCCAAGGTCGAAGGCGGCAGCATTACGCTGCGCAGCCGCCTGATCGAGTCACGGCTTGTGGTCGAAGTGGAGGATGACGGCGTTGGCATGGGAGCGGCGCACTTGTTCGAGCAACCCGATGGCTGGGGGGGCACCGGCGTCGGCATGGCCAACGTTGCCGAGCGTCTGAAAGTGCTTTACGACGATACTGCCCAGATGATGATCGAAAACCGCGAAGGCGGCGGCACGCTGATCCGGTTGCGGCTGCCCATTCTGCCTAATCCGGAAGAGCTGATGACGACTATGACGAGCGCTCCAGCACCTTTCGGTAAAAGTCTTCGTAAAGCGGAATGATCTTGCTGGCACAGAATTTTTCCTGGGCGGCGGCACGCGCCTGTTTCCCCATGGCGCGCAAGGCCGATTCATCGCTTAGCAGATCGATGGCGTAACGCGCCATGGTCTCCACGTCGCCAACGTCGGCCAAGAATCCGCTCACGCCATGCTCGATCACTTCCGGCACTCCTCCGGTACGGGTGGCGATCGGGACAACCTCACAGGCCATTCCTTCCAGTGCCGCCAGCCCGAATGATTCGAGTTCGCTGGGCATTAACAGCACGTCTGAGATAGCAAGTTTTTCACGGATCTGATCCTGCTTCCCAAGAAACAACACGTGCTCGTGAATGCCCTTTTGCACCGCCAGCCACTCCGCCTGGGAACGATCGGGGCCATCGCCAATCAGTAACAGCTTGGCAGGAATCTTCTTGCGGACACGGTCGAAGATTTCGATCACATCCAGGACGCGTTTTACCGGGCGGAAGTTGGAAAGGTGCACCAGCAGCCGCTCGTCATTCGAGACGTACTCGCTGCGCTTTCCCATCCACTCGGGTTTGCGCCCGTAGTCGTCGCAGTTCACAAAGTTCGGGATGACTTCGATAGGGTTCTTGATGTCGAAAATATTAATGGTGCGGCTGCGCAAATACTGCGAGATTGCCGTCACCCCGTCGCTCTGCTCAATGGAAAAACGCGTAATCGGAAGATACGAGCGGTCGAGCCCGACCAGAGTGATATCGGTTCCGTGCAGGGTCGTGACAAATGGCAGATGCTTCCGCGGCGGAGTTGCCGCCAGCATCTGCTTGGCCAGCATCGCACTCACCGAATGCGGGATCGCATAGTGAACATGCAGCAAGTCGAGTTCGTAGAGCTGCGACACCTCGGCCATCCGCGTTGCCAGCGCCAGATCGTACGGAGGATATTCAAACAGCGGATAGCGCGTGACCTCGACCTCATGATAATGAATGTTAGGTTCCGGCCCGGTCAGACGAATGGGCTGCGAGTAGGAGATGAAATGAATCTCGTGGTCCCGGCGCGCGAGTTCAAGCCCCAGTTCGGTGGCGACAACCCCGCTGCCGCCGTAGGTTGGATAACAGGTGATGCCAATCTTCATGCGCCTCCCGATGCGAGTCCAACGATATCACCATTGGATTCGCGGGAATGGCTGGGGATGCAGGAACGGGGGTCTAATTGCGCTGGAACTACTCTCGGCCCAGCCGTAAAACAATTCCGGCGCCAATCCGCAAATTGTTCTGGCGGTTGTTGAGACTATCGGGGATTTTGGTCATGAAGTACTCGGCTTGTACGGGACGTACGGAGACGTGTCTGGACACCTTGACATCAATGCCGCCGCCCGCCGTCATGGCAAAATTATTTTCGGACCCTGAGTGGCCAATCCCGTCGGTTGTCCAAATGCCTCCGAAGAGGGTCTGAACGAACGGCGTGACTTTGCCGTGCCTGAAATTCACTCTGGGCCCAAGAAGATAGGTAAACCCTCCTCCGACCAAGGCGCCGTTTGTGGTGGCGGTCGCACCATAGCCGGCCATATCTCCCACTACACCGAGCCAGTTGTTAGCGTTGTACTCGAGCTGGCCGCCCCCGCCGTTGCCGTTGAATGTTTCCGAGGGTGCGCCGCCGGCGGCACTGGCATTTACATTAAAGCGCGCGTAGTAGTACCCGCCATAAGCCTCAAGTTTCGGGGCTTGCTCCTGGGCCCATAAAGGCCGTGCCATCCCAAATAACGCAAGCGCCAGGACAGTTGCAAATGACTTCTTCACCTCGTGCTGCGCCTCCTTGAAGGCCTTGCGAAGTCCCAGACGACAGTGCTAGTCCGTGCTCGGCTTCTTCGGCGTCAGATCGCAGGCTTGTTTGATGCGATCCAGATTCAATCCGCCGGGAGAAAACTCCGCGATCTGCCGGCCGCTTCTCGTGGGAAGCTCCACCTTGAAGATCTTGGCGCCGATCATGCTCCGAACGGTGCCTTTGTCCATGGAAAGGAAGTGGCCGCGCATCCAGTTCCAGCCCTTGAAGTAGTGCGCGTCATCGACACGAACCATAACTTCCAACTGGGGCTGTCCCCAGAAGCCGGGGCGGTTCGGCGGAGCCAGTCTGACACCGGGATTGAAGTCGCCCAGCTTCAGCTTGCCGTCATCGCAAAACAGATCCACTCTGGGCTTGTACTCCGGGTCTTCACGAAAATAGTTGTCCGACTGGATTTCAAAGCGCACTTTCTTCGCGCCCGTCATCTTGTCGGTGGAGTGAAACTCCAGCCATTTTCCACCGGCGCTGACCCCGTCCGATTCGCCCTGATAAGGAGTCATGGCGCCACTCTGGGCGCAAGCTAATGCCGCTGCGCCAATCAAAACGGATAAAAGAACGGCTCTCGCCGCCAACCCGGAACCGATTGCTTTACCAAACAAGCGCGATACTTTCAAGATCTCCTCCTGACAATCACACCCCTACATACTATTGAACCCGGAAGCCTCCGAAAAGTTGTATGGAATGGTGCAAAGAGTTTCGCAAGCGAGTTCTTCCAGTTGCCGATGGTTGTGAGGGACGATCAACGTGACAGAGCAGACAAGTTGGCATAGGTGATTTGACGCTCGGGCATGACCGCGGCCGGCGTCCAGCTGTGGTGCTCGATCCACAACAGCTGCGGGTAACGACTTCTGCGGGTACTGGCACACGGAGGGCGTGGAATGTTTCCATTCGTCGTGTGGGATGGAAGCGCTGTTTGATGTACGGGGATGCGTGCCTGCAAAACGTTGAAAGGTGCACCCCAACCTTAGACGTAACGGGCCAACAGCGATGCTAAGAACGAAAGTAGACTCGTTCGTGGAACCGCCGCATGTAGACTGGGGCACTCGGCATCGACATCCGCCTTTTTCCGAAGCCTCTTTCAGCCGCGCCGCAACGTGCATGAAAGCGCTAGTTCTTCCTGAAGAAAAAAGCGCAAAATGTGCAAGTCTTTGCACCTGCCCAACAATTGGGATTTTGATTCCGCCGCCTTCAGCTGTATAAAAGGCGCATAATTGTTACAGGTTCCGTTAAGTGCACACTTTTTGCAGTAAGCCCCTTCCCGGTGTTCCAAGTGCTATTTGCCAGGCTAAAACCCGCCTGTTGTATTTTGGAGAAAACAAGGCAATGCGCCATTTGTTGTCACGCCATATTGATAACATCCGTTCCGGCGCGGCTTCCCGGAGCATTCATCAATCGATGTTCAGTGCGTCGCCTGCCCGCAATCTTTGCCTGACTCTGCTCGTCGTCTGTATTGTCTTGCTGTCGCCATCGTTCGCGCAGCAGCCTTTTCCGACCAGCCGCTTTGATAGCGCCCGCGACGGCGCGAATACCTACGAAACTCTACTCACCCCCGCCAACGTCAACAAGAACAGCTTCGGCCACCTCTTCAGCTTTCCCGTCGACCCTGGCGTGGCTGCGTCCCCGAACGCCGACGTGATGGCCCAGCCTCTCTACATGCCCAACGTGAATATTCTGGGGCAGGGAACCCTACACAACGTCGTCTACGTCGTCACCATGGCGGATTCGGTCTACGCCATTGACGCCGACACCGGCGCCCAACTCTGGTACGCCAGCATGCTCAAGAACGTCGGTGGCACTCCCGGCTCTGTCACTCCTGCCACTGTCAGCGACAAGACTTTGCCCTGCGGTCTCGGAAACGGTTTCGACGAGGAAGGCATCGTTGGAACTCCCGTCATCGATCCCACCACCAATACCATGTATCTGGTGGCCAAAACTGTGCTGAACGGCACCGTCCGTCACCACATCCACGCCCTCGACATCACCAGCGGCAATGAGCAACCGGGCAGCCCCGTCCAAATCACCGCCCAAAGCACCAGCAAAAAGGGACACGTCACTGTTTTCAACAGCCTTCATCAGAAAAACCGCCCCGGCCTCTTGTTGCTCAACGGCGTCCTTTACATGGGCTTCGGCTCGAACGGCTGCAACGACGACAACAGCGGCTGGGTCCTTTCCTACAACGCGAGCGCTCCTATGGGGAGTCCTGAGTATCTGGCGCGACTCGAGATCTTCAACACGTCGCCCGATTGGGGATTCACTTCCATCTGGCAGGCCGGCACCGGTCTTGCCGCCGATGAAGCCGGTAATATTTTCTTTGAGACCGCCGAAGTCGCGGGCGCGAGCCACTATGATGTCCCAACCGGTGGTCAGACCTACTGCAACAGCGTGGTGAAGCTTTACCCCGATCTCTCGGTTTACGATTATTTCACCCCTTGGACTGTGGCCTACCTCAACACCAACGATCTTGACTTAAGTTCCACCGGGGTTCTCATCCTCCCCGATCAGGACGACAGTCCCACCCCCCATGAACTCGTCGCCAGCGGCAAGCAGGGCTGGGTCTACGTTCTCAATCGCGATAACATGGGAATGTACGCCCCGGGAGGGCCGACCGATCCTCAGGTCGTCCAGGAATTTCCTCTCCTCGAAAAAAGTGCCAACCCGGAAAGTGACTACGACGTCCAGTTCGGTTCTGCCGCCTACTGGAACGAAACCGTTTACTTCGCACCCGATGCCTCTCCGGTATTGGCTTATCCCGTGTCCGGCGGAACGCTCGGCACTCCCGCTATGACTGCCCAGAAATATAGCGGCAGTCACTCCCCATCCATTTCCGCCAATGGAAACACCAACGGAATTGTGTGGGTGATCAGCGGTAGCGAACTTGTCGCCTTTAACGCTTGTACCGCGAGCGCACCACCGGGCACTTGCCAGAACCAGTACTCTCCTCTCGAAGTGCTCTATACCACGATTCAAGCCCCCAACAATCGCGACGCGTTTCCAGCCGTCGGCCATTTTGTCACTCAGACCGTCACCAACGGCAAGCTGTTCATCGCCACCCGGACTAGTCTCGAAGCCTACGGACTCTTTCCCGTCGTCACCGTTACCCTTGGCAACGCCCAGACGGCTACCGTCGGCACCGCGCTGCCCAATCCCATCAAGATCCAGATCGTCAATCCATATACCGGACAACCCGACGTCGGCGCCGCCGTCAACTTCAGCGATGGCGGCAAAGGCGGCGTATTCTCTCCCTCCTCCGGCCCTGGCACCGGTTCCGTCACCACCGACGCCAAGGGCAACGCTTCCATCACCTATACCGTTCCGCAAAAATCTGGTACCTACACTCTGACGATGTCCGGGACTGGCTTCGGCACTGCCACCACCACGGCTACCGCTGCTGCCGGCGCCCCCATTAAAATCATTTACTTCAGCGGAGCGAAGCAGACCGGTGCCGAAGGTTCCATCCTCCCCAACCCTATCGTCGCGCAGGCCCGAGACACCTACGGGAACGGCGTACCCGGTGTCACCATCAACTTCACCGCCAACAATGGTGGCGTTCCCAACCCGTCTTCCATGGTCACCAACGCCAAAGGCTTGGCTAGTACTACCCTACAGTTGCCGGCCACCGTCGCCACTGTTACTGTCACCGCCAGTTCCGTCGGCTTCAAGAACGTCAACATCGTCGAGTACTCCGTGGCGCCCAGCGCCATCACCACCGGAGTCAACCCCGCCGTCTTCACTGAAACCGGGCAATAGCTGCAAGTGTGGACACTACCAAATCTCTTCGCCAATTGACTTCCTCCCCGTTTAGCGGGAGACTCAACTCAGAGCCTGCTTTCCCCTAACATCACAGCAGGCTGCCGGAACAAACTATGTTCCCGCTATCTATGTCGAGGTCCGAGTTCCGCCCCGACGACTCGCCCGATGACCCAACCGGTGCCCTCGAGCAGCGCCTCATCGCCGGTTTACCACCCGACGTCGCTCTCGATTTGGTCCTCAACGAACTAGTAATCCGCGCCGCCGAAGCCACCCACGCCAACTCTGCCGTCCTGGCTCTCGCCCGCGGCGACGAAATGGTCTGCCGCGTCGCCACCGGACCTCTCGCCCCGGATCTCGGCATCGCCCTCAACACCCGCGACGGTCTCTCCGGCGCCTGTCTCGAAACCCGTCAGCCGCAGCTTTCCGTCGATACCGAGTTCGACCCCCGCGTCGACCCCGCCCTCTGCCGTCGCCTCGGGGTCCGCTCCATCCTCATCGTTCCCGTCTTCGACAGTGACGAGAAGAACGCGCAATTCACCGGAATCCTCGAAGTCTTCTCTCCCTCTCCCGGCGCCTTTTCCCACTCCGACCAGAAACTGCTCGAAGGTTTCGCTGAGGAGTGCGCCCGCATTCGCCACGCCGCCATCGAACTCGGTCAGCACCGGCCCGTCGCCGCAGTCGGCCGGCCCGAGCTTGTTCCGCTCGCGTTCATCCCGTCAGAGTTCATTGCAGCCAGCTCTTTGCCCGATCGCCGCCCTCCTTACGAAGCCTGGACCCTCGTGCTGGGGGCTCTAGCCATTCTCGTCATCATTGCCGTCAGCTTCCTAATCGGTTCCCGCATCGGATGGCTCCGCCCGGCCGCATCTCATGCCCAGATCTCTCAGCCCATCCCGACCGAGCCAATAAAATCAGCCGAAGCGGCAGAATCCACCGGGACAAGATCAGAGCCAGCCGCGCCAGCGAAATCCACCCCTACAAAGTCAAAGACAGCAGCGCCGGCAAAATCCGCCGCCGCTCCCGCTGCGGACGAATTAGTTGTCTACGAAAAAGGCAAAATCATCTTCCGCATGAAGCCCGACTCCACCAAGCCCAATTCCACGAAGTAAGATAGCGATTCCATAGTAGAAGCATCGTCCACGACCAAGATCACCGGAACCAAGATCGCCCCAACCCAAAGCGTCAGGCTAGACCCCGAGGAAGCCGCAACCCGCCTCCTCAGCCGCACCGAGCCCGGGTATCCTCCCGAGGCCATCGCCGCCCACCGCTCCGGCAACGTAATCCTCGAAGTCGAAGTTGCCGAAGACGGCTCCGTCTTTTCCATCCGCACGCTCAGCGGAGATCCCCTCCTAGCCGCCGCCGCCGAAGCCGTCCGCAACTGGCGCTACCGACCCTACCGCCGCCACGACCACCCCTCCCAGTTCCAGACGGATGTAGCCCTGACCTTCAACCTCCCCAAGTAACCGCTCGCCCACCTGACCCGTCGACCAACGCTCGCAGTCTGACGTTATCCGAAGCCTGCCAGGCGCTAGCGGCGGCTTTGAATTGGGTATGAACAGCCTGTCCCTTTTTTTGTTTGGTGGTTACGCCTCGGCGAGGAGCTTGGCAGCCTCGGCGGCGCGCTCGCGCAGCTTTTCCAGTGAGCCGCGGAGAGGCTCACTGTTTACCTGCGTCTCCGGTTGCTGGCCGATGGACTGCCTGGCGATGTCCAAGGCGAGCCGGTCTACGGCGTCGGCGAGGCGTTTGGCGAGGTCGATGAGGACTACCAGGGAATCGGCGTGCAGTTTCCAGACGGAGCGGGAATTCCGCGAGCGCTTGAGTTCCTCCATCTCGGTGGTGATGCGCGCAGTTACAGCGACGACGCGGAGCAGCATTCGGGCAGCGTCCGCCCGCGGCCCTGCTTGTTCCAGATAGTCGGCGGTGTAGGCCTCAATCTCGGCGGGACTGAGCATCAGGTTGAAATAGCGCATGGGCACGATCTGGCGGAACTTGGGATCGGCAACGCGCACGAAGACGCGGATAGATTCTTCCACCCTCCGCATCTTGGCTTCTTCGACTGAGAGCGCCTGCGGTGTGATAGCGGCGGGAACATACTTGAAAGCGAGTGCCGGAGCAGCAGCCGCGCCGCCAGTTCCCACTGCGTGCGCGGAAGGCGTGGGGCCTGGCTTAACGCCCCTTATTGGCGGCCTGCGTTCCAAGTCTTTTTTCAGGCGGGAGACACGGCGGAATTTCTCCAGGGCCGCGCTGTAGTCGACTTTCAGCAGAGTCTCCTGGTTCAGGGCAGCGACATGCTCCACGGTGACTTCGACGCCGTCGACGGTACTGAGGATGCTTCCGCCGAGTTCTTCAAGACGGTTGGCGTATTCCTTGATCTCTTGCGCGGCGCTGGCGAACAGCGCATGGAAACGGTCGCCGAAGGCGGCATTGTACGGCGCGAGCGTGGCCAGCACTCCGGGATGATAGATCGATTCGCCGAGCGCAGCTTTCAACTCCCGAACCCGCTGGATGATGCCGGAGTCCATGAGCGCGCTGAAGTCCTGGAAGCGATTCGCCTGGTCGAGCAAGGGGCTGAATTCGCGCAGCAGTTGCACATCCGCTTCCGACAGCACCGGCACGTCGGACTCGGACAGGATTTCCAGCAGTGCAATTTCAAACGGAGACAGAGGAATCGATCCATCGAGGCCGTAGCCACGCTGCTCCCACTGGCCAGCCACGCGCGGATGGCGAAACAGAAAGGTTGCGACCAGATCGGTTTTGTCACGATTGGCGGCGGAATCGTCGCGGTGGCGCGCGAAGTAGCGCAGCAACGCTTCGGCAACCTCGGGATCAAGGTCTTGCATCCCAAGTCGCAGCATGGCGGGAGTGATCGCCATATCGAGAAGCTGGATCCAGAGGTGCATTTGATCGAGAGTAGAGCGCACGTCGTCAGCGTGGTTGATGACGTCGGGGGCGAGTTCGGCGGGCGCGGGCATCTCCCCGCCAAGCTGGTCGCTGAGCAGCCGCTGGTAGAAGCTCTGGACCGTGGCCAGCAACGCCAGTTCCCATTTGGGGTCCTCAACCAAGGTCATCTCCTTCGAGATCGCGCGGTAATGTTTTCAAATGGGACCATCCTTTAGTAAAGCCGAAAGGGAAGGGCAGCGCAATTGGTTACCTGGTTACGGAAGTGGCTGCCCTACCACCCGCCTGTAGAGACGGGGCTGGTCCCGTCTTACTCTGTACCAGGAGACGCAAAAGCCGCGTTTCTACGGGGATTAAGCGCCCCCAGTCGGGCTATTGGAAGACCACGGTCTTGTTTCCATACAGCAGGATGCGGTTTTCCGCGTGCCAGCGGACGGCGCGCGAGAGCACGACTTTCTCGAGATCGCGGCCCTTCTGGACCAGGTCGTCGACGGTGTCGCGGTGGTAGATGCGGACGACATCCTGTTCGATGATGGGGCCATCATCGAGCACTTGAGTAACGTAGTGCGCCGTGGCGCCGATCAGCTTCACCCCGCGCTGGAACGCCTGGCGGTAGGGTTTGGCGCCGACGAACGCGGGCAGGAAAGAGTGGTGAATGTTGATGAGGTGCTCGGAGCCCAGGGTTGCGATGAACTCCTTCGACAGCACCTGCATGTAGCGCGCGAGGACGACGAGACTACATTTGTGTTCGCGGACCAGCGCGATTTGCTTCTGTTCCGCTTCCCGCTTGTTTTCTTTCGTGACCGGTACGACGAAGTAGGGGACCCGGTGAAAGTCGGCGATCCGCTGGTTATCGGGATGGTTGGAAATGATCAGAGGGATTTCGCAGCGCAGTTCCCCGCTCTGGTGGCGGTAGAGCAGGTCCTGCAGGCAGTGGTCCTGCTTCGAGACGAAGATGGCGATGCGGGGCCGGTCGGCGGAGTGGGCGAGCCGCCAGTCCATCTGGAAGTCGCGGGCGATGGGAGCAAAGCGCTCGGCAAACTGGGCCAGGTCAAAAGCGAAATCTGCCGGGTCGAACTCGACCCGCAAGAGGAAGAGATTCGATTCCTCGTCCCCGTGCTCATCAGCACAAAGGATGTTGCCGTTGTGGCGATAGACGAAGTCGGCAACCGTGGCCACAATCCCTTTGCGGTCGGGGCAGGAGACGAGAAGGATAGCGGAGGTGTGCATGGCTAACTTCGGATTTTACCAGCGCCCCCTGTGATCCTCCGTGTACCCTGTGGTTCAAAAAGCTTCGTAACGTGCGAAGAACACCACGCGGCGGGCGTTATCGTTGTATTGCTCGAACATGGTTCACTCGGCGTTGGTTGCGCGGTTCCTGCGCTTCCAATACAGATATCCCGGCACCCCAATCAACACAATGGTCGCACCCCAGAAGGCTTCAGTTGGCCGCTGGATGATGGTGTTGAGCGTCCAGGCGACGCCGACCAGAACGTAGATCGCGGGCAGCCACGGGTATCCGGTGCAGCGGTAGGGGCGGGGAACGTCGGGCCGTTTCCAGCGTAAGACAAAAAGGCCGATAACGGTCAGGGTGTAGGACAGCACCATACCAAAGATGACGTAGGTGTAAAGTTGGTCGTAACGTCCGCTCACGGTGAGCACCGCGGCCCAGATGCCTTGGCCGATCACGCTGAAGGCGGGCGTGCGCCACTTAGGATGGATGACGGCCATGCGGCGGAAGAAAACGCCGTCCTGTGCCATGGCGAGATAAACCCGCGCGCCCGACAGGGTGCAGGCCGCCGCCGCGCTGAAACACGAAATCGCGATCATGGCCGAGAGCCAGAGCGCGGCCGCCGGCGAAAAAAGTTTCGTTGCGGCGGCGTGGGCAATGGTCTCGTACTTTGCGACTTCATTCAGCGGCAGAGCGTAAACGTAAGTCATGTTCATGGCGAGATAAATCGCGCCCACCGCAAGCACGCCTAGAACCATGGCCAGCGGCACATTGCGCCGCGGGTCTTTGACTTCACCGGCGACCCACGTGACGTAGACCCAGCCGTCGTAGGCCCAGAACACAGCGATCAAGCCGACGCCGAAAGCGGAGATCAATTGTCCCGGTGTCAGTCCCATGCTAAGACCGCCCGGCGCCTGCGCACTGAAGTTCGACCAATGCCCCTTACCGATGGCGAATCCCAGGACAACGAAGGCTGCCATGGCGGTGAACTTGGTCCAGGTGGAGACATTCTGGAGGAGTGCGCCCCAGCGCAGTCCGACAACATTGACATAAGTGAGGATGGTGATCAGTATCAACCCGACCGCATGCGCACGCGTGAACGGCATGCCTGCCAACGAGAAAATCACATGTTGTTGCGAGATCGCAGGAATGATGTTGCCGATGTATGCTGCCGACGCGACGGAGAGTGCCGCGATGGTGCCCCCATTCGCGACCGCGAACAACATCCAGCCGTAAAGAAACGCAACCAGGTCGCCGTAGGCTTCGCGGAGGTAGATGTATTGTCCGCCGGAGTCGGGATACATGGAGCCGAGTTCGGCGAAGGCAGCGCAGGCGCACAAAGAAATCACTCCACCGAGCACCCACACCAGAAAAAACAATGTCGGATTCGGCAAAGGCCCGGCAATATCTTTGGCGGTAAGGAAAATAGAAGAGCCGATGATGCCGCTCACCAGCAACAGCACGGAATCGAGCAAACTAAGCCCACGGACGAGACTCGGCTGCTGACCGGATGTTTCGGCTTCGGTAGCCAGGGAAGCGGGGGCGGTGTCCATTAAGCTGTCGGCTGGTTCTTCATCCCATGCCTAGTTCATCCGGCGATTCCAGCGGCGTTCCGCAGCGGCGGCAGATGACGGCCGAGCAATCGCCGCAGGTCAGCGGATCGCTGACTTCCACCGCGCAGATTGGGCAGTAGAACGTCACGACGGGTTTCTTGGCGGGTGGCGCTGCTCTCGGAGTCTCCATGGGCACGAAACTGTAACACAATTTTCTGGCGCATTCGCGCCCAATTACTCGGGCGGCTTTCGCAGGATCAGGTCGCCTTCCGTCGGCGGCAGCGAAAAGGGAAATTGCCAGACTTTGTCTTTCATCCAGACCCCGAGAATAAAATCCTCCCGCTCTTTCCACGGGCCGATCCATTTGTTGCTGGTCGCGAAGAAGACCCAGCCGTGGGCTTCGGGATTGCCTGGGCTCAGCATCACCGTGTTGGGATCGAGGGCTTGCGTGCTTACAAACTCGATGAACTCGGCAGCTGCCTTTTCGTATTCGCGCAAGAGAGCCGTTTTCTCTTCAGTGATGTTGGGATTCTTCTTGATCTGGCGCTCGGTTTGGAAAACCTGCGTATCGATGTCGTTCTGCAATCTATTGGATAGTTCCGCGGGATCCTCGTAGCCCTCAAGAACGTCGTGATGACGGACGAAGTCGATCCGCACATCCGCCGGAAACTCAAATTTGCCCTGACCGGTGTAAGTCACACCCACGTATACGCCGAGAAGGTGATAGAAGCGGCGGCGGCTCTTTGTCAGTTCCTGAGAATCCACGAGAAGCGTGACGGTGAGGTCTTTCCCGGTCATCGTCCAGCGGTAGCGTCCGTCATCGCCGCGTTCGAACGCGCAACCGGGCGCGCCAGCGGTCCAGCGCACGGCGGGCAACTGCTTTGTTTTCGCCGCGTGGCTGACCGTCGGCGACAAAATCGCCCAGACAGAGAACGCAAGTGTTGCCCAGAAGAAACGGGAACGCAGCATGAAAGCAGAGTGTATCGCTTTTGCGCCAGGCACGTCACGGCGCACCGGGCGCGGAATGGAGGCCGCGTCGAGTCGGGCGAGTGTGTGACTCCATCCCCAGTACAATAGCTTCTAAGAAACTGCTGCTGGGAAAATGCGCGCGGAAAATATGTTAGATTGGAATTGGTGGGGCGCGTAGCTCAGTTGGTAGAGCAACGCCCTTTTAAGGCGTGGGTCGCAGGTTCGATTCCTGCCGCGCTCACCACTCCCGCCCGGCCTGGCATTCGCCAGCCAGTCCCGGACGCCGCGCCGACCCTTACTTTACGGTGGTTGTGACCGTCACTGAATTGTCGCCTGGATTTGGATCAAAGTTAGCCGAAGAGGGTACCTGTCCCCCGAACCTTTATCTCTTCCAGGCAATGTAAATTGGATGCAATGATCGCGATCCTCTGCAGTGGCCTGCTGTTTGACTTGGACGGCGTGCTCATCGATTCCACTCCTGCGGTCGCGCGGGTCTGGCATCGGTGGGCGATTGAGCATGGCCTTGATCCAGAGACCGTGGTCCGTATGGCGCATGGGCGCCCGAGTCGAGCCACCATCTGCGAACTGCTGCCCAATATTGATATTGACCGCGAAGATCGCGAAGTCGAACGCAGGGAGATGGAAGACCTCGATGGTGTGGTTCTACTGCCGGGCGCTCGGCAACTCCTGAACATCCTGCCTCCCGAACGCTGGAACATTGCGACCTCATGCACGCGCCCGCTCGCCGAGGTGCGTTTACGGGCCGCGGGCCTGCCCATCCCCAAAACCATGATCACGTCGAGCGACGTGAAGATCGGCAAGCCCGATCCGGAGCCTTATCTGAAGGCAGCGGCGAAGCTCGGGTTTGCCGCCTCCGATTGCATCGTGGTAGAGGATGCGCCCGCTGGAGTTCGTGCGGGAAAGGCCGCTGGCGCCAGAGTGATTGCATTCCTCACGACCATGATCCGTCGTGACCTCGAAGACGCCGGCGCCGATTGGATCGTTCAAAACTGCGCTGACATCGCCGCATGCAATGATGATGGCGGCTTGCTGTTGAGCCTCTCGCTACCATAGTTAGGCCGCAGATGTCAGCTCTCGGGTCTCAGGAAGACCTTGTTTTTAACTTTCGTGAGACCTGACAGCTGACACCTGAGACCTGAGGCGTGAGCCATTTGCGCGCGTTCCTCCGCTCAACTAAAATTCTCTCGGTTCCTTGGAAGTTGCCCGCAAGAGTAGGATCGATGCGAGCCGGGCGGCTCCGATCTTCTAAACCGCGACACAAAAACGCTAAATAGGCAGGGCCTCGTGATCATCGGTGTGCCGAAAGAAAGTTATCCGGGGGAGCGGCGGGTTGCGATCGTGCCGGTGGTCCTCCCGACGCTGACCAAAGCGGGTTTCGAAGTTCACGTACAGTCCGGCGCTGGAATCGAGGCCGGCTATCCCGATTCCCAGTATGCCGACAAGGGCGCGAAGATCATTACGGACCGCGCTGCCGTGTTTGCTGCCGCTGACGTCGTCGTGCAGATTCTTTGCTACGGTTCCAACGACCTGACCGGGAAGCAGGACATGCCGTTTTTTCGCCGCGATCAGATCCTCGTCGGATTTCAGCGTCCCTTCGGTTCGCCGGACATCGTGCAGGAGATCGCGCACGCTGGCGTCACCGCGTTTGCCGTGGAGTTGATGCCACGCACAACGCGCGCCCAAAGCATGGACGCACTCTCCTCGATGGGAACCGCCGGCGGATATAAGGCGGTGCTGCTGGCAGCCGACTCCCACCCGCGCATCTTTCCCATGCTCACCACCGCGGCTGGAACCATCACACCCGCCCGCGTTTTTGTGATTGGCTGCGGCGTTGCCGGACTGCAGGCGATCGCGACCGCGCGCCGCCTGGGCGCGGTGATTTCGGCCTACGATTTAAGGCCCGCGGCGAAGGAGCAGGTGCAGAGTCTCGGCGGACGTTTTGTAGAGCTTCCCATCGAGGCAAAGGACGCGCAGGACGCTCGCGGATATGCCCGGGCGCAGGATGAAGACTTCTACCGCCGTCAGCGCGAGTTGCTCGGAAAAGCAGTACAGGAAAGCGATGTGGTGATCACGGCGGCAGTGATTCCGGGGAAAAAATCGCCGGTGTTGGTAACCGAAGATATGGTGAAGGCAATGGCGCCCGGTTCGGTGATCGTCGATCTGGCCTCAGAACGTGGCGGCAACTGCGAGATCACCGAAGGCGGCAAGACCGTCGTAAAGCATGGTGTGACCATTATCGGAGCGATCAACCTCGCCTCCGGCGTGCCTTATCACGCGAGCATGATGTACGCCCGCAACGTCACTGCGTTCCTGACTCACCTGATCAAAGATCAAAAGTTGAATCTGAACCTCGAAGATGAAATTGTTCGCGAGACTCTGCTCACCCACGGTGGCGAGATTGTGAACGCCCGGGTTCGCGAGTTTTTTAAGTTGCCCGCGCTGGTCCAGCAAGGCTGATCGAGCGAGATTCTACGGAGGAAAGATGAACAGTAGTTCGAACCTGATCAACGCACTCTTTATTTTTGTGCTCGCTGGATTCATCGGATTTGAAGTGATCCGGCGAGTCTCGCCCCTGCTGCACACTCCGTTGATGTCGCTTACCAACGCCTTGGATGCGATCGCGGTTGTGGGTGCGATCGTGCTCGTGGGCGAGCACAAGAGCACGCTCGCCGCCGTTTTCGGATTCATCGCCGTGGTCGCCGCCACCAGCAACATCGTCGGCGGCTTCCTCATTACGGACCGCATGTTGAAGATGTTCAAAACCAGCCGTCCCGCGGCTAAACCGGCGGCCAAATAATGACACCCGAACTCGCAGGAGGTCAGGTCATCATCGAGCTTGTATATCTCATCGCGAGCGTGCTGTTCATCCTCTCGCTGAAGTGGATGAGCTCGCCGACCACGGCCCGACACGGCATCTGGGCGGGCGAAATTGGCATGCTGCTGGCGATCTGCGGCACGCTGCTGCACCACGGCATTGTGGACTACCGGCTGATCGCCATTGCGCTTGTGCTCGGCACCATCATCGGTATTCCGCTCGGGCGGGTGGCGATGACGGCGGTTCCGCAGCGAACCGCGCTCAGTCACGCCTTTGGCGCACTCTGCGTGACGCTGGTCGGATCGGCCGAGTTTTACCTGCGCACACCCGATATCTCGCGCTTCATGATGGCGGTGCTGTCCCTCGAGGTCATTCTCGGTGGCTTGACCGTCACCGGCAGCTTGATGGCTGCCGGCAAGCTGCAGGAAATTCTGCCGCAGCGGCCGCTGACTTATAAAGGCCAGAACCTTGTCAACTTTGTGTTGCTCGCCTGCGCTCTGGCGATCGCCGTGTCTCTGGTCCTGCATCCCGAAGCCCGGTCCCTGTTTCCGTTCATGATCCTGATCGCGCTGGCGTTCGGCGTGTTGTTGATCATCCCCATCGGCGGCGCCGACATGCCCACCGTCATCTCGTTGTTGAACGGCTATGCCGGTCTGTCGGCGGCGGCCATGGGTTTCGTCCTCGATAGCAAACTGCTCATTATCGCCGGCGCGCTCGACGGATCGTCGGGCCTCATCCTTTCTATCATCATGTCGAAGGCTATGAACCGCTCCTTCACCAACGTTTTGTTCGGAGCCTTTGGTCAGGTGCAAGCTGCGGCCGCTGCCGGAGAAGAAGCCCGACCGGTTCACAGCGCGACCCCGGAGGAAGCCGCCGCCATCCTTTCTGCCGCGAACCGCGTCATCGTGGTTCCCGGATACGGCATGGCAGTGGCCCAAGCGCAGCACAAAGTGCGCGAACTTTACGATGCTCTCAGCAAGCGCGGCGTGGACGTGCGCTTCGCCATTCACCCCGTTGCCGGACGCATGCCCGGTCACATGAATGTGCTGTTGGCCGAAGCCGATATCCCCTACGACCGCCTGATTGAGATGGACGAGATCAACAGCGACTTCCCTCAGACCGATGTCGCGCTAGTGATTGGCGCCAACGACGTAACCAATCCTGCTGCCCGCTCCGATGCTTCCAGCCCCATCTATGGAATGCCTATTCTCGACGTTGACAAAGCCCACACCGTGATGGTCATCAAGCGCAGCATGAATCCTGGTTTCGCTGGCATCGATAACCCGCTCTACTATCTCGATAACACCCTGATGCTTTTTGGAGACGCCAAAGCATTTGTCGGTAGCATCGTGCGCGAGCTCAGCGGAGGACACGGCTAGCAGTCAGTGGGTAAGTGAGACGCGTATCAGGGCATGCCTTCAGGCATGCCTCAAGTGCCCCGGCTCCATTGACAAGTGATCCGGGTCTTCCCGGTGCAGCCGAGGAGGCCGTTCTCGGTGCGCAGCCCCTGAAGGGGCGTCTGATTTCGAAGCATTTACGGTATCGCTCAAACGATACCCCGATACGAATCGCTCTTGCACCCAGCTGACGCGCAGAAAATCCGGCGGGCTCTAGTTCCGCGAGGGATCTTCGCGTAGCCTTCGGCCCGCCCGGCGTTTAGGCTGCTTTCTTCATCTGTCTGATCTTGGCCCAACGTGCTTTCTGGGCCAGAGAAATTCTCCGGCGCCCAGCCGCGGAGAGAATGCGCTTGGCGCGATGTGGCGCCCCCCCGTGTACCGTTGCGCCCGCGCCTCGGTTAAGTTTTTCGAGAACCGAAATAGCTTCCCCAAGCTTTTGGACTTGGTTTTGCGCGTCCCGGCGTTCCTCTCGGAGTCGGTCGATTGCATTAGCAATATTTGTCATTAAGTACCCTCCCTTGGGTAATTACCGTCGGCCATTGTATTACTAACTCGCCGTTTCTGTCAGGATTTATTTGTCCAGATGGGAATTATGTGGAGTCCGGATGACGCGAACATGATGAAACAAGGGCGATGACGCGAGAATGATGACCCGGGGATAGCTATTGCGTCCAGACGGCCCGCCCACAGCCTGATCCCTAGGGTGGTAGTAGTCCCGAAGACCCGGACGGGAAGAGAGCACCAACTGCCAAGCTATAGATCGACGTCAGCGCTGTGACTACAAACTGAAAGCGCGGCAGGCGCTAACTGAAGCCGAAAAGTCCGACCGCCGACGCCGTCATC
The DNA here is from genome assembly GCA_049513095.1 of Terriglobales bacterium. Classification (GTDB taxonomy): domain Bacteria; phylum Acidobacteriota; class Terriglobia; order Terriglobales; family Acidobacteriaceae; genus Acidiflorens. Next base: position 36,295 of record JBEKWL010000011.1, read on the forward strand.
ACGTATTCATCACCATCGGTCCCGCGACAAACATCGCCAGGCTGACAAAGCCGTTGCCGATTCCGCCAAGATTGGCCGCCAGTAACAAAATCATCAATTGGCTGGGTGTCTCCGCGCCGAGCCCGCATGCCGTCAAGAATCGGAAACCCGGGCCCGGCCTGGCACTCAATGTAGTTGTGAGAATTGAACGATCCATTCCTTCCGAATCCTGCGCCATCGGTGCCAAATGTTCTTGCATGCACTTACTAAGCGCAAGACTTGCACCTAAACGCCCCTCCTCCGGTTGCGATTCTGTCCGACTCATTTGCAACGGATTGCACGCGTCTTAAGAAGTCCGGCAGGGAAGTGTGGCTAAGTTATTGACGGTAAAGACCGTACTTTTCGCTGGGGCTGGAAGGTGAATTGCCCGCTCCTTTCTTGGTGCCGTGTCTCTGGCCGAGCGCGAAGATGAAGAAGATGAAAATGACAAGCTGGAAGGCGCTCGCGGCGGCCGTGTCGCTGGCCGGACTCAGCGGCGTTCTCGCCTGGCGCGCAGTAGCGTCCCCATCTCCATCGCGTGTCATTCCGCATCGGACCCCACTCACGCAACAAGAAAAGAATTTGCGCCGTCTGCCCGCGCACAGCTCCGAGTTCTCTACCGCATCGCAGCCGCTGGGCCTGCCGAAATGTGGAAACGTCCGTCTGCCCGAAGCCTTGCTCACTCCCGACCCGCTGCTGCACGTGCAAGATGACGATCTGCACGTGCGCGTCAGCTTCATTGTTGGATCCGATGGACACGTGCATGATGCTTTTATCCTGGACAGCGGCGGCCCCGGCGAGGACCAGATTGTGCTGCGCGCTGTCCGCTTCTGGCGCTATCGTCCCGCCCTCTGCAACGGCGTTCCCATTGATTCCGAAGCGCTGGTAAGATTCAGCATCCGTTAGCGCCCGAATTCTCCTACAATATCAGCGATGAGGTTGCCGTGACCGCAGACAAGCCGAATCCTCCCGAGCCCAAAAAGGACCAGCCCGTCGAAGGCAAGGAAATCGAAGAGTTTTTTCAACGGCTCCCCGGCAACTTTCGCTGGCCGAAACCGAATGCCGAGGCGGTCGCTGCTGCCGTGGAAGCGATCCAGCGCGTGTCGGGTGGCCGCGCGGCCGCGCCGGATCTGGCGGCAGACGGTGACGCGGATGAACCGGGCAGCGCCTGCTCAGCCTGCGGAGGTTCGCTCCCGGCTGGCGCTCGCTTTTGTGCTGGCTGCGGAAGGCCGCGCCAGCCTGTCGCCGGCGATGCCCATGCTCGAGCCGGTGCCGGCCAACAGCACGTTCACCACCACTATCATCATTTTGTTCCCAGCCATGGAACGGCATCCGTCGCGCCCACCGCCGAGTCCGAGCCCTCTGCTCCGCGCGGCCGCGCGCCCGGCTCCCCGGGTACTTCGACCGGCGGCCGCGCCGAAGCCAGTGCCCGCCAGGTTGTGCAGGACTGGGCGCAGGCCTGCAACACCAAGCACATCGACGACTTGCTCGAGCTCTACGCCGCCGACGCTACTCTCATCCGCTCCAATCTTCCGCCGTTTCGCAGTTTGCCTGCGATTCGGGAATTTCTTATCTCGCTACTCGAAGCCGGATTGGGCGACGTAGAGATGGAATCGCTGCGCGTCGAAGTGCTGGGAGAGATTGCTCTCGATCTCGGCCGTTGCAAAATGCTCGTGCCCGTCGCCATGGGCAAGCGCCGCGAAGAGCGCGGAAAATATTTGGTCGTCCTTGTGCGACAGCCCGTCGGCACATGGAAGATTCTCGCCGATTGCTGGTCCTCCGATCTGGCGGTCAGCGCCCCGCCGCCCGAGCCCGCTGCCCGAAAGGGAAGTGAGCCAATCCCACCTCTCCGCAAGCCCCGTTGAACCGGACCAGTTTCAGACCAACAAAAACCCCGATCCTCGCGGATCGGGGTTGCGTGAATTCGCTAACTTGAATTCAGATTCCGTCGACCAGTGTGTTCAGTTGCTACTGGTACGTGTCGTGAATAGCTGCCGGTAGCTCAGGCTCTCCACGTCGCGGAACATTGGTGTTCCGGGCGGCAGGCCCCCCGGACTGGTAAAGTCCAAGTCAAAAAAGTAATTTCGGGTGGGCGGATCATATACGGTATTGCAGCACTTG
>JBEKWL010000012.1:0-50218 GCA_049513095.1 Terriglobales bacterium
GGATCACCCGTCTCCACCGGCAGCGACTCTTTCCAATTCTGCCAGTCGCGATTCTCGAGCATCACCGCGATCGGCGAACCGATCGTCTTGCCGTGATGCACGCCCGAAAGAAAGTGCGCCCGGTCGCTTTCGATCTTCATGCGCCCGCCGCGTCCAAAGCCCTGCTGGCGCCGCCACAGTTCGCGGTCTACAAATGCCTGATCCACCGCCAGCCCGGCAGGCAGCCCGGAAAGGAACGCAACCAGGGCCTCGCCGTGGGATTCTCCGGAAGTGAAGTAGCGCAGCATGTGGAAGAGGCATTGTAAATGAATAAGAAAAGTTCAGCTCTCTTTGATTTTCGCCAACGTTTTGCGCCGAAGCTTTGGCATGTGCAGGTACAATTGAAGGACACCTTGTACCGGTGGCCGCCGGACGACCCGGGGTTCCAGACTCATCGCGTCCACCTAGGTCAGACACGCGAGGATTTTTTTGATGTTGACCACCAAGGCGGGGCCGTTTCAGTCGGAAGTTGCTGAGCGCATTCGCTGTGTGATCGCCGACGATCACGAAATGCTGCGCTACGGTGTGCGCCGCCTGCTGGAAGACGCTCCCGACTTTGCCGTTGTGGGCGAAGCGGGCGATGCCGCCGAGGCGCTCAGGTTGGTCCTGAAGCATCGCCCCGACCTGGTGCTGCTCGACATCAGCATGCCCGGCATGTCGTCGTTCGAAGCCGGAAAGCTTATCGAAGAGCACTGCGCCGGCACGCGCATCGTGTATCTGACCATGCATGAGGATCAGGAGTATGTGCAGCAAGCTCTGCGCTCCGGCGCCAGCGGGTACCTGCTGAAAGATACTCCCGTGCCGCTTTTGTTGAACGCGCTGCGCGAAGTGCATCGCGGCCAACGGTCATTGAGTCCGCAGATCCAGACCAAATTGAATGACGACGCGAACCTGCGGAGCCAGACCGTGCAGGTGCCGCTGCGGAGAAGTACCCTGACGCTGCGGGAGCGCGAAGTGATGAAGTTGCTCGCCGAGGGCAATACCGTGAAGAAAGCGGCGGCGGTTCTCGGAGTCAGCGTCAAGACGGTGGAAGCGCATAAGTTCAACTTGATGCGCAAACTCGATATCCACAACAAGGCCCAGTTGGTCACGGTCGCCATACAGAAGAAGATTCTGGCGATGCCGGTCCCAACGTAAGAGCGTCAGTCTTGCGCACGTTTCAAAACTGCTGCGGCAAGGCCGGCGAGATCGGGGACCTCCAGGTCCGCTCGCTTCTCTGAGGCTGGTCCCGCGCAGGCTCGAACCGCGCCAATCCCGGGACGGGCCGACTTCCGGTTCACCCACACCGTCGAGATGCCCAGCGACCGCGCCGGTACTACATCGTGATAGACGCTCTGCGCGGCGTGCAGCAGTCGATCCGGAGAAATCGCAAGCGTGCGCAAGGCCATCTGGAAATTATTGACCGAAGGTTTGTAGCTTCTCGCCTGTTGCGCCGTGATCACGCCAGCGAATTCCACGTCCAGATGCTTCCGCGTCTCCGCAAATAGATTGTCGTCAATGTTTGAAATCACGACGAGCTGGTAGCGCTTCTGAAGCTCGCGCAGCGCAGGTACGGTATCCGGAAAAGGCGGCCACGCCCGGACGGATTCGTGCAGCGAGCGGATCTCGGCGGAACTGGCCTCGAAATGGAAGCGATCGGCAAACGCCCGCACCACCGATTGCAGCACGTCCCGGTAGCTTTGGTACGGGCCGCTTTCCGCCTGCGCCTCAAATTCCCCATAGAGTTCAAGAATGCCGGCGTCGGGCAGACTTTGACCATGGTTCGCCAGATCATGGTTTGCGAGCACGGTCCGCAGGGTGGGCAAAATCCCCGACTCCCAATCAATCAATGTGCCGTAGCAGTCAAAGCTGATGGTGGTGAAGCGTGAGAAATCCATAGGCAACGCAACGGGACGATTCGACGTCCAGGGGCGGACTCCAGGTCTTACGTTTTCTGTTCGCTGAACAGGTCAAGCACTGGCGTTGCGGAAGTTGGGCGCTGCGGTGGTTCGGGCGTGACCGGCGGGGCGCCGGAATCATCCGCACTGGTTTCCGCGGCTGACGCTTTCTCCCCTTGCATGAATTTCCTGGAATCGAGCAGCGGGCGCCCCAGCGACGCGTTAAAGCTGGTCCACGGTCCTTCGAGTTCAGCCTCGCGCTCGAAGTGGGCGCGCATCGCCTCCATCTTGGAATCCAGATCGTCGAGATAGTGCAGCATGAGCGCCTCGGGAAACATCGGCAGCTTGGGCGATCCGAAGTCGTACTGCCCGTGATGGCTGATGATCATATGTTCGAGCAGAGTTTTCAGTTCCGCGGGAAAGTCAGGCAGCTTTGCGAGCTTGGCCTGCAGCATCTCCAGTTCGATGATCATGTGCCCGAGCAACTGGCCGCGCGTGGTGTAGGAAAACGCACGGTTGTAGGTCAGTTCCTGAATCTTGCCGATGTCATGCAGGAACGCTCCCGTCAACAGCAGGTCGCGGTTGACCTGGGGATAGTTCTGGCACATGAGATCGCAGGAACGGAACAGCGACACGACGTGATCGAGCAGTCCGCCAATGTACGCATGATGAAGGGTCTTGGCCGCGGGAGCATTGCGGTAACGTTCGGCAATCTCCGCGTCCGCCATGAACAGTTCCACCAACGACTTGAGGTGCGGATTCTGGAACGTGGCCACAAACTCCGTGAGCGTTCTCCAGAGTTCGCCGATGTCCTTGGTGGTCTTGGGCAGGTAGTCGGTGAAGTCGACCTCGCCTTCTTCCATGCGCCGCAACTTGTGAATGGTGAGCTGAAAACGATTCTTATACTTGTTGATGAGCCCCTTGATCTTGAGAAAGTCGTCCTGCTCGAAGGCGAGGATGAACTCTTCGACGTTGTCCCACATCTTGGCTTCGATTTGGCCGGTGCGATCCGCCAGGGTCAACGCCAGGTACGGCTCACCATTTTTTTTTGCCTTTACCTGCTTCGAGGCCACCACAAAGCTGGAGGTGATGATCTTGTTTTCTTGCTGGGAACAGTCGGAGATAAAAAACTCTTTCATGAGCCTCCGTGAAATCGCCTTGCCCTGTGGATGCAGACGCCGGCCGGAGCCGGGGAACGCCGGCCGCGAGCACAGCCAAGATTAGCCTAAAACACGCCGAGCTTCTTCTTCTTTTTCAGCTTCTTCGCGCCGGATTCTTTGTCCGCGGTCTCGACGGGCTTGGTTTGCTTTTCGCTCGCGCCCGAGTCGATGTAACCAGTCTTGACGTCAATGAAGGCTTCTTCGCGCAGCGTGGTCAGATAAGCACGCAGCGCAGGCTGCAGTTTCTGCATGTACAACGCATCCTGGATGCGCGGCTCAACTTCCTTCAGGGTGGGAATGCCCGCGATCTGATGCTCGGTCACCTGCAGGACCACGTAACCCTGCTTTGTGCGAATCACATTCGAGACTTCACCTGCCTTCATCGCGAAGACTATGTCGTCCAGTTCCTTCGGCATCGTGCCGCGCTTGAAACTTTGGAGGTCGCCGCCGTCTTTCGCCGACGGTCCATCGGAGTACTTTTTCGCCAGCTCTTCAAACTTTGCGCCCTTGTGAATCTGCTCGAGCACATCCTGCGCTTTGGCTTGGGCGGCGGCCAGCGCTGCCTCCGTCTCCGCCTCCGATGGCGGCTCGGGCTTCGCGTCTTTGCTGGTAGCGGGTTTGGCGGGCGTTTTGGGCGCGATCAGAATTTCACTCAGGCGAACCTGCTCGGGCTGCTCCATCTCCGCGCGGTGCTGCTCATAGAACTTCTTCACGTCGTCCTTGTTCATGGCCAGTTTCGAGCCCACTTCCTGCCCAATCACGCGCTGCGTGACGATCTGGTTGCGCATGGTCTGCTTGAAGTCCTCATACGAAGCTCCCTGCGCCTCCGCCGCTTTCTCCAGGTCTTCCATGGTTTCGAGGTTCATCTGCTTGCGCATTTCATCGAGGCGCTTGATGAGTTCGGTATCGCCGGTGATGCCGAGGTCTTTGCCTTTTTGCAGCAGGAGTTGCTGGTCAATCAGATCGCGCAGAACGTCGCGCTGCTTCTCGGCGAAAATGCGGTCGGCGTTGGCAGCGTCCTGCTGCTGAATTTCCTGCTTGAGCTGATCGCGGTTGCGGATGTATTCCGAGCGCGTAACGATTTCGTTGTTTACCCGGGCGATAATCTCTTCGACCACGCTATCGGCCGGCGAAAGAGATGGGAGCAGCAGCGCGCAGCCAACAACCAACAGCTGGGAAAGTCCGGTTTTTTTCATTAGGGCTCTCTTGAAGCGTTCTCTCGAAACCTGGGCAGCACCCGGGGAAATTGTTTTTCTATTTTACGCCGCGACGGGCATGGAGGCCAATGGAGCGGCCGGGTTAGTAGAGGTGCAGTTTGAAATCCACTGGGGCAGCGCCAGAATCGGAACACAGGGTGAGTTGTTTGACGCCGGCATTTTCTAAGGACTAGTCCTTTTCGCCCGGGCAGCCGCTTGGCTGGCATCTTCGTGCATGTGGACCTTGCGGAAATGCTCAGAGAAAAGGCCTTCTAGTTTGCTGTACTGCTGTTGGGCTGGGCCAATATCATCCCCGGTCGTAAAAAACACGTCGTTGCAAGCGGAGCAGCCGCCTTTGATGGGTATTCTGCCCACTTCCACGAGGATCACTAGATGCGGCTCTTTCAAGGGGTCCACTGGGCAGACTAGCCGGGTAGCATTACGCTTGTCTGTGGCAGCGATCACAGCCGCAAGTGATTTCCCATACTTGTTTTCTGTTGCTTCCCTGACGATGCGAGCAGCCGCTCGGCGGGTTTTCTTTTGCTGCTGAGATTCAAACTGCACCACTACCGGCGGGTTGGTTGGCTAAGCTGCTCGTGTGAGCGTCAGTGCGGTCACGTCGTTGTGCTTCGGAGCCATGTGCATGAAGTCCTGCACACGCTGCAGGATGCTCCGGGAAAGATCTCTGGCCGAAGAAGGTCCCGCCTGCATCACGCTCTTGACTCCCGCCAGACCAAATTCCACGTTCTTCGACTCGGCCTCCACCACTCCCCGTGAGACCACCGCCAGCGAACCCTTCGCTCCCAGGCCGACGATGCGGGCGTCGGTCGGGGCCAGCGAGAACAGCCCGAGCGGCAGGCCGGTCGCGGGCAGTTCGATGACGCTTGCGTCATCGCGTAGCAGGCCGGGAGTGTGGCCGTTATTCACGTAGCAAACCGTGGCCAGTTCCTCGTTGTAGCAGCCGGCGAAGGCCGGGCAACTCCTGACGCCTCCGGCAGCGCGCATAATCTCGAGATTCAGACGGCGCGACAGTTCGATCATCGCGTCCGATTCGTTCAGTTCGGTGGCCGCGAAGAGCTGCTCGCCCGACGAGCGGAAACAAGTCTGCGCGGCTTGCAGCACCGGGCCGCTGGTTTCGCGCTTGCCGGCGACGTCGAGCAATCCGAAAAGGAAGCGATGCGGCCCGACCCGCAGGAAATCGTGAAGGTCGCCTCCGGCGCGCGAAGAAAAATAGGCGACCGCGAGGTTAGCGCTCTGGAGTTCAGGGGTTTCCGCCTGGACGATTTCGGCAACTTCCTCCGTTTTTGAGCCGAACCCGAGTTTTGAAAAGAGCGCTTTCATGAGGGGCGAAATTAGCACAAAACCTGGGGCGGGGCAATGAGCAGGGAGTGCCAGCTTGCCGATTAACTGGAAAGAGCCCGGGAAGAGCATTCTTTTCCCCGGCTTTCGGACGTTTGCCGTTGTCCTTCCGCTCTTTGGGTTAAGCCGCCTGCGCGGACACGAGTGTCAGCGCCACATGGGCTCATTCGCCGTATTTTTCTTTCAGCGTGCGGGTCATTTCGTCGCGGAGTTGACGGTAATCGGAGTGGACGGTGGCGCGTAGGGCAGCTTCGGTGGAGCTGCCTTGGGAGAGGCGTTCCAGGATGCCCACGACTTCGCTCATGCCGTAGGCGTCGCGGATGTATTCGGTGGCGGCTAGAGATTCGGCGTAGGCGACGGTGGCTTCGGGGGCGGAGAAGCTCAGGAAACTGCCTTCGAGCACATTGATGGGGATCTCCCTTCCGGATGCGAAGAGCTGAGCCAGCTGGCGTCCGTTGGAAGCCGATGACTTACCCTCTTCGATCTGGGCGATGCCTTCGTTCAGCCAGGTGGGGCAGCGGTTGCCGGACATCTGCGAGACGAACGAGTGAGTCAGTTCATGTTTGAGGACGCGGGCGAGCTCGGGCGTGACGCTCGCGACGCCGCTGATCGGGATGCGCAGCTTGCCATCGTTAATGGCGCCGCTCCACAAGGGCGCGCGGGTAACGTCGAAGAACGCCTGCTGCGTGTAGAGCGTGACGGCGATGTTGTTGCGGGGCGAGTAGCCGAGATCGCGCACCAGGTCGTCATACTCGGAGTCGAGGGTGGCGAGCAGGTCGCGGCGAAAGGTCTCGGAGGTGTCCTTGCCTTCGAAGTGGAGGTTGAAGTGGCTGCTTTCGCGTTGCGAAAAATCGGATTCGGCGGTCGATTCGCGCGTGGCTCGGGCGAGGTATTGGCTGACGGTGGCGTCGGGACGCAGGGTGAGCGACTTCTTCCAGGAGCGAATGGCATCGGGCGTATGGTCGCTGGCGAATTGAACGAACCCCAGCATGGCGATGGCGTCGGGTGAGTCGGGAGCAATGCTGGCGGCGTGTTGCGCGTAGGCGAGAGCTTCCGCGGCATGGCCGGTGCGCATCAGGGTGGCAGCGTAGTAGATCAGCAAGGTGGAGTTGTCCGGCTGGAAACGGAGCGCGGATTCGTAATAGCGCTTGGCCTGCGGGAAGTTGCCGCGATCGGATTCGTGCTTGCCGGCGAGGAAGTAGGCGGTGGCGGCGAGTTCGGGATTGGAGGCCTGTCCGAGGCTCGCGAGTGCATCGCTGTCGACCTTGCCGTCGTGGATGACTTTTTCGGCTACATCGGCTTCGTGGCTGAACGAAGGTGCGGGCGGAGTGATGTCGGGGACGTCGGTGGATGCTCCGGCAGACGCTCCAGAAGTTGCGTGAACGGGCGCGACGCCGCCGGCGTCGATGCGCTCGACCGAGGATTTCGGGATGGCGTAGGTGTCTTCGCCGAGGTCATACTCGACGCGATCTTTGGTTTCGCGCACCTGGTCGGCCCAGATGGCGCGTCCATTCTTAAGATGGATGACGTCGGCGGGCGCGGGCAGCGCCGCCAGAAGCACTAGAATGAGGACGAGGGCTCGCACTCGGCTGATTCTAGCAACGGCGCGGATGGTCGGTAAGATGACCAAGGTGCTGGAACTGGGCGGCGGGAAGAGGCGCCGAGTCTTTGCGGTGAAAGAGGCCCGAGTCTCCAAGCGGTGTACATACCAGCCCCGGAGGGGCGAACCAGCTTAGCCCAGCGCTTCAGCGCTGGGACAAACGCAGAAATGAGTCAAGTCCCGGAGGGACGACCCACCTATGAGGCCAGGGTCGCTGCGACGATGGCGCATGATCGGGTTGGCATGGTGCTTTGGCGCCGCATCCTACGCGCAGGCAGCAGAGCCAAGCCCCGACTGTCCCCCAACCACGAGCGCGCTCTACTCGCGGATTCGTTCGGTCGGACTCGATCCGCAACGGGTGTACCACGTTCGCGACGCCGCGATCGACCGGCCTGATCTTCATCTCGATCTGGACGACGGTACGCTCGCGTTTACGGAAGACATTTGCGGGCGGATTACAGGCGCATTCTTCGAGGGTGAGGGCGAGATACGGCTGCGGCCGCCGAACCGGGTGGAGCGCGGATCGCTCGCTCTGTTTACAGGGATGGCAATTCTCGAAGAGCAGTTCACTTCAGGATATCTGCGCTTCAACGACGACACGGCGGCGGTCTTGCAGCGCTTTCTTTCGCCAGCGCCAGAGGGCGCGGAATTCATAAAAGAATGGAGCGATGCGAGCAGCAGCCTGGCGGAGTTTGATGCCCTGCGCTTGCTGCTGGACTTCAGTCATTTTCTTCCGGCGCCGGGTGGGCGCGAGCGTGGAAGCGAATTGGCTCGAAAATTTCCGCCTCTCCTGCACGCGCATTTGCTGGGCAAGAAACTGGGCGGTTTTGAAGTGTTCTGGGATGCGGCCGGCGCCGAGCCGTTGTGGGCGGGGCAGCCGCGGATGAAAGACGGCATCTCGTTTTTCGATATCTGGACTTCGTTTGCGCCTGGCGTGGCGGGCAGAGCAACTTCGGCTCCTCCGCCTGGCGATGTCTCGATCACGAGCTTCCGGATTCGAGCGTCGGTGCAGCCTCCGACTATGTTGCGAGCATGGACGGAGGTGAAGGTTCGAATTCGCAACGGAGGAGAAAGGACGCTGCTGTTTGAGCTGTCGCGTTATCTGAAGATTGATGCGCTCGAGGCGGATGGGCGGGCGGTGGACTTCATCCAGAACCCGGCGATTGAAGGAACCGAGCTGCAGCGAAAAGGCAACGATCTGGTGGCGGTGGTGTTTCCGGCTCCGCTCTTGCCCGGGCAGGAATTGAAACTGCGCTTTACGTATGCGGGCGAGGTTCTGTCGGAGGCGGGGAACGGATTGCTCTATGTGGGCGAGCGCGGCACGTGGTATCCGAATTTCGGTTTGAGCCCGGCGCAGTTCGATATGGAGTTTCACTATCCGGCGAACTGGACTTTGCTGGCGACGGGAAAACAGATGTCGCGTGCGGGCAGAGACGAAGACGATGCGGAAACGAACCGGAAAGCAGGGGCGGAGAAAGTTTCGCGCTGGACCTCAGAGCGGCCAATTCCGGTGGCGGGGTTCAACCTGGGCAAGTACGTTCGGGCCGAGGCGAGGGCTGGGAACATTCTGGTGGAGGCGTACGGCACGAAGGGGGTGGAGAAATCGTTTCCGAAGGCACCGGCGGAGATGATTGCGCAGCCGCCCATCCCTGATGTTACCCAGCGGGGATCGGGATCGAATGTACCGGTCATGGCGACTCCGCCGCCTCCGTCGCCGGCGCACAATGTGCAGGCGGTGGCGGACAGGGCGGCGAAGGCAATTGAGAGTTTCTCGCAGTGGTTTGGGCCGTATCCGTATGGTTCGCTGGCGCTGACGCAGATGCCGGGCAATTTGAGCCAGGGATGGCCGGGGCTGGTATTTCTGTCGAGCTTTGCGTTTCTCAGTCCGCGGGAGCAAACGGATCTGCGTCTTGATCCGGTGATGCGCGAGCTCGACAACCAGGTTCTGGTCCACGAGACGGCGCATCAGTGGTGGGGCGATCTCGTGCTGTGGAAGGGCTATCGCGATCAGTGGATATCGGAAGGACTGGCAAACTATGCGGCGCTGATGATGCTGGAGCAACAGAACCCGGCGCAATTCCGGCAGGTTCTGGAAACGTACCGGCGCGATCTTCTGAGCAAGAACAAAGATGGAGAGTGGCTGCGCGACGCCGGACCGGTGACCCTGGGGCAGCGGCTGGAGTCGTCGCACTTTCCTGGAGGATACGAGGCGATCAGCTACGAAAGAGGCACGTGGCTGTTTCACATGCTGCGATCCATGCTGCGCGATGCCACGCTGCACGATTCCGAAGCGGCATCCCGTTCCCGGAAAGGGCGGGCGAATCCCGCCGCCGCTTCCGATGAGCCGTTCTTCCGCGCGCTGCGGAAAATCAGGGAGCGCTATGCGGGAAAGAGCATAAGCACGCAGGAACTGATGCAAGTTTTCGAAGAGGAACTGCCGCGCCCACTTTGGTACGAGAATCGTCACAAGCTGGACTGGTTTTTGGAAGGTTGGATCCAAGGGACGGCGATTCCGAAGCTGGAAGCGCGCGAAATTCGCATTACAGAGAAAACTGGCGTGACCACGGTTACGGGCATGATCGTACAAAAGGACGCGCCCGACGATCTGGTGACGGCGGTTCCGGTGTATGGCACGACGGCGGGTAACGCGCTGGTTTTTCTGGGCGAAGTGCTGGCCGATGGCCGGGAGACTGGGTTTCGGCTGATTGCGCCGAGCGGCGTGCATAAGATTGTGCTCGATCCGAAGCAGACGATTCTTACCGCGCCGAAGTAGATTCCGAACAATATCCCGAACATATTTCGAACCACAGAGACCTTGGTGCGGAGCGCGCCGATTTTCGGAAGCCGCCGAGGCAGTGCAATTGCTGAAGAGGAGCCGTAAGCAAAGTGCATTGGAGGTTGCGATGACTCTTCAGCCCTACGTATTCACCAACGATCGGCCCCGGCGGCGCACGATTCTTCTGGTAGAGGACGAACCGTTTGTGCGGGAGGCGACTTGCAGCATTCTGGAGAGCGCGGGCTTTGAAGTTCTGCCCGCCGAGGATGCGCGAGATGCGATGAAGGTGTACGAAGAATGCAAGCGGCGAATCGATCTGGTGATAACCGACATGGTGCTTCCGGGACGGTCAGGGCAGCAACTGGGCCAGGATCTGCGGCAGCATTCACCAGAGGTTGTGGTCCTGGTGACGTCGGGTTACGGCAACCCGGAGTACGAGACGGAAGCACCCGAGTCGCGCACGTATTTTCTGGCGAAGCCGTATTCGAGACGGACGCTGGTCGAGAAGATTGAAAGGATTCTTGGGGCGGCGACGCTCGGCCGCGCCGCAACGCAAGCCGGCTAGGTCCTCGGCCCCGTGGTTGCTTCCCTGTGTTCCTCTGTGTCCTCGGTGGTTAAGATTTTTTGCGCCGCGTAGCCTGAGCCCACCAGTTGCCCCTGTCGACGTTTATAATCCTCCGTTCTACACATCGGTTGCCAGGTTGGTTTCCTAACGATAACGATAAGGAGCAGTCATGAAACTCGAGGGGCGAGTCGCGCTGGTTACGGGAGCGTCGCAGGGCATCGGTCACGCCTGCGCGCTGGCCCTGGTGCGGGAGGGCGCGACCGTAGCGGTGGCGGCGCGCAATCGGCAGAAACTCGACGAACTGGTCGCCGGGATCGCGGCGGCGGGAGGCAAGGCCTCGGCCTTCGTCATCGACGTCGCGGACGAAGACCAGGTGAAGTCCGGGATCAAATCGGCGCTCGGGCAATTCGGCAAGATCGACATTCTGGTGAACAACGCCGGCATCACGCGCGACCAGTTGGTGATGCGCATGAAGCGCGCCGACTGGGACGCGGTGCTGACGACGAATCTGACCTCCGCGTATCTCTGCATCCAGCAGGTGATCGGTTCGATGCTCAAGCAGCGCTGGGGACGGATCATCAACATCACCAGCGTCTTCGGGCAAATGGGTCAGGCAGGACAGACGAACTATGCGGCTTCGAAAGCCGGGCTGATCGGGCTGACGATGGCAATGGCGCGAGAGGTAGCGTCGCGCAACATCACGTGCAACGCGGTAGCTCCGGGTTTCATCGAGACCGGCATGACGGCGGTGCTGAGCGAAGAATTCAAACAGAATGCGGTGAAGTCGATTCCGCTGGGACGCGTCGGCTTGCCGGAGGACGTTGCCAGCGCGGTGTGCTTTCTGGCTTCCGACGATGCTTCCTACATCACGGGGCATGTGCTCAACGTGAATGGCGGGATGCTGATGGGATGAGGTAGCCTTCCGCTATCAGCCGTCAGCCATCAGTGTTCGGCGCACCTACTGAGAACTGGGAACTCAAAGCGACTTGGGATTCTGGTTTGTTTACTCTTTGGGTATTAATCCGTGTTTACTCCTACCCCCTCCCCCCCTTGCTATTGGAATCATTGATTTAGGGGGTATTCGTCCGCCAAAATCCAGAGCCTAAAGGACTTATTTTCAAAATATTCCGGAATAAGGACTTAGCTCCGAATCCTCGGTTTTTCTATGCTTTTTAGGATTTTGGCGGCGGGCTGACGCCCGCTCATCGCCTCAACTTTTGTTTATCAAAGAGCTACTGGCAAACGGGCTTGGGCGGGTTCGCGGTCCGTCTCTGGAGACGGGCACACTTGCTCCTTGCCCTAATCAGGAAACATTGTCGCATCGGTCGGGCTGGATGTCTGTGATGGGGCTCACAGTCTGGATGTGATGAAAAAGGTCAGGGATAGAGTTTTCTGATGGTGCGAATACTCTGCTGGCTCGTCTTGTCACAGCTTGAGCAGCGCATTTCTGCGACCTGAGTTACGTACTCCATAACGTTCGAAACGCCGCCTTCGACGGCTAGCTCAACAACCGTGTAGTACAAACCGCGGTGTAAGCGCTGCGTGAACGGGTAATCCGCCATACGACTGAAGGTTCCCAGGCCGCGAGGGTGCGCGTAGGGTCGAGTATTGCCTGTATTCATCGGGGCCAGCGTGATCGATTCCTGAAGGTCGTTGGCGAGACGTAAGGTGTCCAAGACAAGCACTACATGTGTCTTGGCGCAGTATTCACGAGCGCACATCAGAGTTTGAAGGCGCTCTTCGCACAGCCAGAAGAACACCCGCGAGTTCAACATCTTGAGCCATTGGTCGAATGTACATTCCTGAAGGCATCCTTCGAGCTTAGAGCGAATTAGAGGTTTCTGATCCCTAATGACGGCCCTGCCATGTACGGGGTGCTCAATCACGACAGATCCCGTCCGCTGCCCAGCCAAGGTCGAGTGACGTCTTTCTGGCGGCACTTCGAATAGATCAAGGAGTGCCTCGGTACTGAGTAAACCGTGACGCTGTATTCCGGCCCAACTATCGCCTTCCGCCATATGGTAGAGGCTGGGATAGAGCTCCGCTAATTCAGATGGAGTGACACCCATTACCACGCTCGCCGATCTATGATGGCCCGGAAGTCGAACCTCGTGGATACCAGACCTACCGGTGCTGCAGCCACCCTCTCCACTTGCTCGACGAACTGAATGTCGTCAGGGTGCAACTGCTCGAACCTACGGGCGTCTTCGTTCTTTTTGTGTAGATAGTCTGCGAACGTGAGCGCCACGTCTGTGGGGCCATTGAGGGCCGCCGCCTTTCGTAGCAGCGCCCAGTCGAATTCGCTGACCCGCCTGTCGCGATTCGTCGTAGAGGTCTTCTCCGTCTTCTTCAGTTTAGCCAGGGGTATGCCGCTGCGTTGCGATATGTCATTCCACTTGAGTTCCCGGGACATCGGTCCCGAGGTCCCCTTCGGCGGACTCTGAACGCGGATTGGGTACGTGCGGCACACCATTACGACTTTTCGCACTCTGCTCGGAGAAATACCGGCTTCCGATAGGCAACCAGCAACGGTTGTATCCCGCGAAGTCACGTATGGGTAACACCCGTGATGAATGCTGAGGCCCGTCCCCTGCGTGCCCTCAAGCAATACCTTCGACCCCGCACTGTATGCTCTCTCCAGTTCCTCCCATGTGCTGCTAATGTAAGGGTGGAGTTCCTTGTAGTCACTTGCGAGTTTGGTTTTTCCACCTCGTTCCATGATTTTCCGAGCGGTCGCAAATCCTACACCTTGTTTGGTTGAGGCGATTCTCTTTCTTCTTTAGCCCCGCTTCGCCAGCGATATCCTCCTTAAGTGATGATCATTGCCTGTGGATCAATCCGAAGCCTTTCCGCAGAAACTTTGCAGTGGGCGATTTCCTGCATCAACAGCTCAATGTTCAGCACCGCCCCCGGCCCGATAAGCAACTTCGCGTCTGTCCGGAGTGTGCCCGACGGTAGCTGGTGGTGGGTTACAGAGCCACCCTCCATGAACACCTTGTGACCCGCGTTGGGGCCACCCACCCTCACGAGCACCTGGTACTCTCGAGCAACATAGGAGATGATGTGCCCCTTCCCCTCGCTGCCATATTGGCCGCCTACGTAAACATCGACTAATCGCGAGTAGTCGCGGGTAACCAAGCCCAAGTAGGTCGCAACCCGTACCAAAACGTCGTCAGGAGTACACCGTTGAGTATCCACGACGAAATCAGCAGACCCTCTCAGGCTTGCGACACGTGATTCGGTAGGGTTACGCTCCACTTCCGAATACGTCGGCAGCTCCCTTACGCTAGCATTCCCGCGGGTCTTGTACCGTTTGGCAAGAGCGGCAGGTGGGGCTTCCAGGTGAATGTGCTTGACGGCGAATTGATAAGATCGGCGGATAGCCTTTATCTGTTCGAGAATTCGCACGGCGTCCACCACAACCACGTCGTCTTGTGCAACCTTGGCGTCACTTATGTGCTTCTTCAGCGCGCCTAAAACCCACTCGCCGCGTGTTTCCTCATCGAGTTGGGTCCCGAATTCCTGGAGGGCCCTGCGTTCTGAAGGTAACTCTGTCTTCAGTTTCTTCAGCGCCAAGTCCTTGAGCACTTCTTTTGTCTTTACGACTGTAGCGCCGTATTGCCTTCGCAGCCCATCAGACAGCGTAGTCTTGCCAGCTGAGACGTTTCCTGAAATCAATACAATTAGCTTAGGCACTCGGCCACCTCAAGCGGTAAACGCCAAGTCTCTTTGTGCTTTGGTCTTTTCCTTTCCCTGGGGTAGGTCGTATACGAATACTTTGATACCTGCTCTGGTCAAGATTTCGCGGATGATTTCTTCTATCACTGGCCAGGAACCGCCAGCTAATCCCGTGCCTATGCGCGGCATATGGACACTTGCATTCCGTTCCTTTGCGATCTCTAACACCCGCAACAGGGCCTCCCTTAGCGCGCCATAACGAACTCGCGGATGCGGTGAGGGGCCGTATCCTCGTTGCGCGACGACGCTGACCAGCGTCACATTGGGTTCCAAGGCGCAGGTCACCACGCTACCGAGTCGAAGCGCGCTTCTATCAGCTGTGACTCGTTCCGTAAACGCCTTTTGTGCTGGTGGCCACCTACGTTTAACTGCCGCCGCGAAACCACCGCCGCCCCAGGTAAACGCGCCATCGTTGACAACTTGCACGAGAAGCCTGGCACCCGTTCCGCGGGTAGAGGTCGCGTCGCCACGAAGATATGTGACCGACAACTCGTTTACCGGCTGTAGGTGCACATGGCGCAGAAATCCGATTACCCGTGGATAAATATCTCGTGGAAACGGTGCGATTCCTATGCATTCTGCGCGAACTTCCCCTAAAGAGGGCCATTGCTCAGTCTGCTTGGCTGTGTAGCCGATGGCAGTACATTGCGCAGCAGCCGTTCGGCTCGGCAAGACCCATCCTGCAGGAAGATTCCAGTGCGCTTTAGCAGTAGGCGTAGCGTAGTCAATAACGTAGCGGTCGGTGGCATGATCGCGATGAGAAGAAAATGCCAACGCTGGCTCGGCGGTCACACGGCAGAGTCGCAGCAGGGCTGCCTCAGCCGACGCCTCATATCTCTCACGCAGTTCAAGAACTGTGTCGACGGAGGCGCACAAATTGTTGACTTGTGCTAAGGATCCTATTGGCAAAAGGAATTCAGCCGCGGCCACGTTGCACAGGGTTTCTAGCTGCCAGTCGTCGCGTCTACTCGCGTTATGCGCTCCACGAGTGCGGATCATCTGAGCGCAGTCGGGAAATAGCGTATGCGCTATTTCATGAAAGATCGAGTATCGGGTCCGTCTGTGCGGTCGGTCGGGGTTGAAATCGACCCTGTATCGGTTTGGCCCAATTGGGACGGTCCTCGCGTCCAGTACCTCCGATGTTGGATGGGTCTGGATTCCTAGCAACTCGGCGAGCTTGAACGGGTCAAAGGGTGGGCCCTGCCAACCGCTTTCCAAGGCACGGAAAACAACATTTCGGGCCTCTGAAGTAATGGCCTCGACGGGATCGCGGTCTCGGCTCAGTGCAAGTACCGACGGATTTGTCCAAGACATTTCTTGCCCTTTCGCAAAAATCACGCTACTAAAGGTCCACTCCGCTGCTCCACGTAGCGAAAAAGGGCCACGGGTTTACGCCATGACCCCCTCGGTCGGGATCATTATCTACCAGTCTCGACTAAAGTTACATAGACCAATTTGGTGCTGGTTGGGTCGGGGAACAGCGGGCGTGCGAATGCATAGGTCCTTCGCTTCGCTCAGGATGACAGCATAGATTGGCGCGCGAATACATAGGTCCTTCGCTTCGCTCAGGATGACAGCATAGATTTGGGTTGGGAATTTAACCCTTAGCGGACATCGCGGATGACGAGAATCATTCCCGGTCGCAGGGCTGCGAGATTCCGGTTGTCGTGCTTCAGGGCGGTGACTGTGGTGTTGTACGAGTTGGCGATCGAATACAGGGTTTCGCCTTGCCTGACCTTGTGATGCGTCACGACAGGATGGACGGCTGCGCTGGAAGTTCCTTTGGACGACCGACTGGCCGCGGCAGTTTGGGTTCCGGCGGGGTGATGCGGTCGGTTGGCTCCGGAGACGGGGCAAGCCCCGTCTTTACAACTCTTTCGGCTTGAACTTCTGCTGGCTACCTGCGTTTCTCGCGCTCCGGGCGCAACGGGCAGGTGAACGTACAAGACCTTTCTTCCGGCCAGGCTGCTGCCTTTGAGGTGGTTCCATCCGCGCAGCATTTTGGCGGAGACGCCGAAATTCTGGGCTACCGACTCCACCGTATCGCCTTTGCGCACGTGGTAGCGCGTGGTCGAGTGCGCGTAGGTGCTGGTATCCGTTTGTTTGCTGGGGGCGATGGGGATGATCAGACGGCTTTCGGGCGCGAGCGCTTCATTCGATGAAACCCCATTCGAACCAACACTCAGGTCATTGGCTTCGGCTATGGCGGTTGGCGTGGCGTGATAGGTGCGGGCGATTGAGGCCAGGGTTTCTCCGCCTTGCACCTTGTGATAACGCCAGGAGACGCGCTTGTCCACTGGAATGGCGGCGACCGCGGTTTGAAACCTGGCGGCGGTTCCGGCGGGCACGTGGAGCTCGAAATCCCCTTCATTTCCAGGAAATTTCGGGGTGGTCAGCCGGAGCAGGCTGGGGTTCAGGTCGAGCAAGTCGGAGGCGGTGGCATCCACGCACTCGGCGGCCAGGCGGAGATCGATGGGGTAGTCGATCTTGATGGTGTCGTAGGGAACGGGCTTTTCCTTCACCACCGAATCCAGTCCGTATTGCGCGGGATTCTTGGCCATGATGGTGACGGCCACGATGATGGGGACGTAGTTGCGGGTTTCCTGGGGCAGCGCGTTGCGGCGGTAGAGTTCCCAGAAATCGGCGTAGCCGGTGCGCTTGACCGCGTTCTGGACGGTGCCGGGGCCGGAGTTGTAGGCGGCCATGGCGAGGTACCAGTCTCCGAACTCGCTGTAGAGGTCTTTCAAATGGCGAGCGGCGGCCCGGGTCGCCTTTTCGGGATCCTGGCGGTCATCGACCCACCAGTTGCGCTCCAGTCCGTAGCCCTGGGCGCGGCTGCCCATGAACTGCCACATGCCGCGCGCGCCGGCACGGGAAACCGCCAGCGGATGGAAGCCCGATTCCGCCTGCGCCAGATAAATCAGGTCTTGCGGCACGCCCTCATCACGCAGGGTGCGGCGGATCATGTCCTCGTAGCGTCCGGAGCGCGCCAGAGCGCGCTCGAGGGTGCCGCGTCCGCGGCTGGAGAAGTAATTGATGTAGCCAGCGACCGGGTCGGTCATGGCCAGCGGCAGGTCGGAAGGGGTGGATTTGATCTCGGCTTCGGCTTTCGCCTTGATGTTGGCGTCGACCGGGAAGGTGAGCTCGTTGGCCTCGTCGATCGGGGCCGGTTCCGACTTTTGCTCGGCAAAGCCATCGCCTTGCTGCAGGGCGGCGAGTTCCAGGGCGTTGATGCCGTCGAGAATGCGGTCGAGTTCGCGCGCGAGGCGGTCGTCGGATTGAAGATCGGAGCGGAGATCGAATCCGCTGCCGAGCAGCAGGTTGAAGGCGGAGTCGAAATTCTGTTTCGCGGCTTCGAGGTGGCCGGCGCGATAGTTGTCCTGCCCTGACTGGTATTCTTTTTCGACGCGGGCGATCAGGTCGCCAATGGGATCGACCTCGAGCGCCTGCGGCACCCGCGGCTTCGATTGGGGCTCCGCAGGCTTCTGCTTTTGCAGATCAGGCGGGCGGTTGGCCGCGATCACGGCTGGAGCCTGGGCCTGAGCGGGAGGCATGAAAGATGACGGTTTCTGGGCACTCTGGCACGCGAGGGTCGCCACCAATGGGGCGGAGAGAATGATCGCGAGATACGAGTTGGAAGAAACCCTCATATTTTCAAAAACTTACCGCAACGCTCCGGACGCAACCTCCATCACCGGTTAGATGGTACTATCGCAAAATTCGTTGGGTCAACGTACAGAAGACACATGACCCCCATTACTTTGGGACCGGTTGGCCATGTTACCCGAGCCTGGCAGGGGATGCAAGAGCGGAAGCGGCATCGGACTTTTGCAGGCTGGTTTGAAGGGGAGGGGTTGCCGGCGCCGAGTCTTTTGCCGTTCGGATTCATCGAAAGCGCATATGAAAGCTATACAGGTTAAGCAAACAGGTGGGCCGGAAGTGATGGAACTGGTGGATTTGCCGGTTCCGCAAGCGAAATCGAACGAGGCCGTCGTGAAGATACAGGCGGCGGGCGTCAACTTTATCGACGTCTATAACCGCGAAGGGCGTTACAAGGCGCCGCTGCCGTTTGTTCTGGGACAGGAAGCGGCGGGCGTGGTTTCGGCGGTGGGTTCCGAGGTGCGCGAGGTGGCTGTCGGCGATCGTGTGGCTTACACCTCAGTGCTTGGGAGCTACGCCGAGTACGCGGCGGTGCCGGCCGACCGTCTGGTGAAGATTCCGGCGGGAGTGGGAGAGCGCGAGGCTGCGGCCGCCATGCTGCAGGGGATGACGGCGCACTACCTTGCTCATAGCACTTATCCGCTGAAGAAAGGCGAGACGGCGGTGATTCATGCCGCTGCCGGCGGAGTTGGGTTGCTGCTGGTGCAGATGGCGCACAACATTGGGGTGCGCGTGATTGCGACGGTTTCGACCGAAGAGAAAGCCAAGCTGGCGCGAGCGGCGGGAGCGGACGAGGTCATTCTTTATACGCAGGCTGATTTTGAGGCGGAGACGAAACGGCTGACCGGTGGAAAAGGCGTGGATGTGGTGTATGACTCGGTGGGCAAGACGACGTTCGACAAGGGTCTGAACCTGCTGCGTCCCCGCGGCATGATGGTGCTGTTCGGAGGCTCGAGCGGGGCGGTCGCTCCGCTTGATCCGCTGGTGCTTACACAGAAGGGATCGATCTTTTTGACGCGGCCTTCGCTGGGGAATTACATTGCTACGGCGCAGGAGTTGCAGCAGCGTGCCGGAGCGGTCTTCGGCATGATTCTTGACGGCAAACTCAAGTTGCGGATCGAACACGTGTATCCGCTGGCGCAGGTGCAGCAGGCGCACCGGGACCTTGAAGGACGGAAGACTACGGGGAAGCTGTTGTTGCTGCCGTGAGATCAGGTCTCAGGTCTAAGGTGTCAGGTCTCAGAAAAAAAACGCGAACAGCGGCGGGCGATTTGTTTACTCCGATCATGGAAGCGATTAGGGAAGGGCTCCGCGGCGGCAGCCCCTAAAGGGGCGGTTGTGAAGGTGCGGTTTGCGGCATCGCTAAAGCGATGCCCTGATACAAACCTATAAAATCAAACCTGTAAAATCCCATGCCGTTTGTGGAATTGAAAAACTCGCCGCATGCGGCTGGAGTTCGGCCCGTTCAGATTCACTACCGGGATGTAGGTAGCGGACCGCCGATGGTGTTCTTACATGGTGGGTGGGGTTATGGGGTTTATCCCATCGACCGGCAGATCGAGGCGTTTGGGGAGCAAGTCCGTTTTGTAATTCCGGATCGGTCCGGCTACGGGCGCTCGGTGCGATTGTCGCGGCAGATGCCGACGGACTTTCATCGCCGGGCAGCGGAGGAGACCCTGCTTGTATTGGATGCGCTGGGGATCGAGCGCGCGGTTCTCTGGGGACACAGCGATGGAGCGGTTATTGCCGCGATGATCGGCCTCGTGGTGCCCGAGCGGTGCGCGCGTCTGATTCTGGAAGCATTTCATTTCTATCGCGACAAGCCGAACTCGCGCAGTTTCTTCACGCGATTTGCTACCCATCCGGAGGAGGTAAGTGAAAAGGTAAAAGAGTTGCTGGTGGCGGATCATGGCGCGGAGCGATGGAGGAAGGTGATCCAGCGGAATTGCCGTGTCTGGTTGAGACTGGCGGCCCAGAGTGAGCGGCTGGGCGTGGATCTATATGACGGGCGACTGAGCCAGATGAAAGTGCCGGTTACATTTGTGCATGGGAGAGGCGATCCGCGAACGGAACCGGGCGAGATGGAACGAGCGCACGCAACGATCGCTGGCGCGGAGATGCGTTTTATCGAGGACGGGCGGCACAGCCCGCACAGCGAAGGCGCATCTTGGCGGGAATGCAATGGGATTCTTCGGGAATGCATGGTGAAGAAATAGTTCTTTGCTCGCCCCGGGCTTACGGCACAACTGAACAGACTGCGGAAAACTGGTTCCCGAGCAGAAAGTGTGACCTCAGCGGCTAAAGCCGCGCCCCTTCAAAAACAAAGTCAAAACCCGAGTTTTTCTGCAGCCTGTGAAGTCGTGCCCTTCCCAAATAGCCTGCGTGAATCACAGTGTTTCAGCAGCATGTGCCGGACTTCGTCCGGCTGGACAGCCGGGGGCGTCCGTCCCTACGTGGGCATTTCCGGGCTACGATTTTTTCTTGCGTGAATAACTTTTCAGGTAGGCGGGCAACTCCTGCTTGCAGCTTTCGTCGCGGATTGGCGCGCCGGAATTCATCTCTAGCGGGATCACTCCTGCCCAGGTCTCGAACGAGTAATCCTCTGCGTTGTCTACCGGTGGGCCGACTCGGACTTTCGCTGAGAATTCATTGATCGGAAGGCGCAGGACAGACGTTGCCTTCAATTCTTTTTCGTTGGGCTGGCGCGAGTCGTCCCAGCGATGAGGCAGGATGTGCTCGCTAAGCGCGCGCAGGGCTGCGAGTTTTTCTGCCGGATCATCGACCAGCTTTGCCGTGCCGAGAATTATCACCGAGCGGTAGTTCATCGAGTGATTGAAGACGGAGCGGGCGAGCACCAATCCATCGACCAGTGTGACCGTGATGCAGACGGGGACGCCCTGTTCGAGATGGCGCAGCATGCGACTGGCGGGCGAGCCGTGGATGTAGAGCACGTCTCCGTCGCGTCCGTAAGACATGGGGATGACGTAGGGCTGTCCGTCAACTGCGAAGCCGACGTGGCAGAGTAAAGCTTCATCGAGGATCTGGTTGACGGCGTCGCGGTCGTACACCGCGCGCTGCGGTTCGCGCACTACGCGCGTGCGTGGAGTTGGTGTTGGGTTGCTGGGTTTCAAACTGCTGGACATGGAACTGACTTCCTAGGCAGGCGCCAAGAGTGGTGACGGGAAATTGTAGCAGGCCGAAGGTGCGGCACGTGCCCGCCGCTACAACAAGCCGCCAGTCTTTATCGCCAAGGTGCTGAGCGCCATTTCCAGTTTCGTGATGGCCTCGCCGAGTTCGGGATGATTTCCGACTTTCTGCTGCAGTTCCTTCAGAATCTTGTGGGCACTTGCGACGTGCTCTGCAGCCTGCGCTGGGTCTTGCTTGGGCTTCGGTTCGATCGGTGTTGGCATGGTCGTTCGCTCCTCTGTACGTCTCAATTCTATACAGGATCGTCGAACGGTATAGGTGTTGCCCCCTAGTAGAGATGGAAATTAACTTCAACGTAGAGCACGACTGGTACGGGTTTGCCGTCTTTCTGCGCGGGGTCAAATTTCCAACCGCTGACCGCCTCAACAGCCATCTCGTCCAAGCCCAGCCCAAGTGGCCGTTGGATTTGCAGGTCTCTTGCTGCCCCAGAGGCATCGACAACCAGGCTCATGACGACCGTGCCCTGGTGTTTCAATTTTCGCGCCTCCGGCGAGTACTCTGGGTCAGGAGTGTGGATGGGATGCGGCGCTGTAACGCCGGACTTCGGCTTCACGTTGTAAACGAGTTCCTTCGACTCGGGTGGGCTTTGTGGTCTGCCTTCCTGCTTGGCGAAGTAAGCACGCCAATAACTAGGTACTATGTCCAACATGGATTCTGAGCCGCTCACAAATACGGCCTGAATCGCCGACGAGACATCCTTCGGATCGGGCTTATCGTCGGGCAGTTCGATCTCGATCTCAACCTGTATGGAACTAAGTGTCTTCTCCAGGCCTTTGAACGGCTTGCCGTGGTTATTGTTAGTGGTCATCGACTTGTCTTGTGATTTGCGTTGAGAGTCGAAACTTAGGTAAATCCGTCTGCCCTTGATCACCAATTGCGTGCGATGCAGATGGACGTCCTCGACTTCGATTTGCCCATCCAGTGTCCAGGGACCGATCGGGGCATCCCCTTGGAGGCGGCCGTCCGAACGAAACTTAAGATGTTCGCCAGAGTAGAAGCGGCGCAACGTCAGCGTCTTGCCTGAGTAGTCGGACTTGAGCTGTTTATCGAGATCGCTTTTGCCTGCCCAGGCGAACCGCAACGGCAATAACAACACTACGAACAGCAGGGCCGTGACATACTGTCTTGAGAAGAGAGGATGACGAGGACGCACCGAAATGCTCTTGTGTGTGTTCAATCGCACCTTCCAAATGTCGGGCTGATCTTACGATAACTCTTGTTCAAGAGGCTAGTGTCGGGGACATAACCAACTTCACTTACGCCGTCTTTTTCCTGACGGCTTGGGCTGCTCTTCGAGTATCGCGAACTGGATTTTCTTCTCTACCGGATCGATGCGATCCACCAGCACGCGCAGGCGGTTGCCCAGACTGTAGGTTTTGCGCGAGCGCTGGCCGATGATCTGGCGGGTGTCTTCGTGGTAGGTGTAGCGGTCGTCGGCGAGTGTGTTTAGCGGGACCAGGCCTTCGACGAAGAGGTCGGTGAGTTCCACGAAGAAGCCGAATTTGGTCACGCTGATGATTAGGCCATCGAAGTCTTCGCCGATGCGGCGCTCCATGAATTTCATTTTCTTCCATTCCATCAGGCCGCGTTCGGCTTCGTCGGCACGGCGTTCGGATTGGCTGGATTCTTCGGCGATGTTGTGGAGTTCTTCGAGCGAGAGCGGGCCGCCGAGAGGCGCGAGCGCTTGTTGATGCGCGTCGCGGTCGCGGCGTTTGGACCAGGGGGATGGCGGCTGGACGCTGCGGTCGCTGCGGAGGTAGGGGTCCTTCGACTGCGCAAAACGATTCGCTTCGCTCATCGTTCCGCTCCGCTCAGGATGACAATTCAGTAAGGATGCGGACGGCGGTGCGGCGGAAGTGGCGGCGGATGCTGACAAGCCCACTGGTACTTCTCCATCCATTGTTTCGGGCGAGGTTCGCAGCACTTCTTTCAGGATGCGGTGCACGATCAGGTCGGGATAGCGGCGGATGGGCGAGGTGAAGTGGGTGTAGGTGGTGGCGGCTAAGGCAAAGTGTCCGCGATTTTCTTCGGAGTAGCGGGCCTGCTTCAGCGAGCGCAGCATGAGGAAACTCAGGATTCTTTCTTCCGGCTTGCCTGCTATCTTTTCCGTGAGTTTCTGATACATGCGCGGGGTGATGTGGACTTCCTTGGGGACTTCGATTTCGCGGACGCGCTTGCCGGTGCCGCGGGCGTCGCGACGGTCGGCTTTTAGTTGCACGCGCTGAATCGGGAGCGCGCCCACTCCTAGCGAGTATCCGAAAGTGGCGGCGATTACCTCGAAGTCGTAGACGCGTTTGGCGTCGGGTTTCTCGTGGATGCGGTACAGCGAGGCGATGCGTTTGTTTTCGAGATAGTGCGCTACGGACTCGTTCGCCGAGAGCATGAATTCTTCGATGAGGCGATGGGCGATGTTGCGCTCCGATCTGGTGATGCTCTTCATCATTCCGAGTTCGTCGAACTCGATGACTGGTTCGGGGAGATCGAAATCAATCGACCCTCGGCGTCTGCGCTTACGGTTCAGGATCATCGCCAGATCGCGCATGCGTTCGAAATGTTCGACTTGAGTTGCGTATTGGCGGCGCGCGGCGGCTTCTCCTTCGATTACGGCATTTACGGCGGTGTAGGTCATTCTTTCAGCGGAGCGGATGACGCCTTCGTTGATTTCATAGCCGACGATTTCACCGTGGTGGTCAATTTCCATGGTGCAGGAGAGCACGAGGCGATCGACCTCGGGGCGCAGGCTGCAAATGTCGGTCGAGAGCTCTAACGGCAGCATGGGGACAGCGCGGTCGGGGAAATAGACGCTGGTGCCGCGCAGACGGGCTTCCTGATCGAGCGGCGAGTTGGGGGTTACGTATTGGGCGACGTCGGCGATGTGGACTTGGAGTTCATAATTGCCGTTTTCGAGTTGGCGGACGTGGACGGCGTCGTCGAAATCGCGCGCGGTTTCGCCATCGATGGTGACGATGGGAAACTTGCGGTAGTCGCGGCGGTGACGCACGGCTTCGGCGGGAATTTCGGCCTCGTTGCTAGTTTCGAGGGCTTGGGCTTCTTCGATCACTTCGGGGGGGAAGCGGTGGGGCAGGTGAAACTTGCGGATCATGATCTCGACGTCGACTCCGAAGTCGTCTTCTTCGCCGAGAATCTCGATTACGCGGCCGCGCGGTTGCTGCGTGGCGCTTGGCCAGTCGGTGATTTCCACGTCTACTACCACACCTTCCAGATCCTGCTTGTTAGCGTGGACTGCGGCTTCGTCGCCTATGACGCGGTCGCGCGAGTTGGATTGGGAGCGGGCGCGCAGGAGGGACTTGCCGGCGGCTTGCGCTCGCGGGCGGGGGCGAGACGCCCCCGCGACAGCCGCCGAGGACGGCGGCGCTACGTTGGGGATTTCCATTCCTGGCGGGATTACTATCTCCTGCGTTACTTTTTCGTCGATGGGCTTGACGTAGTTGTGACGGTGTCCGTAGTGGAAGATGCCGACCACGGTGGGATGCGCACGCGACAGGGAGCGGACGATGCGGCCTTCGGCGCGGCCATCGGTGCGGACGGCTGAGATTTGGACCAGAACGCGGTCGCCGTGCATGGAAGAACCAATGGCATGCGGAGGAATGAAGACATCGCCGGCGAGGCGGGCCTTGAGACTGGCATCGAGCGACGCGGCTTCGGGGATCACGAAGCCGAAACCGTCGCGATGCATGGTCAGGCGGCCGACAAGCAGGTTGCGTGACATCCGGTCTCAGGTCCTAGGTCTCGGGTCTCAGGGTTAGGGCACGGGGCATCTCGGTGCGCTCCGGCGCATTTCCTGAGACCTGACACCTGACACCTGGGACCTATTTCAAATACTTCTCCTCGATGATCCGCCGATGATGCAGTTCGTGGCCGGCGATGATGTAGGCTAGGGCACGCACACTGATCTCGTTCTTGTTGGCCACGCCGCGGCGGGCCCAGGCGGCCTCGTCCAGATTGTGGAACAACGACACGGTGGCTCGGCGCACGGCTATGTAGTCTTCGATCAGGTCGGCCAATGTACGGCGCGCGAATGGGCCGTCGCGGACGTAGTCGTCCTGCTCGAAGCCTTCGATGGGAGTCTGGTCGCCGCGCGCAATGCGCAGGGCCCGGTAGCTCATGATGCGCTCGGTATCGTTGATGTGGCCAAGCACTTCCTTCAGGCTCCACTTCTCAGGCGCGTAGCGGAGATCGCCGTCGGCCTCGGTGCATCCGGAGAGAAGGAGAAGCATCTGGCGGCGCTGGTTCTCGAGCGCGGTCAGCGCGGCAAGATCGTCGTTGCCGGGGACCAACGAAATGTAGCGGTCGTAGTAGGGAGCGTATTCTCCGGGCTGGGGCCGGAGGGAGGCGGTCGCGGTTGAAGCCATCGGGGTTGAAGTCATGGATTCCTCGTCAGGGATGACACACGGACTGGGTGTGCCCACGGCTCCATACTATCGCGGAATTACCGCAGGGCGGGAAGGGCTTACACGGTCGAGGCAGGGCCGATCATGCGGTCCCCGGGGGAACCACGGGGGGAACTATGAGAATCAATAAGAAGGCTGGATTTCCACAGGGCACGGCGATTACCGAGGAGTACAATTTGATTTGGCCCATGAAATGCGGCGCTGATTCAGAATCCGCTGTTAAAGGAAAGGATTTCGACGACAATGTGGAAGCCCACGAATCAACCTGCGACACCCTCCCGGCCAACTGAGCCGGAGCGTCCGAGCACGACCGCGGCGACGACGGCACCGCTTATGAGCGCGGGCGAGCCTGCGGCAGTGCCGCGCCCGGTTACGACCACCACTTCGGACCAAGCCACGATTGGCAAGTCGCTGGTGATTAAAGGTGAAGTGACCGGTTCCGAATCTTTGTATATCGATGGCCGGGTGGAGGGATCGATCAACCTCTCCGGCAATCGCGTAACGATTGGCCGCAATGGAGTGGTGGCGGCAAACATCAGCGCGCGAGAAATCGTGGTGCTCGGCAAGGTGCGGGGCAATTTGACCGCGAGCGACCGGGTGGATATCCGCAGTGACGGTTCACTGACCGGCGACGTCGTGGCGGCGCGCATTTCGATTGAAGACGGCGCCTTCTTCAAGGGCGGCATCGACATCCGCAAAGCGGGAACAGCGGGAGCAAAGACCGACTCGAAGCCGGAAGAAGCGACGAAGAGTCCTTCGACTGCGTCGCCGGAACCGGCGCTCGCGGCGCGGGCGTAGAATCGCTGTTCGTGGTTCGCTCTTTGTCGCTCGCTGACGTATTAATCGGGCGGGCGGAAAAATGTTTGGGAAACGGGCCTCTTTCCGGGGCCCGTTTGTTTTGTCCTCTGCTTAGGGCTGAGAGGTCGCCTAGCGAAGGACGAACGGCGACCATCGCGAATCCAAAGTTGCTGCGAGCATAGGCAGTTGCCGAGCTGCGCTCGGCTTGGACGGGCGAGGGCGCCCGTCCCCACACGTGCCATCCCCACACGTGCGGGCTCACGGTTCCTTGCCTGTCGCCATGGTTTCCGCGGCTTCGCTCTCCGCGACGCCCGGGAAAGGAGCGGATCTTTTTCTGCGGAGGTCTGCCGGTAATTCCGAACGCAACAACCAGAGTCCTGCGGCGACGGCTGCAGCCCAGGTTAGAGAGCCGAGCGCGAGAGCGAGGAGATCGGCGCGGCGGCTGCCATCGAGTGAGATGGTGCGCATGACTTCATGACTCAATCCGCCGGAAACGGCGCCCACTAGCGCAGCCTTCCCTAATTCTTTCCAGTTCATCCCGCCGAGCGGCACCATGCCGCGAATATGCAGGAGCAGGGCGATGGCCAAGGCGTTGGCAGTAATGCCTAGGTCGGAGGCGATGGCCAGTCCGGTGACCGACAGCGTCCGAAAAAACAGCGCGTACATGGGTAGAGAAACGAGAGTGATGAGGCTGGTGGCGATCATCGGAGTCAGCGTATTGCTAGAGGCGTAAAACGCGCGGGCATAAAGCGCCTGACAGGACCACAAAGCCAGCGAGAGTGAAAACACGAAAAAGTAGAGGGCCGTGGATTCGGAATCTGCAAAGGTGAAGCGCCCGCGGCGGTAGACGAGATCGATGAGCGGAAGGGCTATGGCCATCATCCAGCCGGTGATCAGCAGCGAAGCAGCCGTGATGCGATAGACGGAAGCATTCACGGTGGCGGCGAATTCCTCGAACTTTTTTTCTCCGAACAGGCGCGAGAAAAAGGGGAGCGACGCCTGGCCTACGGCTTGTCCGAGAATTGCGATGGGAACCGCGAAGAGACGTTTGGCATAGTTCAGCCTTGCGATGTCGCCGATTCCACTCGAGGCGAAGTAGCGGAGGATCCAGTCGTCGGCGGTAACGAGCGAAACGCCCAGCATCAGCGGGATGGAGAGCCGCACCCACTGGCGGAAAGCGGGATTCTTCAAATCGAACGAGGGGCGGTATCCGGTGCCAATTTTGGCTGCTCCTAGCGCGTTGATCAGAAATGGGCCGGCGATGCTGCCGGCGAGGGCGCCGAAGGCAAGGGAGGCGATTCCGATCTGGCGCCCGGCGATGACTCCACCGGCGATGATGAACACGTTGTAGATCAGCGGGCCGAATGCCGGCAACAAGAACAAACGGTGCGAGAGCAACACCGCCGAAACGACTCCTCCAACATAAAAGAAGATCTGCGCCGGGAGCAGGATGCGCGTGAGATGAACGCAGAGCCGCATCTGCTCGGGCGTGAAGCCGTGGAACATCCAAGCGGCGAACTGCGGCGTGAAGATCTCGGCCAGGATGGTGCCCGCGATCAGCACCGTGGTCATTACGGTAATGATGATGGAGAAAGTTTTCTGCGCATCCGGTTCGCGCTTTTCCGCCAGAAACCGGGTGTAGATGGCGATGAACGTGATCGAGGCGGTGCCGCCGGCGACGATGTAGTTGAGCCAGTCGGGCAGGGTGAAGGCGGCGACGTAGGCGTCGGTCTGCTGTCCGGCGCCGAAGGCGTAGGCGATGTAGGCCTCGCGGACGTATCCGATCACGCGCGAGAGCGTGATGGTCGTCATCAGCAGCAGCGTCGCCGAAAAGGCGGTGTGCTGGTGTGATGGCCGGAAGAAGCGCAACAGACGCATCCTTCGCAGATTAACGCATCTGGCGGTTGGTGGGAGAGTTATCGGCGGGCTGGAATCGGGAATGGCAATTGGCTTAGGTTGAAATCGCGACCGCACGCGGGCGGGGTCGCCGCGCGCAAAGGCTATAATCCCCGTGTGAGCGAACCTGTCTTGACTGCGCCGCGCGGCGCCAATTTCCGGCAGGCGACGCGCGTCCACGGAAGTTTCCTGGCTGCCGTCGAGAAGCGGGTTCTCATCTGGATGGCCGAGCGCATGCCGGCGTGGGTGAATTCCGACCATTTGACTCTGCTCGGGTTTGCCGCCCAAATAGCGACCGGCGTCTGCTATGCGCTCGCGAGCCGCGATCGCCGCATGCTGCTTGCGGCGATTGTTTGTCTCGCCGTGAACTGGTTCGGCGACAGCCTCGACGGAACCTTGGCACGCGTCCGCCAGCAGCAGAGGCCGCGCTACGGCTTTTATGTGGACCACATGATCGATTCCATTGGTGCGGTGGCGATGATGGGCGGGCTGGCTCTTTCCGGCTATATGCGGCCGGCGATTGCGATTGGGTTGCTGATTGTGTTTCTCTTGCTTTCGGTCCAATCGTATCTGGCGACATATACGCTCGGTGAGTTCCATCTTTCAATGTGGCACTTCGGTCCGACTGAGTTGCGCGTTTTGCTGATAGTTGGCAACCTTGCCCTGTTCCGGTGGGCATGGGTGATTCACGGGCGCTACCGGCTGTTTGATATTGGCGGAGCGATTGGATTGGCTGGAATGCTGCTGATGCTGGTTGTGGCCACACTGAAGAATACGTTTCGGCTTTACCGCGAAGAGAGAATCCGATGAAGGCGGATGGTTCTCAGCTGCCGGTTCGCTGTTCTCAGACGAATCGGACCTTTTTCCGCTGGATGAAGTTCAACACTGTGGGTGGAATCGGCATCGGCGTGCAATTGGCGGCGCTGGCCGTTTTCCGCTCCTGGCTGAAGCTGGATTATCTCCTGGCTACGGGACTGGCGGTTGAGATCGCGGTGATCCACAACTTCGTATGGCACGAGCGCTTCACCTGGGCGGATAGGCCGGCTGCACGACTGGCTCACTCCTTGATCAGGCTGGCGAAGTTCAACGCCAGTAACGGCGCGGTGTCGATTGTCGGGAATCTCGTGCTGATGCGGCTGTTGGTGGGCAAACTGAAGTTCAACTATGTCGTGTCGAATTGTGTTGCGATCGTCGCTTGTTCGTTGTTGAATTTCCTGCTCGGCGATCGGTTCGTGTTCGAAGAACAGGCAAAGCCGGCGACGATCTCGACCTAGCAGTTTGCCGAGCTGCGCGGTGAGGCAAGGCGACCTCTTGGGCTTGTCCTTCCGGGTGTTACGCCGCGATCAAACCCGGGATATAATGTTTGTAGCTACTATGCGTTCGAACGGCTACATTTCGCTTCCCGGGGCGTGCTGGATTGAGGGAAG
Source organism: Terriglobales bacterium (assembly GCA_049513095.1). GTDB lineage: Bacteria > Acidobacteriota > Terriglobia > Terriglobales > Acidobacteriaceae > Acidiflorens. The sequence goes on from JBEKWL010000012.1 coordinate 29,711, forward strand.
CGCTTGTCCCCGCCGGTACCTTTCTTTTCTGCCTTCGCATGTGCGCGCCAATCTCTTTGGCTGCGACTAATTATCTTATCCCTTCGTTGCTAATCGCTTTTAGCTCCTAGCTGAAGCAGCTACGCTGCTTGTACGTCGGCCTAATAACCACTGAGAAACGGGAACTGAGAACTGATCTGGAGGACTCCATGACCACCAAGACTTTGACCGCCGGCCCCAAGCTCAAGACTGCGATTCCTGGCCCTAATGCCAAGCGCGTTCTCGCGGGCGATGAGAAATACATTTCACCTTCCTACACGCGCACGTATCCGATGGTGGCCAAGCGCGGGCGCGGAATTGTGGTCGAAGACGTGGATGGAAATGAGTTCTTCGATTTTTCCGCTGGGATTGCTGTGACCTCGACCGGCCATTGCCATCCGGAGGTGGTTGCGGCCATTCAGAAACAGGCGGGCGAACTGATCCACATGTCGGGCACCGACTTCTACTACGAGGGCATGGTGACGCTGGCCGAACGGCTGTCGAAGATTGCGCCTATGCCGGGGCCGCACAAGATTTACTACGGAAACTCCGGAGCCGAAGCCATCGAGTGCGCTTTGAAGCTGGCGCGCTATCACACCAAGCGGCAGCAGATGATCGCCTTCTTCGGGGCTTTCCACGGACGGACCATGGGCGCGCTTTCGCTGACGGCCTCGAAGCCGCAGCAGAAGCGGCGCTTCTCGCCGCTCGTGCCCGGAGTTACGCACGTGCGCTATCCCGATGTATATCGCGGCTGTGCGGACGGCCCGCAGGATGCCGAGAAATTCGCGCTCGGCTGCGCACGCTACATCGAAGACAAACTGTTTAAGACCACGCTCGCGCCGGAAGAAGTCGCGGCCATTTTTGTCGAGCCGATCCAGGGCGAAGGCGGATACGTCATCGCTCCAGCGATCTTCATGCAGGAACTGCGCCGCATCTGCGACAAGCACGGGATCCTGCTGGTGCTGGACGAAGTGCAGACTGGCATCGGCCGCACGGGCAAGTGGTTTGCGGTCGAGCACACGGGCGTGCATCCCGACATCGTTTGCATCGCGAAGGGCATTGCCTCCGGGATGCCGCTCGGCATCACCATGAGCAAGGCCGAGATCATGGACTGGGTCCCCGGCTCGCACGCGTCGACTTTCGGGGGGAACCCCGTCTGCATTGCCGCGGCGCTGGCCACGCTCGATGTGATCGAGAAAGAAGGGCTGCTCAGGAACTCGCGGGAAGTCGGCGACCACATGCTGAAGCGCATGGCCGACTGGCCGAAGAAGCATAAGATCGTCGGCGACGTCCGCGGACGCGGCCTGATGATCGGCGTCGAGATCGTGAAAGACCAGAAGACGCGCGAGTATGGCGTCAGCGAGCGCGACCGGATCGTGCAGCTGGCGTTCGAGCGCGGCATTCTGTTTCTAGGCTGCGGTCCGAGCACGATTCGCATTGCGCCGCCGCTGGTCGTCAGCAAAGACGAAGCCGACGTTGCCATGGATGCGCTGGAAGAGTCGATCGCGATCGTTGAAGCTTAGATGATGGAAACTTAGATCATTGAAGCTTAGATCATTGAAGCTGAGAAGAACGCGTAATCGCCGGAGGTGCGCCATGTGGAACGGAACGGTGGAATCAATTCACATCGCCTCCGCCGCCCAGGGACCGATGCAATCTGTTGCTCAGGCGGCGGCGATTCCGGGCGCGGGGCTTGAGGGGGATCGATACGCGCTGAAGCTCGGCACCTTCTACAAGCCCGAGCCGGATTACGAACTCACGCTGATTGAGGCGGAAGCGATTGAGGCGCTGCGGCGGGACTATCACGTAGAGCTTGCTCCGGGCGAGGCTCGCCGCAATATCGTGACGCGCAACGTACCACTGAATCACATGGTGGGGAGGGAGTTTGCCATCGGCGATGTGCGCATCCGCGGCATCCGCCTGTGCGAGCCTTGCGATTACTTGGAGAAAATAACTGGGAAGCCGGTGATCAAGGGTCTGTTGCACCGCGGAGGATTGCGGGCGCAGATTCTCACGCCGGGGACGATCCGCGTCGGGGACGAGGTTAGCTTCATGTCGTAGAGACGCGACTTGCCGCGTCTCTACAGTTGCTCAGATGCACAGCGGGATGCGGAAGAAGTTTGATGTCGAGGCCCAGCCCTAAGTGGCATCGGATTTCGAAGAAAACTACGCTATCGCTGAAGCGATATCCTGATACGAAACCCAGAGACCACTAAGAGCGCGAGCGGCGAATTGTACCGGACGCGCGGTGATCAGGATCACATAACTCGCGGTTGGTCCAAGCTAGGGTGAAATGGGGTTTTCCATGTTCGCCGGACGCTTGACGCAAGCCACAGTACACGCACTGGACTGGCTGGCAGCTAGAACGCTTGCGGAGGAGGACTTGCCCGCGCACCAGCGTACCGGCCGACGCGGCGAGGAGGACGCTTATTTCTATCTTCGCCGGCGGGGCTACACGATCATTGCGCGCAACTACCGCTCCCCGCATCATCGCGGCGAAGTCGATCTCGTCGGCTGGGAGCTGGACGTCTTGTGTTTTATCGAAGTGAAGACGCGGACGACGCGTGACGTCAAGCCCGCCGAAGCCGCTGTAGATCACGATAAACAAAGGGAGTTATCGCTGGTGGCCCGCGATTTCCTGCGCCACATGCCCGCTTCGTGCCAGTGGCGGTTCGACGTGGTCGCCGTATACTATGAGCGCGGCTACAGCCGGCCCTCATTCGAGTTGTTTCAAAATGCGTTTTCCGTGTCGTACAATCGTAGGTTTGGGGACTCCTACTGAAAGGATTTAGTACGTGCCTGAACTAAGAAAAGACCCCATCGTGGGCCGGTGGGTGATTATTTCCACGGATCGCGCCAAGCGGCCTAACGACTTTGTGCGCGAAGCTGTGAAGATCAAGGGCGGATTCTGCCCCTTCTGCTACGGCAATGAGAGCAAGACCCCGCCGGAGATCCTGGCGTATCGCCCCAGCACCAACAGCAATCCTCCTCAGAAAGACAGTCCGGGTTGGACGATTCGCGTGGTTCCGAACAAGTTCCCTGCACTCGGCATTGAAGGCAACTTGAATAAGCAGGCCGAGGGAATGTTTGACAAAATGAATGGGATCGGCGCCCACGAAGTGGTCATCGAAACGCCCGACCACAATTCAAGCCTGGCCATGCTTCCCGCGAAAAAAATCGAAGACGTTCTGTGGGCCTTCCGCGATCGTATTCTCGATCTCAAGAAAGATCGGCGATTCAAATACATTCTGCTTTTCAAGAACCACGGAGAGGCAGCCGGCGCCTCGCTCGAGCACTCGCACTCGCAGCTGATCGCGTTGCCGATTGTGCCCATTTACGTGGTAGAGGAACTGCAGGGAGCCAAGCAGTATTACATCTACAAAGAGCGCTGCGTCTTCTGCGACGCCATCCGGCAGGACATCGACAACGGCAGCCGCGTCGTGGCGGAGAACGAAGATTTTCTTACTCTCGCCCCGTATGCTCCGCGGTTTCCCTTTGAAACCTGGATCCTTCCCAAGACCCACGAGTCTGCCTTCGAGAACTCGTCGTCGCACATGTTTGAAAATCTCGCGAAAGCACTCAAGCAGTTGCTGATGAAAGCTGACCGCGTGCTCGATAATCCACCGTACAACCTGGTCGTACACACGTCGCCGGCGCAGGATTCGGCCAACGAGTATTACCACTGGCATATCGAATTCATGCCCAAATTGACCAAGACGGCGGGATTTGAATGGGGAACCGGTTTCTACATCAATCCCACACCACCCGAAGAGGCGGCGAAGTTTTTACGCGAGGCGAGCGTGGAAGATGCGCTTCCCAATACGGTGGGCGTGCGCTGAGTTTTCGTGTTGCTGGAACAGCTGAGCCTATCCCTGGGTTCGGTCGAGAACTTCTGCGTGCCACGCCATCTGAATTGCTTCCAGCTTGGCTTCGTTCGAGGTCGCTGGGTCGTCCTTGAAGCCGGGAAGCGCGATTACATACCTGTGCAGGTCGGTGAAACGAACCGTGAGCGGGTCGAGCTTCGGATAGGTTTCAGAGAGCAGAATCCCGATGTCTTCAGGATCGCTCCAGGTGAGTTCTTTTGGCATGAATCAGTGCTCCTCTTAATTATTAGTCGTTCGCTCAACCAACCCGATCACGGTTTAGCCGAAAGATAAGAGCGGAAAGCTTAAGATCTGGCTTTCTAATGCTCTTCCGAAATGTAATTCCGGTTCCACGCCGGAATTTCCACGACCACTTTGCCCGGCTTCTTGATCACCGTCTGGCATCCAAGGCGCGAGTTTAGCTGAAGATCGGCGGCCATGTCGAGCTTGTCGGCTTCGTCATCTTCCATCTCCGAGATCAAGTCGGCACCTTCCTTCACCCAGACGTGGCAGGTGGTGCAGGCGCAGTTTCCTCCGCAAGCATGATCGAGATGAATGCCGAAGTTCAACGCTACATCGAGCAGCGACTCTTCCTTGCCGTGGTCTTTATAAGGCAGCTTGCCGTGTTCAAAGGTCACCGTCTTGCCTTCGGGAAGAAAGGTGACCTGCACCGTGTTTTCACCGGGAGCATCCATTGTGGTGGTTCCGGTTCCCTGCGTTTCTTGTTCAGACATGTAAGACCCCATGTTTCAAAGTTTCGGAGTTGCAAGCTTGGGTTTCACGTTGAAACCTTGAAACCTGCTTCATTTAAATTCTGCCTTCGCCACCGGATGGCCGGCCTGCGGCCCTTCGGCCAGGTCGGTGTCGTCCATGGTTTTGCCCTTGAGCGCGGTTGAAACGGCGGTATCCATCATTAATTCCGCCAAATGCATCGTAGCCTCATTCAGCGCGTCAATGGCTGCGCGGATCGCGTGATAATCGACATTATTGCCATCGCCATCCTTCACCGCGGCAAGAGCTTTCTCCAGCGTCTCGACGTGGCTGCGTTCCTCGCTTGTGAGCTCTTGCCAAGCCGGATTCTTCTTTCCTTTCGCGAGCGCCGTCAGGATCGTGTCTGCTTCGCGTCGCGCCTCAATGATCTGCCGCTGCCGGAAATCCTCTTCTGCATAGTCGAACGATTCGAGCAGCATGTTCTCGACCTGTTCGTCGGTGAGTCCGTAGCTGGGCTGGACGTCGATTTCAGCTTCTTTTCCGCTGCGTTGCTCGCGCGCCGAGACGCGCAGAATGCCGTTAGCGTCGATCAGAAACTTCACTTCAATGCGCGGCATGCCGGCGGGCATGGGTGGAACGCCCTTCAGATCGAAGCGTGCCAGCGACCGGCAATCCCGCGCCAGTTCGCGTTCGCCTTGCAACACGTGAATCGCGACATTGGTCTGGCCATCCACCTGGGTCGTGTAGTACTGCGTTGCCGAAGCCGGTACCGTCGAATTACGCAGGATGATTTTATCGGTCACGCCGCCCGCCACTTCGATTCCCAGAGACAGGGGGGTTACGTCGAGCAACAGCATCTCTTTCGTAATTTCAGAGCCGCCGCCCAGAATATTCGCCTGCACGGCCGCGCCGAGCGCAACCACTTCGTCGGGATTTAAATCCGTGTGCGGCACGCGTCCAAACAGATCCTGCACCAAACGGCGCACCTTTGGAATGCGCGTGGAGCCCCCGACCAGCACGACCTCGTCGATTTGTTCCGGCTTCAGACCTGCGTCTTTGAGGGCCTGCTTGCAGGGACCGACCGTGCGGTCAATGATCGGCTGAATCATCTGCTCGAAAACCTCGAGCGAAATCTCTCGCTGATACTTCTTTCCGCCGGGCAAATCGACATCAAGCTTCGCCGTGGGCTGCGACGAAAGCGCAATCTTGGCCTCAATCACGGCCTGGCGGATGCGTGCTACGGTTTCTCCGCTGCGCCGAGCATCATTCCGAAAATCGCACCGGAAATCGATTCCGAGGTCGCCGCGAATGTCGTCGAGCGCGATTGCGATCAGAAGATTGTCGATGTCGTCTCCGCCGAGATGCGTATCGCCGTTGGTGGCAATCACTTCGAAGATGCCGTCGTGCAGCTTGAGAATCGAGATGTCGAATGTGCCGCCGCCGAGATCGTAAACCACCACGATGCCGTGCTTCTTTTTGTCCAGGCCGTAAGCGAGCGATGCTGCCGTCGGTTCGTTCACCAGCCGCAAAACATTCAGCCCGGCGATGCGGCCGGCATCTTTCGTCGCCTGCCGCTGCGCGTCATTGAAGTATGCGGGGACAGTTATGACCGCATGGGTTACGGGCGCTCCGAAAAAACGCTCGGCATTGCGCTTCAGCTGGCGCAACACCAGCGCCGAAATCTCAGGTGGTGTGTAGGTTCGCTCACCAATCTTGATGCGCAGAACCTCTCCCGCTTGAAGATCTTCCGCCAACTGGAAGGGAAACAGCTTCAGCTCGTCCTGTATATCCTCGAGGCCGCGCCCCATCAGACGCTTGACCGAGTAGACAGCCCGTTCCGGCGTTTCGATCAGATACCGGCGCGCGGCGTTGCCCACTACGGCCTGGTTATTCTGGTCGAGCGCCACCACCGAGGGGACAAGATTCAATCCGTCTTCTCCGGGGATGACGACAGGGGAATCTCCCTGCATGTAGGCCACGAGCGAGTTCGTGGTACCGAGATCGATGCCGACGATGTGATCAGAAGACATTTGTAATTTCTGATTTGTAATTTGTAATTTGGATTTCCGACGATGCGTTGCTCTCAAATTGGAAATTACAAATCACAAATTACCAATTGTTCCTATTCCATTGCCTCGTTCACGTCTCGTACCAAGTTTCGGACATAATTTCTGCGGTTGAGTACATCCAGCATTTTGGCCAGAATTTTCCGGCGATCCTCTTCGGTTCCGCTGTCCAGGGATTTGTCCCAGTTGTTCCACTCGGTCTTGAGTTCGTTGAAGAGTGCGTCGTATTTTTCTTCCAGCGAAAGCTTGGCCTTGCCGATTTCCTCAAGTAAAGCGGGATCATCTTCGCCCATTTTTTTCTGGAGTCGCAGTTCTTCCAGATGCAGGTTGAGTTCGAAAACTTCCTCCAAAAGATCGCGAGGCACTACCTGTTTCTTCAATTCGCCGGTTGCGCGAGCCTTTTCGGTCGCTTGTTTCGATTGCTCTCCGAGTTCGACGCCTTCGAGGCGCAGCAGATATTCAGTACGCTTGATCGGATCTTTCAGCGTGCGGTACGCGTCGTTGAGCATGGAACTTTGTTCCAGGCTCCAGGTACGTTCCCTGTCGTCAGCCTGCCCGAAGACATCAGGATGCAGCCGGCGACTCAGCGCGTAAAACTCTTTTTCCAGTTCGGAGGTGTCAAGGTTGAGCTTGCGCGGAAATCCAAAGAAGGTGAAATAGTCCACCGGGACCGGCGGCTGTACTTTGCCGCACGAACTGCAGAAGTGCACCGCGCGCATGGTGCCGCACGACCAGCAACTTGGGGTCGCCTCTTCGGGCGCATGTCCCGGAATGATCAACGACGACTTGGATTCTATGTTTGCCATACAAAATTTAAGGCGAGCGCACGGCCCGCCCTCGCCATCCTCGCAACACTTCTACTACGAGAAAGAACTCCCGCAGCCGCAGGACTTGGTTGAGTTCGGGTTCACGAACACGAACCCCTGCTGCATCAGGGTTTCGTGGTAATCGAGAGTCATCCCGTGCAGATAGATGAAGGACTTCGGGTCCACAAAAACCCGCACATCTCCGAACTGAAACACACGGTCGCGCTCGCGCGGTTGCGTATCGAACCGTATGTTGTAAGTCAGGCCCGAGCATCCGCCGCCCTGCACGCCCAAACGAAGCCCACCCTGCTCCGGCGAAACGTTTTCTTTCACCATGGCTGAGCGAATCTTCTTGAGCGCGTTGTCGGTGACCTGGATGCCCTTGGCCGGAGCCGTGGGTGCGGAGGGTGGCGCTACGGTTTTGAGTGTGTCTCCCATAGGGGCAGGGCGCTTCTGGCTTCTAGCTACCGGCTTCTAGCAACCAAACCCAGAAGTTCCGAGTCTCGGGCTCGCTAGAAGCTAGTAGCCAGTAGCAATTCTACTGTCTCGGGCTCGCTAGTGGCTAGAAGCTAGTAGCCAGTAGCAATTCTACTGCGCTGCCCGCACTTCCACGGGCTTCGCGGTTTCCTGCTTCTTTTTCCAGTCGCCGATGGCGGCCCGGATCGCATCTTCGGCCAGCACCGAGCAGTGAATTTTCACCGGCGGCAAGGCCAGTTCCTTCACGATCTCGGTGTTCTTGATCTCTAGGGCCTGGTCAACCGTTTTGCCCTTGACCCACTCGGTCGCAAGCGAAGACGACGCAATCGCCGAGCCGCAGCCGAAGGTCTTGAACTTGGCGTCTTCGATGATGTTGGTCTGCGGGTTAACCTTGATCTGCAGCTTCATCACGTCGCCGCACTCAGGCGCACCGACCAGGCCGGTGCCCACATCGGCATCTTTTTTGTCCATTGAGCCCACGTTGCGTGGATTGTTGTAGTGATCGATCACTTTATCGCTATATGACATCTGCAATCTCCTTGAGAACTTTTCTATGCCCGGCCCCTAAAGGGGCTTTTCATTTCGAAACTCTTACGGCATCGCTGAAGCGATGCCCTGATACGAACCCCACTCCTTCAGAAGCGTGCTCAACGCTCTTCTGCCGCTTAGTGCGCTTCCGCCGCCCACTTCACACTCTTCAAGTCCACACCCTCTTTCGCCATTTCGTAGAGCGGCGACAGTTCGCGCAGACGCAGTACTGTTTCAACCACGCGGTCGGCCACGTAATCGATCTCCGCTTCCGTGTTGAAGCGCCCGATGCCGAAGCGGATCGAGCTGTGCGCCAGATCGTCGCCCGTACCGAGCGCCTTCAATACATAAGATGGCTCAAGCGTTGCCGAGGTGCACGCCGAACCGCTCGAAACCGCGATATCGTTGATGCCCATCAGCAGCGACTCGCCTTCCACATAGGCAAAGCTGATGTTCAGATTGCCGGGGAGGCGATGTTCCATGGAGCCGTTGATGTACACCTCATCAAGGCGGCTCATGATGCTGTCTTTGAGCCGGTTGCGCAGGCCCGCCATTTTGCAGGATTCCTGCGGCATCTCTTCGTGCGCGATGGCGCACGCCTTGCCGAGGCCGACGATGCCGGGAACATTGAGTGTTCCGGAGCGCATTCCGCGCTCGTGCCCGCCGCCGTCAATCTGCGCCACCAACTGCACTCGCGGATTCTTGCGGCGCACATAAAGCGCGCCCGCGCCTTTCGGCCCGTACAGCTTGTGTCCGGTGATGGACGCGACATCGAGGTTCATCTTGTTCACGTCGATCGGAGTTTTGCCAATTGCCTGTACCGCGTCGGAATGGAAGACCACGCCGCGTTCCCGGCATAGCTTGCCGATTTCCGCAATCGGTTGCAGTATGCCAATCTCGTTGTTGGCCGCCATGATCGTGACCAGAATCGTCTTGTCGTCGATGGCGCGCTTCAGGTCGTCGAGGTCGATCAACCCATCCTTCTGCACCGGCAGATAGGTCACGCGAAAGCCGAGTTTCTCAAGATGCTTGCAGGTGTCGAGCACGGCCTTGTGCTCGGTAACCTCAGTGATGATGTGGTTACCCTTCTCGCGGTACATCTCCGCCACGCCCTTGATTGCCAGGTTGTCGCTTTCGGTGGCGCCCGAGGTGAAGATGATCTCTTTCGGGGTCGCGCCGATCAGCTTCGCGATACGCTCACGCGACAACTCGACCGCTTCTTCCGCTATCCATCCAAACGGGTGATTGCGGCTGGCGGCGTTGCCGAACTTTTCCATGAAGTAGGGCAGCATTTCATCGAGAACCCGCGGATCCATGGGCGTGGTCGCGTGATTATCCATGTAGATGGGCAGCTTGATCCCAGCGGGAGCCGCGTGCTGTTCCGTAGCGTTGGGGGTCGCCTTTTTTCCATTCGTGCTCATGATTGCTTTGCTCCTTGAAAAGCCTAAACTCGCGGGCAAGAATGCACATTGCCCAACCCCTAAAGGGGCCACTGATACTTACCGACTTGTGGCATCGCTAAAGCGATGCCCTGATACGAACCTGGTTCTTTAATCCAAGCTACGAAATGGTTATCAACTCTGCCGGCCCTTTGGTCTCCAGCTTCTTGACCTGGAGAACTTCCGGCTCTTCCTTCATCTCGGAAATCATGATGTTCTTCAGCACCTGCTCGATGCTTTCATTCACTTTGCGCAGCGGCTCACGAATCGTGCAGCGACCGCTCTGACCGCATTCGCCGCGAACAGTGACGCACGACGTAATGAACAGCGGGCCGTCGATGGCCTTGATCACTTCGAACGCGGAAATCATCTTCGGATCCCGCGTCAGCGTGTAGCCGCCGTTCATGCCATGCTGGGACCGTATCAAACCGACCTTGGCCAGCCGTTGCAGGATCTTTGCCAGCGCTTCCTGCGGGATGCCATAGGCCTCGGCAACATCCTTGGCGCTGCATGCGCCCCGGTCGGCGTGCTCGGCCAGATGCTTCATGGCCATGAGGCCGTAGTCCGCTTTTTTGGTTAGTTTCAGCATGGAGCCGAATGCCGACCTTTATAGTCGGATTCAATTCCGACTGTTTCGGTCGCATTTAAATTCTAACCTTGGAGGTTGCTTCTCGCAAGTCCAATCAGGCACCGGGCGGATTTGGCGCTCAAACGGTAAGTTTTAGCAGGTAAACGGCTTAGGGGTTGGGGTCGTTCCCATGGTTGTGGTGCGGGTCGCGGCAGGTTTCAGCGGTCTCTAATTTTTGCCGTGAGGCCGGCGTTTCAAACCTTTCAGCACCAACCCGCAAATTTCGTCGGCGAAGTTTTCGTCGAGCTTGCCGTGCCGGATCAGAAAACGCATGTAGATTGGTCCGTAGAGCGAGTCGAGGATGAGGTCGAGGTCGCTGCCGACGGGCAGTTCGCCGCGGTCGATGCCACGCTGCAGAGTTTGATAGGCCTGTTTGCGTCTGGGCCAGAGGAATCGGTCGCGAAAGGCCTCGATCAACTCCGGATCCGATTGGCCTCCGGCGAGCAACGCCGCCACGACCTTGCCGCGCTTGGAGCGGAAGATGCGAATCACGCGCCTCATTTGCAGGCTCATGTCAGTATGCACGGAGCCAGTATTCGGGAAGCGGAGTTCGTCGTCGGCACTGGCAGAGAAGGCGTCGGCGACCAGGGCGGCCTTGGTCGGCCACCAACGATAGACAGTTGTCTTGCCCACATTGGCGTCGGCGGCGACAGCTTCAATGCTCAGCTCGGCGAATCCACCGTCCTGCTTGAGGAGTTTCAGCGTGCTTCGCAGGATGGACTGACGCGATTCCTCACTGCGAGGGCGTCCGGGCGGGCGCTTCCCGTTCGTTCCGTTGCTTCCGCTCGCGCCGTTACTTCTGTTCCGGGCGCCGGCGTGTGGGATATGGTTTTGAGCCATGGCTAGAGTGTAATATAATTTAAATCCGAAACGTAGTGTTTTGAATCTCAATTTGCTAGTGCGCAGGCCGGTGTGGGGGCCGCAGCGCCGGCAGTACGGTTCCCGCTAGTATTGGGTTTCGGCATTACCAGTTTTCGCCAGTCTTATGTGGATTGTTGCATTAGCGCTTCGCCGTCCTTATACGTTTGTGGTGATGGCACTGCTCATCATCATTCTTACGCCCCTCACCATCCTGCGCACCCCGGTCGACATTTTTCCCGAAATCAACATTCCCGTGGTCAGCGTGGTGTGGAGCTTCGACGGCATGTCGCCGAGTGAGATGGCGGACCGGATCGTGAGCAACGCCGAGCGTGGATACACGATCACGGTCAACGACATCGAGCATCAGGAGTCGCAGTCGCTGAACGGAAAAGCCGTGATCAAGATCTTCTTCCGGCCTGGCGTCAACATTTCCATGGCCGTGACACAGGTGACGGCGATGTCCCAGACCATCCTGCGCGGGCTGCCTCCGGGCACGACCCCGCCGCTGGTCATAACTTATTCGGCATCCACGACGCCAATTGTGCAACTGGGCTTGAGCAGCAAGACGCTGCCGGAGCAACAGTTGTTCGATATGGGGAACAATTTTCTGCGTACGCAGTTGGTCACGGTGCAGGGCGCGGCCACTCCGTGGCCATACGGCGGCAAGCCGCGCCAGGTGCAGGTGGACCTGGATTCCGCCAAGCTGCAGGCCTACGGGTTGGCGCCCATCGACATCGTCAATGCGGTGTCCGCGCAGAACTTGATTCTGCCGGCGGGTACGACCAAGATTGGGCCGACCGAGTACAACGTGGAGATGAACGGCGCGCCGGAGACCATCGCCCAACTCAACGATCTGCCGGTGAAGACCTCGAACTCGTCTACGCTTTACCTGCGCGATGTAGCCCACGTGCGCGACGGATTTGCGGTGCAAACCAACATCGTGCGGCAGGACGGCGTGCGCGGCACGCTGATGTCGATCTATAAGGTGGGCGGCTCTTCCACGTTGACGGTCGTCGATGGCATAAAGGCGCTGTTGCGAGACCCGTCGAAGTATCTGCCGCGCGACCTCGCGCCCCAACTCAGCATCAAGGCTCTGTTCGATCAGTCGCTTTTCGTGCGCGCGTCGATTCAGGGAGTCCTGCGGGAGGGCATAATTGCCGCCTGTCTTACCGCCGTCATGATCCTGGTTTTCCTGGGCGATTGGCGTCCGACCTTGATCATCGCAATCTCGATTCCCTTATCCATTTTCGTCTCCGTGATTCTGCTGAGCGCGCTCGGCGAAACCATCAACATCATGACTCTCGGAGGACTGGCGCTCGCCGTCGGCATCCTGGTGGACGATGCGACGGTGGAGATCGAAAACATCGAGCGCAATCTGGCCATGGGCAAGGAGATGAAGAAGGCCATCCTCGACGGTGCGCAACAGGTCGCCGTGCCTGCGTTCGTGTCGACGCTGAGCATCTGCATTGTGTTTGTGCCGATGTTCTTTCTGACCGGAGTCGCGAAGTTTCTTTTTGTGCCCCTGGCGGAAGCGGTGAGCTTTGCCATGCTGGCGTCGTATCTGCTGTCGCGAACCCTGATTCCGACGATGGTGATGTTTATCATGCGCGGGCATGAGCACCGTGCCGCCGAGCCGAAAAGCTTTCTGGGAAAATCGCAGCGCGGATTCGAGCGCTGGTTTGAGAGATTCCGCGGCAGCTATCGGCAACTGCTGGAAACCACGCTCGAACACCGGAAACTGTTCTCGTTGTGCTTTGCTGCTTTCTGTTTTCTATCGCTGGGGCTGGTGTTCTTTCTGGGGCGGGACTTTTTCCCGCAGGTGGATGCGGGCTTGATTCGGCTGCACGTCCGCGCCCGGCCTGGCCTGCGCGTGGAAGAGACGGCGCGTCTGTGCGATGAAGTGGAGCGCGTGCTGCGCAGCGAGATTCCGACGGAAGAGTTGCAGACGGTGCTGGACAATGTCGGCGTTCCCTACTCGGGCATCAATCTTTCCTACTCCAGTTCGGGAGTGATTGGGACGAGTGATGCGGAGATCCTGATTTCTCTGAATCCGGAACACCATCATGCGACGGCGCAGTACGTGCGCCAGTTGCGCCGCGTCCTGCCGGCGCGCTTCCCGGGCGTGGAGTTCTTCTTTCAGCCCGCCGACATCGTGTCGCAAATTCTCAATTTTGGATTGCCCGCGCCGGTCGATATTCAGGTAGTGGGCGCCGATATGCGCGGAAACTACGACATCGCGCAGGGAATCGCAAATCGGCTGCGCCAGATTCCCGGCACCGCCGACGTACATGTGCAACAGATGTTGGGGTTGCCCACTCTCTACCTCGACATGGACCGCACGCGCATCAATCAGGTGGGACTGAATGCCCAAAATGTGGCGCAAAGCGTGCTGATCAGCTTAAGTGGAAGCTTCCAGACGGCCCCCAATTTCTGGCTGAATCGAAAGAACGGTGTGAGTTATCAAATCGCCATCCAGACGCCGCAGTATCGCATGACATCGTTGCAGGACTTGATGAACACGCCGGTGACGGGCGCGAGTTCGCAGACTGTTCCGCAGGTGCTCGGCAATCTGGCGCAACTTACGCCCGTGGCGCGTCCCGCCGTGGTCAATCATTACAACGTGCAGCCGGTCATCGATGTGTATGCCAGCACGCAGGGGCGCGATCTGGGTGGGGTCGCGTCGGACATCATGAAGGCGCTCAAACCATTCCAGGACCATCTGCCGCGCGGAACGCAAATTGTGGTTCGCGGGCAGGTGGAGACGATGCGGTCCTCGTTCTTCGGCCTGGGCGTTGGCCTTATCGGGGCGATTGTGCTCGTCTACTTGCTGATCGTGGTCAACTTCCAGTCGTGGCTCGATCCCTTTATCATTATTACTGCGTTGCCGGGAGCGCTGGCGGGAATCTGCTGGTTCCTGCTGATTACGCGGACGACGCTCAGTGTTCCGTCGCTGACGGGCGCGGTCATGTGCATGGGGGTGGCGACCTCGAATTCGATTCTGCTGGTTTCGTTTTCCCGCGACCGTATGAATGCGGGAGCGCCCGCGCGGCAAGCGGCGCTCGAAGCGGGTCACACGCGCATACGGCCGGTCATTATGACGGCTCTCGCCATGATTATCGGCATGGTGCCAATGGCGTTGGGCTTCGGAGAGGGCGGAGAGCAGAACGCACCGCTGGGCCGCGCCGTGATTGGCGGCCTGCTCTTCGCAACCGTCGCCACATTATTTTTCGTGCCAAGTGTGTTTACGATTATTCATGGCCGCCGCGAGGCACAGCAGCAGGCGGAGCGGAAGTAGAGAAGCAGAGAATTTTTTTGGAGACCGCAATCATGCCAATACAACCGCCGCCCGTAACGACAGAGCAGAACGAGACGGAGTCCGTGCGCCCGGATGAATATCGGCCTTCCGATCTGGCTCCCAATCCGGTGGGCCGGGGGAAGATTCTGATTGGCGCCGTGCTGCTTGTCCTGATCACCGCCGGCGTAGTCACCTTTCTGAATAAGAAGAGCGAAAGCGACGCGCTGGCCAAAGAAACCGAAGCTGTTTCGGTTCCGACCGTCGCCGTGGTGCAACCCGAATCCGAGCCCGGAAATGACGAACTGATGTTGCCCGGAAATTTGCTGGCCTTTGAGGAATCTCCCATTTTTGCGCGCACCAACGGCTACCTCTTGCGCTGGTACAAGGACATTGGAAGCAAGATTCAGAAGGGTGAGCTGCTGGCGGCGATTGACACTCCGGAAATCGACCAGGAACTTTCCCAGGCCCGATCCAGCCGCGAACAGATCAAGGCGGCGCTGGGGTTGGCGAAAATCTCCGCTGACCGCTGGGCGAATCTGCTCAAGTCCGACTCGGTTTCGCAGCAGGAAGCCGACCAGCAAGCGAGCGGCTACCAGCAGGCCCTAGCCAACCTGGCAGCAGCGGACGCGAATGTTCGTCGCCTCGAAGAACTCGAGTCTTTCAAAAACGTGTACGCTCCTTTTTCCGGCGTGCTGACCCGGCGCAATGTCGATCCGGGCGCGCTCATCAATTCCGGCGCGCAAGCGACTGGCAAAGAGCTGTTCGATATCGCACGCGTCGATCCGCTTCGGGTTTACGTCAGTGTGCCGCAGGCGTATGCGCCGAACATCAAGGTTGGGATGAAGGCGAACGTTACGCTCCAGGAGTTTCCCGGCCAGAAATTTTTGGGAACGGTAGCTCGCACCGCCGATGCCATCGATCCCGCGACGCGCACGCTGAACACGGAAGTGGATGTTCCTAACAAAGATGGCAAGCTGCTGCCTGGTTCTTTCGGCCAAGTGCATTTTGCGACCGGGACTTCTGTTCCAAGGATTACGATCCCGGTAAACGCCATGCTGTTCCGCGCCGAGGGACCGCGGGTCGCGGTCGTTGACAAGGACGGCAAGGTGCATCTGCGCCCGATCAGTATTGGGCGCGACTTCGGCGCTACGCTCGAAATTCTGGGCGGGCTCGAGGTAAGCGATCAGATCATCATCAATCCGTCCGACTCGCTTGAGGAAGGGCAGAAGGTGCACGTCGCCAAGCCGAACGCAGGAGATGCGCGCTCGTGAAGCTAAACCTCACCACGGAGGCACGGAGGCACGGAGAAGATCTTTTTAGTAGGCCCATTACTGGATCGCCGTTGCTTCATAAAAAAAGAGTTACCACCTCGTTCTTCTCCGCGTCTCCGCGTCTCCGTGGTGGGTGTTGCGCTTTGCTCGCTGCGGCATTACTCGCGGGCGTGGCGTGCACCGTCGGGCCGGGATATAAGCGCCCCACCGCGCAAGTTCCCGACACGTGGAAAGGCGAAGGGCCGTGGCAAACGGCTGCTCCGAAGGATGCGATTCCCAAGGGCGCGTGGTGGCAGATATTTCATGACGCGGAACTCGACCGGCTGGAGCAGCAACTGTTGCAAGCAAACCAGTCGCTGGCAGCGGCGCAGGATCGCCTCTCGCAGGCTCGGGCGCAGGCGCGGATTGCGTCCTCGGCGTACTTTCCCACGTTCAGCACCGATCCCAGCGGGCAGCGCATGCTCTTCTCCGGCAACCGTCCGCTTGAGGGCGGCACGCCTCAGACCGTCAAGCCTGACACCGAGAGCGTGTTTACCGTCCCGTTTTCCGTCAGCTACGAGCTTGATTTATTCGGACGCGTGCGCCGCAATCTGGAGGCGGCCAATGCTTCGTTGCAAGGCAGCGCGGCCGACCTGGAAAATGTGCGCCTGGTGTTGACCGCCGAACTCGCCGCCGACTATTTCAACCTGCGCGAAAGTGATCGTGAAGCTGGAGTGGTACGGCAGTCGGTCGAAATCCAGCAAAAAGGATTGGATTTGGTCAACCATCGTCACGAGGGCGGAGTCGCGAATGGGCTGGAAGTCGCGCAGCAGGCCGCGTTGCTGGATTCGACTGCGACGCAGCTTCAGCTCGTGTTGCAGCAGCGGGCGCAATACGAACATGCCATCGCCGTACTGGTAGGGAAGTCCGCGTCGGCTTTCAGCCTGGCTGAGGCACCGTTCAATGCCGCACCTCCGGCGATTCCCACCGGAGTTCCATCTGAGATTCTGGAGCGTCGGCCCGACGTTGCTACCAGCGAGCGCCAGATGGCGTTCGAAAATGCGCAGGTAGGGTTAGCGATGGCAGCGTTTTATCCGCACATTACATTGGCCGGGAGTGGCGGATTGGAAAGCCGCGACATCGCCACGCTGGTGACCGCTCCCAGCGCTTTCTGGTCGCTGGGTGGCGATCTGCTGCAGCCGATTTTTAATGGCGGCCGCAATCGCGCCAACCTGGCGTCCAGCCGCGCGGCCTATGACGAATCGGTCGCCAATTATCGCGAGTCGGTGCTGGTGGCATTTCAGCAGGTGGAGGATGGGCTCTCCGGTCTCGCGTTTCTTGAGCAGGCCATGAAGACTCAGCAGGCAGCGGTCGCCGACTCGCGCCGCGCGCTGGACATAGCCAACGACCGTTATGTCGGAGGTGTTACAACTTACCTCGATGTTATTACCGCGCAATCCACGCTGCTGAGCAATGAACGCCTGGCGACACAATTGCTCGGTCAGCAGATGACCACTTCTGTCTACCTGGTGAAGGCTCTGGGCGGCGCGTGGGACGCCTCTGAAATTCAGCGCGAACAGGTGAGGCCGGCGCTGGTGCAGGCCGTACAGCAGTAACTCCGCCGTGGGCATTTCAAACCCAGGTTCGAGCGGGGGTCGTATCGCGCCCGGCGCACCGAGCCAGTGGGCAATCTTCGGAGTTCGCCGGAATTCAAGGCTCGGACCTGGCCGGATCTACGCCGTCGTATGACGTGCCATTCTGCCGTGGCGAGAAAGGATTTCGCGCTCCGCAATCAGCCAGTCTTCATTCTCGTTGCCGTTCTCGCCGCCCGCAGTCGCTCTGCGCTGCAGGTAGAGTTCATAGGCGCGGCGGCGAATCTCTTCTTCGAGATTGACAGGGACGACAAGAACGAGGTTGGCCGGCTTCCCATTCTTCGGAACTTCGGGCGCAACCTGCACAGCGGCAGGCTGAATCGAGGCTGCGGTTTTCTTGCTGCGACTGGGGGTAGAGTTTCCGGTTGTCTTGCGAGCCATGCAGTACTCCTTACAGATACCCAACTCCAAAAATGGTCTTGCGTAATGAATAAGCGACATTCGCGTACTCCGATTAGCCGCTATCCGACTAGTTGCGAAGAAGAATCTATCTAACTATATCGCGAATGCCTGTGGAATTGTGCCGCAAGGCATCGAAAAATCCGTTCCGCCGCATAAGAAAAGTTACTCGCTTGGACAGGACCAAGATTGCGTTGCCGGAAAGCAGCAAAAGTACTCCGGTAACTTGTCGAAAAGTTGCTGGTGCCCGCAGGATATGGGTACGGCCTAAAGGCCACAATTATGTCATCGACCGGCAATCAAGGTTTCGCTACCAAGGCCGCCAAGGCCAGCGTCGGCGACTTGGAGAGCATGCTCTCGGAATCTCCGAGTTCGGATCGAGTCTGCCTGAAGCTGGCGCAGGCCCTGCGTGTGCGCCGCAGCGAAGTGGCACTGCTCAGGTTAGAAAAGGGTAGTCTGCGATTTATCTTTCCACCAGAGCTGCGATCCGCGGGTGTACTGCCGCTGACCGGATCGGCGGTTGCAGCCCGGACTGCAGCGACTCAGACTCCACTTCTGTCGAATACGTTTATGCGCGTAAAACATGTCAGCCTATTTGAAGCGGTCAAGCTGGGAGCCGGGGAAGAAGATCAAAGCCAGGAGCAAATGCCGATTCAGAAGATCATGTCCGTTCCCGTGGCGCGCTCCGGAGGAAATGTGCTGGGAGTGGTGCAAGTGTCGCGCAAAGGGCTGGATGCTTCGCTCGCGGGCGCAGACTTCACCGGTGAAGACCTGAAACAACTGGAGCGGGCCGCGGAAATTCTGGCCCGTATGCCGTTCATGCAGGAAGGTGCGGAGATTTAGCACAGCCGCATCAAGTGCCCGCATTTTTTCGCGGGAAATCCTCACATCGCCTGTCCGGCGCAAAATCCGGACGCCCAAGCCCACTGGAAGTTGAAGCCCCCGAGTTGGCCGGTGACGTCGACCACTTCTCCGATGAAAAAAAGGCCGGACACTTTCAGGGATTCCATGGTCTTGGCGGAAAGTTCGACGGTAGCGACGCCGCCCGCGGTGACTTCCGCTTTTCCGTAACCCTCGGTCCCTTCTGGCTTGACTTCCCATGCATGCAGTTGATGCTCGGCGTGAGCCAAGTCGCGATCGGAGTTGCCGGCTAAAGGATAGGTTTCGAGCCAGCGATCCGCGAAGCGGCGAGGCAGGGCTTCTCTTAGCAGCAATTTCCAACTCGATTGGTCGCGAGGACTCCTCGCTCGCAATTCCGCGGTGAGGTCGCGGTCTGGCGCAAGGTCGAAGTGAATTGGCTCCTTGCCGTCCCAGTAAGAAGAGATCTGGAGAATCGCGGGCCCGCTGATGCCGTGATGAGTGAAGAGCATATTCTCGCGGAACGTCTGTTTCGCGCTGCGCGTGGAAGCAACTACCTCGGTGGAAACTCCGGCCAGATCGCACCAGCGCTTGCGGTCCCGTTCGCTGAAGAGGAGAGGAACCAGGGCGGCGCGTGGGGGCTCGATCTTCAGGCCGAATTGCCGAGCCAGATCGTAACCTAGAGAGGTGGCGCCGAGTTTCGCGATGGACAAACCTCCGGTGGCAACCACGAGGCGTGGCGCGCCGAAACTGGCGTCCTCGGCTTGCACGGTGAACTGGTCGTCGTTGCGCACCTCGTTCACTTTCGTGTTGCACCGGATTTCTACTCCGGCGTCGCGGCATTCCTGCTCGAGCATTGCGGTGATGCCGTTCGCCGTTCGGTCGCAAAACAACTGGCCGAGTTTTTTTTCATGGTAGGGGATGCGATGCTTCTCGACGAGGCCTATGAAATCGGCCGGAGTATAGCGGGCGAGCGCCGACTTGGCGAAGTGTCGGTTGGCCGAAAGAAAGTTCTCTGGGCTGGTGTGCAGATTAGTGAAATTGCAGCGGCCGCCGCCGGAGATCAGGATCTTCTTGCCGATTCGATCCGCGCGTTCAAGCACCAGGACACGCCGTCCACGCTTGCCCGCTTCCATGGCACACATCAGGCCGGCCGCGCCGGCTCCGAGAATGATGACGTCGTATTTCCGATTCACGCAGGAATGAGCTTAGCAGGGCTGGCGAGCCATTGGCGCCAACGCGTTCGCCCCGATGGAATCATTGTGCATGAGCGGATCTAATGCGCTCACCCCCACTGGCTTCGGGATCATGGCAGGACGAACCAGCCGCTGGCCCGCGCGCAATTCGTTTCCAACGTGGCTGACTACGGCTGCAGGTAACCCTTCTATGCTTGCTAGCGGTTTTTCTTCTGCCATTGGAAGCGAATAAGAAAACGGCTGGGAAACCCCAGCCGTTTCAGGAGAAAATGCTGCGACAGTCTTATCCAACGAAGCTATCTCGGCCCTGCCTTACCGCCCCTCAACTCGGAAGACTAAAAGTCGTAGTCTTCCACCGTGCAGGGGCAGAGTCCGTAGCCGCTGGCCAGCGTTAGCCCATAACCGCACACGGTCCCCAGGTTACTATATTCAAGCTGCGTGAGGTTCGAGTCGACTAACGG